>DATJHO010000088.1:0-74264 GCA_035493835.1 Devosiaceae bacterium
GGGGAATTTCTCCGCCGCGCCTTCCTTCAGTGAAACGCCGATGCCCGGTTCGTCGCTGATCGTGAGGAAGCCCTCGCCGTCATGCTGGGCGGCGCCGGTCAGGAAGCTGTCGGAGTCCGGGCGCTTGTCGGTAACGCCCCAGGTATCATTCGGGAATTCCTGCAGGATGAAGTTCGGCGCCGTCGCCGCGATCTGGAGGCAGGCCGCGGTCGAAACCGCGCTCAGCGGATTGTGCGGCACGACCCCGGCATGGTGCGCCTCGGCAAGGGCCGCGATTTTCCGGGCGCCCGAGATGCCGCCGACGATGCACACGTCCGGCCGCACCAGTTGCACGGCATTGCGGGCCAGCAACATCTGGAATTCCCACAGGGATGTCATGCGTTCGCCGGTCGCGATCGGGATACCGATCTTGTCGGCGACATAGGCCATTTCGTCGAAATTGTCCGGCGTGACCGGGTCTTCCATGAAGATAGGATAATAGGGCTCGATCGCCCGGCCGAGCTGCACCGCCTCGTACGGCTTCAGCTGCCGGTGGATTTCGATGCAGAGGTCCATCTCCCGGCCGGCGATCTCGCGATACTGTCGCACAGTGTCGACGGCGTCGCCGATGTGCTCGGCATGGGTCTGGAAGAACGGCAGGTCGCGCCGGCTGTCGAGGAAGGGCGTCAGGTGCCCGACGGCGGTGAAGCCCATCTTCTTGGCGCCCTCGATGCCGGAGAACAGCTCCTCCTTTGTCTCGCCGAAGACGTGATAGTAGCAGCGCGCCTTCTCGCGCACCTTGCCGCCGAGCAGGGCGTGTACCGGCGCCTCGAAATGCTTGCCGGTGATATCCCAGAGCGCGATGTCGATGGCGCTGATGGCCGCCATCACGGCCGAGCCGCGGAAGTGCGCCCAGCGGTACATGTACTGCCAATGATGCTCGATCCGCAGCGGGTCCTGGCCGAGCAGGTACTCCTTGAAGCGCGTCACGGCGCCGGCCGTGGCCTCGTGAAAGCCCCAGGCGCCCCCCTCCCCCAAGCCGACAAGCCCGTTGTCCGTGCGGATTTCGACGAACAGATACTTGTCGATAAAGATGCTCTCGACACTTTCGATACGCATGAAATTCTCTTCCCTAGTTACTGCTGAACAAATTCCCGCGGTCCCGCTATGGCTCGGTGATCATGGTCACCGCCTCGGGGTCGATGCGGATGCGGATGGTTTCGCCCGGAGCGGGCGGGTGGCGGGCCGGCAGATCGGCGCGCAAGGTGACGCCGTCGAGCTGCAGGAGGCAATTGACGGTGGCGCCGAGGAAACTGACCGTGCGTACCTCGACATCGAAGAGGTTGACGCCAGTCGCCTCCGACGCGACGCGGACGACGCTCTCGGCGCGAATGCAGACCAGTACTTCGCCGCTATTGCGCGCCTGCTCCGGCCAGGAGAACCGGCCTTCAATGCTGATGCCGCCAATCCTGGCGAGCACGGCGGCGTTGCCGGCAACGCTCGCGATCTCGCCATCAAAAATATTGGCGTTGCCGATGAACTCGGCGGCGAAGCGGCTGGCGGGCCGGTCATAGAGGTCGCGCGGCGAGCCCATCTGCACCAGTTGCCCCGCCTTCATCAGCAGGATGCGATCGCTCATCAGCATCGCTTCCGACTGATCATGGGTCACGTAGAGCGAGGTCTTGCCCAACCGGCGCTGAAGTTCGACGAGCTCGAACCGCATGCGCTCCCGCAGGCCCGCATCGAGATTGCTGAGCGGCTCATCGAAAAGGAGCAGCCGCGGCGAGGTGACGATGGCGCGCGCCAGCGCCACGCGCTGCTGCTGGCCACCGCTCAGTTCGGTGCCGAAGCGGTGGGCGTAGCCCTCGAGCCCGACGGTTTGCAGCGCTTCGCCGACCTTGACCTGAATTGTCTCCGAAGGCTCGCGCCGGGTCCGCAAACCGTAGGCGACGTTCTCGAACACGCTCATGTGTGGCCAGACCGCGTAGGACTGGAACACCATGTTGATGTCGCGCTTTTCCGGCGGCACCTCGAGCCCGTCTTCGGCGACAAGGTCGCCGCCGATGCTGATGCGGCCGGCAGATGAGGCTTCAAGCCCGGCGATGCAGCGCAGCGTCGTGGTCTTGCCGCATCCGCTGGGGCCGAGGAGCGAGACGAACTCGCCTTCCTCGACATCGAAGGAGAGGTCTTTCACGGCGACCATCGCGCCATAGCTGACCTCAAGGTTTTCAACGCTTAGCTGTGCCAAGGCACTCCTCCTAATATTCCGCGGCCTAGCCGTTCTGCGAAAGCTTGATGCGCAGGACGTAGCGACCTGCAAGGATGCCCAGGACGAGGATCGCCGTCTGCAGCAGGCCGATGATCGCGGCGTTCTGCACGTTGCCGAATTCGAGATAGTCCCACGACATCACCGACAGCACCTTGTTGCTGGCGGAGGAGAGCAGGATAGCTGCGCTGATCTCGCGCACCGAAAAGATGAAGATGAGGATCCACGCCGAAAGCACACCCGGCCGGATCAGCCTGAACGTCACCTGCCAGGCCGTGCGCCAGTGCGAGGCGCCGCAAAGCGCGGAGGCCTCCTCCAGCGACTTGTCGATCTGGATGAGCGAAGTGTCGATCATCCGGTAGGCGAACGGCACGTAGGAGGCGACGAAGGCGATGATGAGGATCCAGATCGTCCCATAGGCGGGCGTCATCAGGTACGTCCAGAAGATGCCGGTGCCGAAGACGATACCGGGCACGGCGATCGGGAACATGGTGATGTAGTCGAGGATGCCGCCGCCCCGGACTTTAAGGCGCCGGATCGCATATGCGATCCAGACAGCGAACATGATGCAGAGGGTCGGCGCGATTACCGCAATGATCAGCGTATTGACGATCGACTGGCTCACGGCCACCGAGCCGGCGACCGCCTTGAAGTTGTCGAGCGTCCAGGACGCCGCCGCAATCGACGACGAGGTGAAGCTGGTGAAGGCGACATAGAACAGGGCGAGGTATGGCAGGATGATCGCCAGGACCACATAGGCGGCGATTAGCCCCACCGAGACGACGCGCAAGCCGCGCAGTTTTACGAAGCGCATGCGATAGCCGCGGGCCGTGACGGTCACGAAGCGGGTCGCGACCTGCGAAGCAAAGCGGTAGAACGCTACGCCGATCAGCGAGATCCAGAACAGCATCGTGCCGATCGAAGCCGCCCGGGAGTAGTCGATCGGGTAGGTCGCCGTGGCGTGGTAGATATCGACCGCCATGAACGGCAGTGCCTGCGTGCCGCCAAGGGCCGCGGGGATCGAGAAGGTGCCGCAGGTCAGAACGAAGACGAAGAAGAAGGCGGAAACGATTGCCGGCCGCACCACCGGGAAGGTGATCTTGAGGGCAGTGCGGACGACCCCTGCCCCGCTCAGGTATGAAGCTTCCTCCATCGAGGGGTCCATGCCGCGCAGCGCCGCCGATACCGTCATATAGGCGTAGGGCACATTGTAGAGCACCATGATCAGGATCACGCCTGTCGAGGTGGTCACATTGATGATCGGCCCGGTGGCGCCGAAGAACTGATGCGCCAGCACGTTGAGCAGGCCGGCTCGCGGCGAGGCCAGGATCAGCCAGGCCAACGCCCCGACGAAGGGGGAAAGATAGAGTGGGGCGATGACGGAATTTTCCATCAGTCCCTTGGCCGGAATATCCGTGCGGGCGATCAGCCACGCCAGGGCGATGCCGACGACGCAGGCGAGCAGCGATACCAGCAGCGAGGCGCCGACGGTGATCCCGAGCGTCCTGAGGTAGGGCCAGGTGGTATAGACCGCCTGAAGGCTCCGCAGCGAGAAAGTCGAGTGCGGATCGACAAACGTGCCGCTCCGCACGGCGCCGATGAACATCAGCAAGATCGGCACCAGGACCAGAATGGTCAGGATGAGCCCAAGGACGATCGGCAGGACAAAGCCCCTGCGCCGGCGCCTCAGCGGGGCAAAGCCGGTCCTAGGACCGCTTTGCGCCGCAGCCTGTACAATGGTTGACATGTTGCTAGGTCTTAGCTGCGCCCGAAGATCTGGTTCCATTCGCCGATGATCGGCTTGGCCGGATCGACGTAGCCGGGGTCGCTCAGGTAATCGATGTAGAGGTCGGCCGGATCCTTGTACCAGTCTTCCTTGTACCAGTCGGATTTGGCCACCTTGCGCGGATCGACGGTGTCCTCGCGGGCCGAGGCGACGCCCGCGAGGGCGAACCAGGCCGCCTGCCCCTCATGGCTCATGGCCCATTCCTGGAAAAGCCGCGCCGCGTTGGGGTGCGTTGCCTTGGCCGAAATAGTCTGCACGGTGAGGTTCGCCGGTGTCGGGTCAGGAAATACCCAGCGGATCGGCGCGCCCTTGAGATACAGCCCACCCATGTCGCTTTGCGAGGCCTGGTCGACGAGCGCGAACTCGCCAGCGGCCAGCCGGTCATACATCGGCGATTTGCTCTCGTAGATCTGCGCGTTGAGGGCCGCCTGCTTGGTCACGAAATCCGGACCGAACATCGAGCGTTTGCCACCCAGGAACATGTATACATAGGAGTAGCTGCTGCCGCCCGAGGCGGGCGTCGAGGTCGCGAACCGCCCGCTCCAGCGTGGATCGGTCAGCACGTCCCACTTGGCCGAGCGCAAGAGCTTGTCTTCCTCGGGCGAGACGCGTTGCGAATTCCAGGCGTACCCCATGGCGTTGACGAAGGCGGTGTACCAGACACCCTCCTTCTTCATCCCGGGACGAATGCCGGCGCCCGAGGCAGGCGTGTAATCGGCGATGAGCCCCTCAGCGTGAGCCGCCTCAATCAGTACGGTGTCGGTGATCTGGATGGCATCGGCGACGTGCTGCCCGACGCGCTCTTCGGTGAGCCAGCGCTCCCAGAGCGGATAGCTCGGGCCACGGACGTTCTGGGTTGGAATGCCGTATTTCTTCGTGAAATTGGCCGTCCAGTTGGCCGTCAGGTCAATGGCGGTGGTGTGATAGAAGGTCAGCGTCCCCTCTGCCTTGGCGGCATTGACGAGGTCGGCGGACGGCTCCTCAGTCGCCGCCCGCGCCACGCTCGACAGCAGCGGCAGACCGCTCGCGGCAAGCCCCATGGCCGCGGCGCCCTTCAGCACGCTGCGGCGTGAAAGCCCCTGGGGCGCACTCTGCCCCGCCCTGGTCCTCTGAAAGTCCATTGGCCACATCTCCTCTTTTATCGGGGGCATCCCGTCTCCCGCGAGTGCCCTCTTCACTTCCTACATTTGCGCAAATATATTTGCGCGTCAACAGTGGCGTAGCGCAGCGGTTTTGGTAAGGAGAGCCGACGGCCTTGAAGAATAGGAAAGAGATGCCCCGACCGGAGCCGGCCACAGCGCCACTGAACGAGCCCACCTACCTGCGGGTAAAACGGGCAATCATTGGGGATCTGGTGTCAGGCGAGTTCACGCCGGGCATGCACATCACCATCGAGACTCTGACGGCCCGCTATGGAGTGAGCCACATGCCGATCCGCGAGGCGCTGCGGCAGCTCGAGGGCGAAGGCATCCTTATTTCGCTGGCGCATCGAGGCTTCAGGATCGAGGCGATCACCGAGTCTTACATCCGCAACATTTACGACATCCGCGTCGGCATCGAATCCATGCTTGCGCACCGCGCGGTAGAGGCCGCGACGGACGAGCAGATCGTCGAGCTGCGCCAGATGCACGAGCACCTCTCGGTCCTGATCCGCTCGAGCAAGCCGCTGGTCGCGGGGCGCGAAAACAACGCTTTTCACAAGCACATGTACGAGATCGCCAACAACCGGGAGGCTGAACTCATCCTCGAGGGCCGCACGCGCGTCGTCCGGACCGTCGCCGACAGTCTCGGCGGCTACACGCCCGACATTTACGACCTGGTGATCGCCGAGCACGAGAAGATGATCCGTGCGTTCGAGAACCATGATCCGGAGGCAGCTGGCCAAGCCGTCTTCGACCACGTCAGTGCCGCCCGCGACCGCCTGCTTGGGCGCATGGCGGGTCGGGACGTTTTCAGCGACGGGCACGACCGGCCGTAGCTGGCGTGCCGTGCTCGAAGCGCGCGACATCGTCCCGTGCCTCCCAACCTCCTGCGACCGAGCGCCACGCTGCGCGCGGTGCAATTGATGCACTTGGCCCCAATTGCGCCACAGCATCGGCCGGAAGTCTCGCAGCGCTACTAACATATTAGCTCCGACCCGCCCCCCTAAGTCACTTGGGGCATGGGAAAAGACGGCCGCCCGAGACCGGGCCGGCCCAAGCGTGCTCGCCATTTTCGTGACCAAACTGCGGCTTGACTCGACTGTCACAAACGGATCATATTTTTGCCCATGTCCGGCCAGTTGGATCGAAGTCCAAAATAGCGGACACTCAAACCAAGGGAACGAAAATGGGGATAAAGGCAATTCTGAGCGGTCTTGCCGCGGCGGTCATCCTGGGTGCGGCGCCCGCCATGGCGGATTCCACGCTCGACCAGGTGCTGGCGCGCGGACAACTCATCGTGGGAACCGGCAGCACCAATGCGCCGTGGCACTTCAAGGATGCGGCGGGCAACCTTGAGGGCTTCGACATCGACATCAGCAGGATTATCGCCAAGGCGCTGTTCGATGATCCGTCGAAGGTCCAGTTCGTCGATCAGTCGTCGGACGCGCGCGTTCCCAACGTCGTGACCGGCAAGGTCGACATCACCTGCCAGTTCATGACCGTGACTGGCGCCCGCGCCCAGCAGGTGGCTTTCACCATTCCTTACTACCGTGAAGGCGTGGGCCTGCTGCTGCCGGCAAACAGCAAATACGCCGACTACGCGGCGCTCAAGGCCGCGGGCTCGGCCGTGCATGTCGCCGTGCTGCAGAACGTCTATGCCGAGGACCTCGTGCACCAGGCGCTGCCCCAAGCGGTGGTCGACCAGTACGACGAACAGGACCTGCTGTATCAGGCGCTCGATGCCGGCCGTGACGATGTCGCGGCGACCGACGCATCGTCCGTCAAATGGCTCCTGGTTCAGCAGCCCGGCAAGTACAAGGACGGTGGCTACAACTGGAGCCCGCAGACCTATGCCTGCGCCGTCAAGCGCGGGGATCAGGACTGGCTGAACTTCGTCAACACGGCCCTGCACGAAGCCATGACGGGCGTCGAGTTCCCCACCTATTCCGCTTCGTTCAAGAAGTGGTTCGGTGTCGACCTCCCGCAGCCCAAGATCGGCTTCCCGGAAGAGTTCCAGTAATCTGAATTCACGAGGAGGCGCCGGGCCGTCGTGTCCTAGGCGCCTCCTCACCTCATCCCTTATCCGGCTGATCCATGGGCTACACCCTCAACTTCGCCGTTGTCTGGCGCAATTTCGATCTTCTCCTCGGTGGCTTGGGGCTCAGCCTCGGTCTGGCCTTCGTGTCGATCGTGATCGGGATTGCAATCGGGCTGTTCACGGCCTTCCTGCTCAATGCCAAGCGCTCGATCGCGCATGGCGCGGCGGTGGTCTACGTGGCGGCAATCCGCAATACGCCGATCCTGATCCTCATTCTCTTTACTTACTTCGCGCTGCCACAGATGGGCGTGCGGCTGGACAAGCTCCAATCCTTCATCTTTACCATGGCGATCTATGCCGGTGCTTATCTGGCGGAGGTGTTCCGCGGCGCGCTGCTCGGGGTGCCGAAAGGCCTGCGCGAGGCTGGCCTTGCGATCGGGCTGACCGAATTGCAGATCAAGAAATCGATCACCATCCCCATCATGGTTCGCAACGCCTTGCCGGCCCTGAGCAGCACCTTCATCTCGCTGTTCAAGGATACCTCGCTCGCAGCGACCATCGCGGTGCCGGAACTCACCTTCTATGCCCGTAAGATCAACAATGAGAGTTTTCGCGTGATCGAGACCTGGTCCGTCACCTGCCTGATCTATGTCGCCACCTGCGTGGTGCTCGCGGCTCTCCTGCGCCTGCTCGAGCGGCGCATGGCAATCCCGAGGTGATGGCGATGAATCAGTCCTTCCTTGACGTGTTGTGGCTCGCGAGAATGCAGATCCTGCAGGGATTGGGCATGACGCTCCTTATCTCTGCCCTAGCCATCGTCGTCGGAACCTTTGTGGGGGTATTCGTCGGCCTAGCCCTGACTTACGGCGCGACGCCACTGCGGTGGCTGTCCCGGATTTACACCGACTTCATCCGTGGCACGCCGGTCCTGGTCCTGATCCTCGCCAGCTACTACATTCTCGGCACCGTCGGCGTGCACCTTGATGCGTTCCAGGCAGGCGTTCTAGCCCTCGCCGTCTTCTGCTCCTCCCATATCGGGGAAATCGTTCGCGGCGCGCTGCAAACGATTCATCGCGGGCAAACCGAGGCAGCCAAGGCCATCGGGCTCACGTTCTCGCAAACCTTCCTCTATGTGCTGATGCCGCAGGCGGCCCGGCAGGCGATGCCGTCCTGGGTCAATACGGCGGCGGAGATCGTCAAGGCCTCGACGCTGCTCTCGGTCATCGGCGTTGCCGAGCTGCTGCTCACCAACCAGCAGATCATCGCCAGGACGTTCATGAGCCTGCCGTTCTACTTCTCCTGCGGCTTCCTCTATTTTCTCATCAATTTCGGTATCGAGCGGTTCGGAAAATATGTCGAACGCCGGCTCGCGATCTCTACAAACTGAAGGTTCGGTAATGACACAGCTCCTTTCGATAAAGGGCCTTCACAAGAGCTATGGCAAGACCGAGGTCCTCAAGGGCGTCGATTGCGACATGCAGCAGGGCGACGTGGTCTGCATCATCGGTTCGTCCGGTTCCGGCAAGACGACCATGCTGCGTTGCATCAACATGCTCGAGGATTTCGATGCCGGGACCATCGAGCTTGACGGCCAGACGATCGGCTACGAAACGCGCGGCGGCCAGCGCCATCGCCGCAACGAGCGGGAGATCGCCCAGCAGCGCGCGCTGACTGGCATGGTGTTCCAGCAGTTCAACCTGTTTCCGCACATGACGGCGCTCGACAACGTCACGCTCGGGCTCGTCAAGGTGAAGAAGATGGAGCGCGCCGCGGCCGTCGAACTCGCCGAGCATTGGCTTGACCGCGTCGGCCTGCTTGCCCGCAAGGGGCACTACCCCGGGCAACTCTCCGGCGGCCAGCAGCAGCGCGTCGCCATCGCCCGCGCTATCGCCATGACCCCCAAGCTGATGCTGTTCGATGAGGTCACCTCGGCGCTCGATCCGGAACTGGTCAACGAAGTGCTCCAGGTGATCAAGGACCTGGCCCGCGAGGGCATGACCATGCTGCTGGTGACGCACGAGATGCGGTTCGCCTATGAGGTCGCGACGCGCGTGATCTTCATGAACGGCGGCAGGATCGGCGAAGAGGGCGATCCCAAGAAGATGTTCCATTCGCCCACCACCGAGCGGCTGGGTGAGTTCCTGAAGTCCTCGGGCTTCAGCTGATTGTTAGTGGGAGTTTTTGAATGACTATCAAACGTTACGGCACGGGCAGTCGCGGCGCCGGAGGGCAGCCATTACCGTTTGCGCGGGCGGTCGAGGCAGACGGATGGCTCTATGTTTCGGGCCAGGTCGCGATGGAGAACGGGGAAATCATCCCCGGGGGACTGATTGCCGAAATCCACCAGACGATGAAGAACGTCGTCGCCATCCTGACCGAAGCCGGATACGGGCTCGAGGATGTAGTTCGCGTCGGCGTGTGGCTGGACGATCCGCGGGATTTCTGGACGTTCAACAAGATCTACGCCGAATATTTCGGCGAACACCCGCCGGCGCGTGCCTGCGTGCAATCCCGCATGATGGTGGATTGCAAGGTCGAGATCGAATGCGTGGCCTGGAGGCCAACGACAAAGGCATAAGCCGGCACGGCTGCTTAGGAAAAAATCATCCAAGGACCGTTTAAGTGCTGACTTGTGCATAGGGAGAACAAGAATGCCGGAAGAGGCGCCTGATACTACAAGAAACCGGGCGCGGGGCCTCGACCGCGCCTTCGCAATCCTCGAACATTTTCGGCAGAAGCGCACCCCGCTCCGTCCGAACGAGATCGCGACAGGCATCGGCGCGCCGCGCTCTTCGGTCTACGAACTCGTCAATGTCATGCTCGACAGCGGCGTGCTTGAATATGCCGACGGCGACGGTCGCGTCTATCTTGGCCGGAAGCTCTATTTCCTCGGGCTCGCCTACGCCGACCAGTTCGATCTCGGGCGCGAGGCCGAGGCCGTCTTGCAAAACCTCGCCGAGGAAACGCGCGAAACCGCTCAGCTCTGCCTCCTCGACGGCCATAAATACACGGTCGCGATGATGAAAGAGGGTATGCGGCCATTCCGCATTTCCTCCGATCTGGGAGAGGCCGTGCCGATCCCATGGACGGCATCGGGCCGGCTCTTGCTGTCGCACCTTTCAAACGAAGAGATCCTGGCCTTCATTCCGAAGGAAGACTTCCAGCTGCCAGACGGCACGTGGCTCGATCCGGATATTTTCCTGGCGCAGGCGCACAGGGCCCGTGAGGAAGGCTATTTCACCTTCGACAGCATCGCCGATACCTACACCCACTGCTTTGCGGCTCCGGTCTACCAGCCCGACGGAATATGCGTGGCAACGCTGTGTCTTGTTGCCCCGAGAGGTGACGCAAAGGCGAGCCGTGCCAGCTACATCAAGGCTTTGACTGACGCCGCCGATCTGCTGTCGCTTCGAATTGGGGGTGATACGACGGGCCGTGAGGTGAAGACGGGCTGAGGCAAGTCTGGGTCCGGGCAGCCGCCCACCCCGCATATATCTTTTTCGCGAAGGAGTTTCCCATGAGCACCGCAGAAACGGCACTCGCAGGGCTGAACACGCCGGTTGTCCTGATCGACCTCGACATCGTCGACCGCAACATCAATCGCCTGCAGTCTTATGCCGACGCCCACGGCCTGGGCGTGCGCCCGCACATCAAGACGCACAAATTGCCGCAGATCGCGGAAATGCAGCTGCGGGCCGGCGCCATCGGCATCAACTGCCAAAAACTTTCCGAAGCCGAGGCGATGGCCGATGGAAGTCCGGAAATTCGCGATATCCTCATCACCTACAACATCCTCGGTCATGAGAAGCTGCAGCGCCTGGTTGCCTTCGCCCGGCGGCTGACGGTTGCCGTTGTCGCAGACAGCACGACCGTCATCGATGGGCTCTCGCGGGCATTTGCGAACGAGCCGGCCGCCCTGAAAGTGTTCGTGGAATGCAATACGGGCGCCGACCGCTGCGGCGTTGGCACCCCCGAGGAGGCCGCGGACCTCGCCCGCCGGATAAATGAGGCGCCCGGGCTCAGCTTTGCCGGGCTGATGACATATCCGCCGGTGAATGGTGCGGAAGCAGTCCAGAGTTTCATGACGCGTGCCAAGGGCCTTATCGAGGCGATGAATATCACCGTTCCCGTCGTCACCTCCGGCGGTTCCCCCTCTATGATGCACGCAGCTGAAGCTCCGGTGACGACCGAATACCGCGCCGGCACCTATGTCTACAACGACCGCTCGCTGGTCGAGCGCGGCGCTTGTAGTTGGGAAGATTGCGCCCTGACGGTACTGGCGACGGTTGTCTCTGTGCCCGCAGCCGGCCGGGCAATCATCGATGCCGGCAGCAAGACCTTGACCTCCGATCTGCTCGGTCTTCGCGGGCATGGGCACGTCCTGGGCCGCCCCGACATCACGATCGACCAGCTTTCCGAAGAGCACGGCCGCCTGGTCACCACCGGCCCCATCGGACTATCCGTCGGCGAGACAGTTCGTATCGTGCCGAACCACGCCTGCGTCGTGACCAACATGTTCGACACGGTCACGGTGATCCGGGGCGACACGCCGATCGACGTCTGGCCTGTCGTCGCCCGCGGCCGCGTCGTCTAGATAGTTCAAAGCGGGGGACAGGCGGCAACGCCGCCTGTCCCCGCGTTGCGGAACCCTTGCGCATCAAAGCGCCAGGCCGCCTGACACCTCGATGCGCTGCCCGTTGACCCAGCGATTGTCGGATGAAACGAGGCTGGCAATCATCGCGCCGATATCTTCCGGCACGCCGACCCGGCCGAGGGCCGTCATTCCCGAGAGCGTCTTGTTGAGCTCGGGATTGTCGCGAACCATGCCGCCGCTGAAATCGGTCGCAACCGGGCCCGGGGCGACTGTGTTGACGGCAATGCCGCGGGCACCAAGCTCCTTGGCCAGGTAGCGGGTCAACACCTCGACCGCACCTTTCATCGAGGCATATGCACCGCTGCCCGGCACCGACACGCGCGTGAGGCCACTCGAGATATTTACGATCCGCCCGCCATCGTTGATCAGCGGGAGGAGCTTCTGGGTGAGGAAGAAAACGCCTTTGAAGTGCACCCGATAGAGGCCATCCAGTTCCTCCTCGGTGGTCTGGGCGAAGGCGTTGTGGTGCGAGGTGCCGGCATTGTTGACGAGGAAATCGAAGCGTTCGGCGCCGAGGTCGGCCACGGCATGCCGAACTTTTCCCACGAAGGCGTCGAAGGATGCCGCATCGCCCACGTCGAGCTGCAGGGCTATCGTGCGACGTCCGGCCTCCGCCACGCGGGCGGCCACCATCTCGGCTTCTGCCTGATTTGACCGGTAAGTGAAGATCGAGTCGATGCCTCGCCTCGCAAGGCTGAGAACTGTGTCCCGTCCCAGGCCGCGACTGCCGCCGGTAACGATTGCGATCTTGGTAGCTGAATCGGCTGTGTTTTCAGTAGGCATTGAATGTTCCAGATGGCGTTGATAACGGCGTCAAACTAGCTCCCGCACGAGCATCGGATGAATATCTGAACCAGGCCATTTCTTGCCTAATCCTGCTTGAGCGCTTAGCATGAGGGACGCCCACCGGCACCAGAGCGGGGACAGAACATGTCGACGGAATTGTTGGACGCAGTCAGGCGCTACACAGACCTGCAGCCGGGCGAGGCCCCTTTCGCCACAGCGATCGAAGGCGTGATGATCCTGCGGTCGAACCAGGAAACGCGGCCCAATCCCACGATAATAAAGCCGGCGCTGTGCATCGTCGTGCAAGGCGCCAAGTGGACGACCTTCGGCGAGCGGCGGTTCGAGTACCGTGCCGGGCAAGCGCTGGTGGTCAGCGTCGAAATGCCGTCCTTTGGGCGGGTCGTCGAAGCGAGCCCGACCGAACCATTTCTCGCCGTGGTCATTGAACTTGACCTTGCCGTGATGCGCACCGTGATGGAAGGGCTCGATACCCTGCCCAAGCCAGCCGCCCACCCGGCCTCGAGCGTCTTCGTGACGGATTTCGAAGGGCCGCTAGCGGACTGTGCGCTCCGCATGATGCGTTTACTAGCGACCCCGCAAGCTATCCCGATGCTCTATCCCGGGATCATGCAGGAGATCTGCTATTGGCTGCTGACCGGCCCGCATGGCGGCGAGATCATCGAGATGACGATGACGAGCGGCCATTTTCAGCCGGTAATCAGGGCGATCCACGTGTTGCGAGACCGCTTTGCGACACCGGTGAGAATAGAAGAGTTGGCGAGCGTTGCGCAGATGAGCCCATCGGCGTTCCATCGCCAGTTCAAGGCGCTGACGTCCATGACGCCGCTGCAATACCAGAAGCAGCTCCGCCTGCTCGAAGCGCGCCGGCTGATGGTATCCGACGCGCTCAAGCCCGACACGGCCGCCTTTCGGGTCGGTTACGAAAGCCCCTCGCAATTCAGCCGGGAATACGCCCGCATGTTCGGTGCTCCACCGCGGCGCGACACCCTCAGCATGCTTTCCCGCAGCTGAGTGCTAGCGCTTGCCACTCAGTAGTCGACCCGCGTCCCCAACTGACGAGCTTCGGCAGCCGCCACGGCCAAGTGGGCAACCACCAAGTCCTGCAGGGACACCCCCGTTCCGTCGAAAAGGGTAATCTCGGCGTCGCTGCGGCGCCCGTCGCTGAGGCCGGCAATGACGGCGCCGATGCTCCCGCGGATGTCTTCGGCGGTGATGAGCCCGCTCGCAAAGGCGTGCTGGCATTCGCCGATGGTGATGGCTTGGGCCGCCTCGTCGACGAAAATGGCGGCGCTCGCGACCAGCGCCGGATCCAGCTCCTGCTTGCCCTTTGTGTCGGCGCCCATGGCGTTGATGTGCGTTCCCGGCCGGACCCAATTCTTCTCGACCATTGCCTTCTGGGAGGGCGTGACGGTGATCAGCACATCGGCCGCCCGCGCTACTTGTTCGGGCGTTTCCGCAGGAACGTAGTCGAGCCCCAGTTCCGCCACCAAAGTGCCGAAGCGCGCGAGATTGTCGGCAGACTGGTCCCAGGCATGGACACGGCGAATGCCGCGGACCTCAAGCGTCGCACGCAACTGGTAGGCGGACTGCCCCCCAGTGCCGATGACCCCCAGATCCGTGGCGTCGGGCCGCGCGAGGTGCTTGGTGGCGATGGCGCTTGCGGCGCCGGTGCGGATGCCGGTGAGATAGTTGGCGCTCACTAGCGCCGAGGCACGGCCGGTCTCGGGATCGAAAAGCAGGGTCGAGGACTGGTGGTTGGTCAACCCCTTCTTGAGGTTGTGCGGCCAGAACCCCCCGGCCTTCAAGCCAAGCAGGGGAACGCTGACATCGGCGCCGGTCTTCACGCCGAATACGGCATCCTGGTAGCCGAGAACCTCGCGCACCACCGGGTAGTTGTAGGCCTGCCCCGTGGCCATGGCGGCAAAAGTGTGCTCCAGGGCGGCAATCGCCGCCTCCACGCTCACCAATTGTTTGGCGAGATCTTCGGAAATAATCAGCATTACGGTGTTCCCGATTTAGTTGGTTCGCCCTTTGCCTCGAGGATGAACTCGTCGATCATGACGTTCATCCCCGCAAGCAGGCCGCCATCGACCGGCAGGGCGACGCCGTTGATGTAGCTCGCCTCGTCAGAGCCCAGAAAGGCGACGGCCTTGGCGATGTCTTCCGGCTCGGCGACGCGGCCGAGCGGGTACCAGCGCTTCAGCTTTTCGAAGATTTGCGGGTCCTTGCGCTGGCGGATCGTCCAGGTTTCGTTGTCGGTCCGCACCGATCCGGGGCAGACCGCGTTGCAGCGAATGCCGTGGGGGCCGTATTCGCTCGCGACCGACTGGGTCAGGTTGATGATCCCGGCCTTGGCAGCGCTGTAGCTGGGATTGCCGAAATAGCGCAGTCCGTTGACCGAGGAAATGTTGATGATCGCGCCCCCGCCGCCCTTCTGCATCCGGGGCAGCACGGCGCGAATGCAGTGATAGGGACCGTTAAGGTTGACCTCGATTTCCGCGTGCCAGGAGTCCAGCGTAATGCCCTCAAGGCTACCGGCGTCGGTGAAGGCGGCGTTGTTGACCAGCAACGTGAGGGGGCCCAATGCCGCCTCCGCCTCGGCGAAAGCCCGCTCGACCTCGTCCGGCTTGGTGATGTCGGCCTGAACGGAAACCGCGCGGGCCCCGCTCTCCTCAAGCAGGTGCAGCGTCTCGCTGGCGCCGTCGGGATTGCGCTCCAGCACGGCCACGGCGGCCCCTTCGCTCGCGAGTTTCAGGGCAATGGCGCGCCCGATGCCGTGCCCGGCGCCGGTTACAAGGGCGATGGTGTTGGCGTGCCGTGTCATGGTCTGCAATTCCCCCTCTTGATGCCGCGCGCGAATACCGGCCGTCTACCGCCGTTTTTCAAGAACTAGTCGCACGTGCCCGGGCGGACCAATGCTTAAGCGGCATGGCTAGATCAGCAATTGGCATTCGCCTGCCGCTCCCGGTGTTGACTAGACTGCACGAAATCCCCCGAGCGCTACCGGCTTGCGCTCCCTAACGCGCATGGAGAACCCGGCAATGAAGAATATTATTGTCACCGGTGGCAGCGGCAAGGCAGGCCGCGCCGTCTGCCGTGACCTCGTCGAGCACGGATACAGCGTTCTCAATGTCGACATCGCCCCATCCAGCGACCCGGTATGCCCGTTCTACAAGGTCGATCTGGGCGAGCTCGGCCAGGTGATCGACGCCATGCAGTGGAGCGGCGGCAAGGACCATCCCTTCCGCGGCTTCGACCGTCCGGACGCCGTGGTGCATTTCGCCGCCATCCCCGCCCCGGAGCTGGCGCCGGACGAGGTCATCTTCCGCAACAACATGATGTCGACGTTCAACGTCTTCGATGCCGCCATGCGTCTCGGCATCAAGCGGGTTGTCTGGGCATCGAGCGAAACCACGCTAGGCCTGCCCTTCCGGCCGGACAATCCGCCCGCCTATGCGCCGGTGGACGAGGAGCACCCGATGCGCCCCGAGAGCGCGTATTCGCTCTCCAAGGATCTCGGCGAGGAAATGGCCCGCCAATTCCAGCGCTGGAACCCGGATACCACGTTCATCGGCCTGCGCCTCTCCAATGTAATGGAGCCGAAAGACTACGCCCGGTTCCCAACCTGGCAGGACGACCCGCATTTTCGCGAGTGGAACCTCTGGGCCTATATCGACGCCCGCGATTGCGCCCAGGCCGTCCGCAAGGGGCTGCTGGTCGACTTCGTCGGGGCCGACCACTTCATTATCGCCAACGCGGATTCTGTGATGAACCGGCCCAATAGCGAACTGCTGCGAGAGGTCTTTCCCGACGTGCCGCTGCGCAAGGCTGTGGGCGAACACGAGACGCTCCTCAGCATCGACAAGGCTCGCCGCGTGCTCGGATACGAGCCGGAACACTCCTGGCGCAACGCCAGCTGACCTGCACTCGCCTACGGCGTCGCGCAGATGCCGATTGGATGCAGGATTCGATCGCATCCGTTTTGCCACGCCACCGTCCGGTTGCCGGGCAGTGATGAGGGTCGAGGTACCTTCACCTGGCCGGAAAGGACCAGGAAGTGAATGTGCCCGAGGCGGAGCACCATGCCGCCAATTTGGGCAGAGGGCCACACCGGCCAGCGCCGCGCCAGCCGATCTGGACCCTCCGCTCCCCCTTTGTCCTGCCTGCAGCTCGGGCGAACACGACGCTCTGCCCCGGACTGGATCCAACGGCCAAGCGCACATCAAATCGGCATTGGTCGCTTTCCGCCGTGCATCATCCAAGCAAGCCGGCCGGTCGATCGCCTTCGCAGGCCCTGACCAGTTTCGTGTCACCAAGACACTGCCCCAACCGGCGCTGGACGGCCAAGGCGCCAATTCCCTCATCAGCTTAGGCCCAGGCTCTCCCCGGTGCGGGGCGCCGCTTGAGCCCCGAGCGTTCCGGCTCTCCAGGCGGCATTATTTGCGTTCGTTATCGCACATTCTTTAGGCAATACGCCGTTCTGCCTAAGCTATGCCACTTTCACATACACCCATGCGATAAATTCATTTTCTAGTTGCCGTCACGCATCGCACAGTTCGACCAGCCGCACGGCCACTGAAAATAATCGACTACAGGAGAACGGCAAGAATGAAGTCCTTCAACTGGAAGACGCTGGCGACCTCCGTGGTCGCTGCGAGCATGCTAGGGACAGCTGCCCCTGCCTTGGCACAAACACAGGTGAATTTCACGGTTGCGGAATACAGCGCGAGTACAGGCCCCTACTTCAAGGACTTGGCCGCTGCGTTCGAAAAGCAGAACCCCGACATCCACATCAACATCGAAGTGGTGCCGTGGGACAGTCTGCTGCAGCGCCTTACCACTGACATCGCCGGCGGCACCGCACCGGACATCTCGATCATTGGTACGCGCTGGCTGTACGACTTCGCTTCCCAAGGCATCGCCGAGCCGCTCGACTCGTACCTGACGCCCGACTTCAAGTCGAAGTTCATCCCGACCCTCCTGCAGCCATCGGTCATCGGCGGCAAGGTGATGGGCCTTCCTGTTGGTTCCTCGACCCGCGCCATGCTGGTCAATACCGACCTGTTCGATAAAGCCGGCGCCACGATCCCCAAGACCTGGGACGAAGTCTACACCGCCGCCCAGAAGATCTCCAAGCTCCCCGGCGCGTTCGGGCTGGGCATGCAGGGCAAGCAGATCGAGACCGACTCCTACTTTTACTATGCGCTCTGGACCTTCGGCGGCGACATCCTGAAGCCCGATGGCACCAGCGGGCTCGACACCCCGGCGGCGCTCGAGGCGGCGACCTTCTACAAGAAGATGGTCGATGAAAAGCTGACCCAGCCCTCGCCCACCGATTACAGCCGCGAGGACCTGTTCAACCTGTTCAAGCAGGGCAAGGTCGGCATGGTCTTCACCTTCCCGATGCTGATCCCGCAGATCAAGGCCGAGGCGCCGAACCTCCACTACAAGGTCGAGCCGTTTCCGACCAATACCACCGAGGCGACCTACGGCGTGACCGATACGCTGATGATGTTTCAGAGTTCCAAGGTCAAGGACGCCGCCTGGAAGTTCATCCAGTTCGCCTATCAGGACGACTGGCGCAGCAAGTTCGATCACGCCGAAGGCCTGCTGCCGGTGACCAAGGACGTTGCCAACGAGCCCTATTACAAGAACGATCCCGACATCTCCACCTTCGTCGCCGGTCTCTCCTACGCCAAGTTCGCGCCGACCATCGCCAATTGGGAACAGATCGCCGACCGCACGGTGCAGGCGATGCAGCAGATCTATCTCGATCAGGCCAGCCCCAAGGACGCGCTGACCAGCGCCGCGACGGACATCAACGCTATCCGCGCCCAGCAGTAGCAGTTGCCTCTCCGATTGGGGGAACAGCAGTTCCCCCAATCGACTTTTTCTAGACTCTTGATTGCTCTTGGAGCCCGCATGAAAGCCATAGCCCTGCGCTCGACACCGCTGCTGATGATCCTGCCAAGCCTTGCGCTCGCCCTCCTCATCATCGGTTATCCGATTATTGATCTCGCCTGGACGTCGATGCAGGAGGTCAGCCGGTTCGGGCAGTTGCGCGGGTTCGACGGGTTCAAGAACTATGCCGACGTGCTGGCCGACCCGGTGTTCTACAGCTCGCTCTGGCACACCGTGATCTGGACCGTTGCTGTCGTCGGCGGCACGCTGCTGATCTCGCTGCCGATCTCGATCATCCTCAACGACGAATTCCACGGGCGCGGCCTTGCCCGCGTCATCATCATGCTCCCGTGGTCGATCTCATTGACGATGTCGGCCGTGGTCTGGCGCTGGGCGCTCAACGGCCGCGCCGGGCTGCTCAATGCCTCACTGATGGACCTGCACGTCATCTCCCAGCCGATCGAATGGCTGGCAACCGCGCCACTCGCCTTCACGGTCGAGATCCTCATCGGCATACTCGTGTCGATCCCGTTCACCACCACGATTTTCCTGGGCGGGCTCTCGTCCCTCCCAATGGATGCCTACGAGGCGGCCGTAGTCGACGGGGCCCGGCGTTGGGACATGTTCCGGCACATCACGCTTCCCCTGATGAAGCCCTTCATCAACATCGCGATCGTGCTCAACGTGATCTACGTCTTCAATTCCCTCCCGATCATCTGGGTAATGACGGAAGGCGGGCCGGCGAACGGCACGGATATCCTCGTCACCTATCTTTACAAGCTCGCCTTCCGCTTCGGCGCGCTCGGCAAGGCCTCGGCCATTTCGCTCATCATGTTCCTGATGCTTCTCGTCGTCACCTCGATCTACGTCGTGCTGGTGATGCGTGCCGAGAAAGAGGTGACGACGGACAAGACACTCGAAGAAGCCGATGAGGAGCCGCTCGTTATTATCGGCTCGCTCGCGGAAGCGAAGGAAGCCGCCTGATGAGCCCGAAGACCAAGAAGAGCATTCTCTACTGGATCCTGCTCTCGCCGCTCGTCGTGGTGATCCTCTTTCCCTTCGCCGTGATGTTCGTAACGGCAGTCCGCCCCCGCGACGAGTTGTTCACCTATCCACCCACGTGGACGTTCTCGCATTTCGTCTGGCAGAATTTCGTCGACATGTGGAACGTCACCAATTTCGGGGGGGCCCTGCTCAACAGCCTCTACATCAGCTCCGCGGCGACCTTGATCGCGCTGGTGCTCAGCATCCCCGCAGCTTATGCGCTGTCGCGCTTCCGGTTCCGGGGCCAGGGCGTCTACCGGCAGTTCCTGCTGATCACGCAGATGATGTCGCCCATCGTGCTGGTGCTCGGTCTGTTCCGCCTGATGGTGAGCCTTGGGATGGTCAACAACCTCAACTCGCTGGTGATCACCTACGCGGCGTTCAACCTGGCCTTCAACATCTGGATGCTGCAGAGTTACTTCAACACCATTCCGCGTGAGCTCGAGGAAGCGTCCTGGATTGACGGCGCGACGGCGTTTGCCAGCCTCGTAAAAGTGTTCTTGCCGCTGGCCGTGCCGGCGATGGTGGTCACCGGCATCTTCACCTTCATCAATTCGTGGAACGAATTCGTGCTGGCGCTGACGATGATCCGCCAGTCGGACCAGTACACTTTGCCGGTCCAGATCTACGCCCAGGTGGCCGGTCGCTATCAGATCGAATGGCACCACGTCATGGCCGCGACCGTCCTCGCCACGGTGCCGATCGCCATCATCTTCTCCTTCCTGCAGCGCTACCTCATTCGGGGCATGGCCCTGGGCGCGGTCAAATAACACCCTCTTCCCACAAAGGAATCCTATATGGCTTCGGTCGAAATCCGGAACATTGAGAAGCGCTTCGCCAATATCTCGGTGATCCAAGGGATCAATGTCGATATCGCCGATCATGAGTTCGTGGTGCTGGTCGGCCCATCCGGTTGCGGCAAATCCACCCTGCTGCGCATGATCGCCGGCCTTGAGCCAATCAGCAGCGGCGAAATTGCCATCGGCGGGCGGGTGATCAACAATGTTGCGCCACGCGATCGCGACATTGCCATGGTGTTCCAGAACTATGCGCTCTACCCCCACATGTCGGTCTTCGACAACATGGCGTTCAGTCTGAAGCTGAGGCGCCAGCCGCCGGAGGAGATCAAGCGCAAGGTGGCGGAGGCCGCCGATATCCTCAACCTCGGCTCCTATCTCAACCGCTCGCCGCGCCAGCTTTCCGGCGGGCAACGCCAGCGCGTGGCCATGGGCCGGGCCCTGGTGCGCGACGCGCAGGTCTTTCTCTACGACGAGCCGCTGTCGAACCTCGACGCCAAGCTGCGCGTGCTGATGCGGACCGAAATCAAGTCGCTGCACCAGCGGCTCGGCACGACCTCGGTCTATGTGACGCACGACCAGATCGAAGCCATGACCATGGCCGACCGGATCGTTGTGATGCAGTCGGGGCGTATCGAGCAGGTCGGCAGCCCGCTCGAGCTCTATGACGAACCGGCCAATTTGTTCGTGGCCGGCTTTATCGGATCACCGTCGATGAATTTTGTCAGCGGGACGGTTGAGCGGACCGGGCCACGCAGGACCTTGGTCGCCAGCGACGGCACCCGCCTGCTCCTCCCGGAAGGGCGTGGGATGCCGGACCAGAGCGTCGTGCTGGGTATTCGGCCGGAACACTTGCGGCTGGCCGCGCCGGGGGATGGCTTGGCGGCGGTAGTGGAAGTCGTCGAGCCAACGGGGCCCAATATCGAGGTGATCACCAGCGTTGCCGGCGCACGCTTCTGCGCCGTGTTCAACGACCGGCACCCGTTCCGTCCCGGCGAAACGATCTACCTCGCCCCACAGCCGGACAAGATCCATCTGTTCGACGCGACGAGCGGCCGGCGTCTCGTCTAGCGGGGCCGGGCTTGCCCCCTGCGGCCGTCGCGAGAGCTCGGAGCGAAGTGCTGCAAGTGCGGCATCGGCATTAGGTCGCATCCCTCGCCAGATCGTCATCCCCGGGCTTGACTCGGGGACCCAAGCGGACTTGACCCTAGGGTAGGCGGGCGAGGCATAATGGGTGGCCGGGCCAAGCCCGGCCATGACGAGCGCGGTGAATGTTTTCAGGTCACCGGCACTCCAAGGCGCCGGCACCGGCTCACCAACCGTTGATGCGCGGCCAGGTTTCCATGGCCTCATCGGCAGCGCCGTCGACCACCTGATACTCCTCATACATCGCCGCCGTCATGCAGACGTGGTTGGGGAGCACCCTGACCCGGCTGCCCACGGGCAATTGCTCGAAGGGGAAAGGGCCGTCGGCTTCGAGCATGCCATGCTCCTGATAGACCCGGCCGACCCGTACCCGGCCGATGCGGTGCGTGGCGGTCTCATTCATCACCAGGCCGAAGCCCACATCTTCCGGGAGCCCCGGCGCACCGGTGCTGCGATCCTTCGAAAGGGCCAGCGACCCCGCATCGATCAAGGCGGTGTTGAGCTCGGGGCGATGCGCCGTGACGGTCGCCAGCACCGACACCGTGATATCCTCGAGCCCGTGCGATCCGATCTCCCACTGGAAAACATCGCCGAACATGTAGACGCCGGCGCGCACCTCGGTGATGCCGGTGAAGTCACGTCCATGCACCGCCGTCGGGGTTGAACCGACGCTCACCACCGGGCAGGCCAACCCTGTCGCCCTGAGCCGCGTGGCGGCCGTTGCCGCGCACCAGCGCTCGTGCTCGGCGATCGCCTGGATGCCCTCGAGGCTTCCGCCTTGATAGGAGTTGCCGGCATGAGTCAGCACGCCCTTGAGCCGCGTCCCGGGGAGTTCGTCGAGCAACCGGCCAAGCACCAGCAGCTCTTCGGATTCAGGCAGCAGGCCGGCCCGCTTCTCGCCCGAATCCAGCTCGATCAGCACATCGAGCACAATGCCGAGCTCAACCGCCCTGTTGCTAATCTCCCGCGCGATCTCAACCGAGTCGGTGATGACCGAAACGGCAACCCCGCGGCCGATCAGGCGCGCGAGGCGCGGCAGCCTCTGGGGAACAATGCTGACCGCGTAAGTGATGTCGTTGATGCCGTGCTCGGCGAAATATTCCGCCTCCTTGAGCGTCGACACCGTGATGCCGCCGAAATTCCCAGCGAGCGCCAGTCGGGCGACATCGATCGACTTGGCGGTCTTCATGTGCGGTCGAAACGCCACGCCCAACTGCCGGAACCGCTCGGTCATGCGGCCGGTGTTGCGTAACAACGCTGCCCGGTTGAGCACGAGACTGGGCGTCTCGATCGTCTTTAGTCCCATCGCAGGCACTCCTCATGTTGCAGAGAGCCGCACTTCGAATGAAGGGCGGCTCCCAATTACCGATCGCGGGTGAGGTCCGACTTGGGCCCGCTAGGGCCGGGGCCAGCTCGCGTCGAGATCGATCGGGAAGACCGGCCGCGGCAGGTTCTTGAAGTCGAACCGCGTGAGAACCGGCGAGGACAGGCCGGGCGCATCGACTTCGACGATCTGCTCATGCGGGAAAAACTCGTCGAACCCGGCCCGGAAGTGCCCGCGCGATTTCACCACAACGGTGCGCGCCCCGGCGATGTCGATCCCCATCATCTCCAAAAACACCGGATCGGCGCACTGCGTCCTGACCGAAATGACGACCACCCGAATGCCACCGAGATCCAGCAGCACCGTGGGCCCCAAATTCATTCGCCGCCCGGCATAAAAGCCGCGCCGCCCGACGCAGTCGCCATCGCGTACCTTGATCACCGTAGCGTCTGCCTCGAGGCGATTGGAGAAACTGACCTCTGTGCTACGGTTGAACACCGCCCGGAAATGGGCCCCCTCGCCAAGTTCGGTGGCTTCGCGCGCTAGCTCCGCGTCGTTGAAGATTCCGAGCACCACGCCCTTGGCCCCTGCCTTGAGTAGGCCCTCCAGGATGAAGGTGGTGTTGCCGCTGGCCCCGCCGCCCGGATTGTCGGCCACATCGGCAAGGGCGATGGGCGCAAGCGAAGTATCTTCGCCAACCTCGACCGCCTTGGCCAGGGCATTTTCCAGCGAGGTCAGGCGCGGAAAGTACCGTTCGTGATCGCTCCAGGCCTTCTGCGCGATGTCCTTGGCGAGCGTTTCGGCAGCCTCCTTGCCGCTCCAGGCGCTGACGATCACGGCAAGGCCGTTCTTGGGAGTGTCCGCATAGGCGAAACCACCCAGGATCGAGACATTGGCGATGTCTTCGGTGAGCCGCGACTGGCCATAGTTGATGATATCGGCGTAGGGGCCCTGGGCGGTCAGCAAAGTGACGGTGGGCGGGGTAACCGGCAAGTGGATCAGTGCCGAACTCGGGCGCTCCCCCTGGAACATCCGGTTAAGCGCTGCCGCCGCCTCACGCCCGCGATCAACCATGTCGACGTGCGGATTGGTGCGATAGGCAATGACCAGATCGACGCTGTCGACCATCCGATGCGAGACGTTGCCGTGGAGATCGAGCGTCGCAACGATCGGCACGTCGGGCCCGACGATCTCGCGCACCATGGCGAAGATCTCCGCGTCCGGATCCCGGTTCTCGGTGGTGATCATGGCCCCGTGGTTGCAGATATAGACGGCATCGAGCGGCATTGCCGCCTCAAGCCGCGTGCGCATCTCGGTGACGGCTTCCCGGAAGAAGCCGTGGTCGATCGGACCGCCCGCTTCCACCAGGCCGATCAGGATCGGCACCGGCACCCACGGCCTTACACCATCCATGGCCTGCTTGAATGCCTTGAGCTCCGTGGGCAGGCGCGACTCTGACCGGTTGAGCTCCTCGACGAACTCATCACCCACAACATAAAGGCGATCGAGGAAGTCGTCTTTGGTGGTGGCGGGAGCAAAACTGTTGCTCTCAAGCATGAGGCCAAGCATGGCCACGCGCTTATTCGGACGATCTGCTAGCATTTGACGACCCCTGCGCGAACTGCTGTTGGGTTCGCAGTAACAGGCTCAATCGCCGGCTTGCCAATGCAAGCTTGGCCTCGCCCGATGCGTCAGGCGCATCATCAGCCGATATGGGTCTCCTCGCCCTCGATAAGGGCCCAGAACTCCTCGACTACCGCCAGCAGGGGCTCGCGCGACCGGTACAGACGGGTCTCGATCGGCAGGAACCACTCCTCGCCTCCAGCCAGCACCAGCGATCCCGCCTCCAGTTCCTCGCGGATGTTGCTCTCGGGCAACCAGGCGAGGCCCCTGCCCTCGCTGCTCATCATCTTGAGTACGGCGGACAGATGGGAAACGAACACACGGTTGAGAAATAGCGGCGTCGTGCTCTTTGCGAGTCTGGCCTCGACGATGCGGCCAACTGCCGACGTCTCCGCATAGGCGAGATAGTGGACCGGCTCGTCCGCACTCCCCGGTAGCTGGTCGATGGCAACGCCGGCCTGGTCCGGCAGCGTAACCGGCAACAGCCGGTCAGCGCCCACGAGCTTGGAGACGAAATGCAGCGGCGGCAGGTTCACCACCAGGCTGGCGTGGGCATGGGTCAGCATGAAATGGCAGTCGCCGCGCAATAGCGACTGCACGCAATCGGTATACTGGTTGGAGTCGAGCCGCGTGTTGAAGACACGGCTGCGCGCCTCCACCCCCCTGAGCCAGCCCGGAAAGAAGGTGGTGGAGAGGCCGTGGGTAGAGGTGAAGCGAATGGTGGTCGTTGTGACGCCATCTACGCGGCGCGCATCCTCGCGCCCCTGGTAGAGCCGGCGCAGCGCCTCTTCGGCCACCGGCCGGAACCGCTCGCCGGAGGGAGTCAACTCGATCGGCTGGGTGGCGCGGTTGAACAGCGCCGCCCCAACCCATTCCTCGAGACTCTTGATGCGGCGGCTAAACGCCGGCTGCGTGGTGTAGCGCGCCTCGGCGGAGCGCGAGAAATTTCGCGTTTCGACGAGGCTCAGAAAGTCTTCAAGCCAACGGATTTCCATGTGGCTTTGGTAAAACGTTGCGGCATCGAGGGCAATCGGCAATCATCAGAAGCGCTCAGGGCCTCATGCGCCGGCCGCATGGTTGCATCCGATTTTGACATTCGCCAAACGGCACGAGGGCCGGCTAACCTCGCCATGAGGCACCCAACACGGCAGGCACGATCATGACAGTCCGAGATGGTTCTATCTCCGCAGCTCCGATTGAAGTTCGCAAATACTGGCGTAACTTCATCGATGGCGAATGGGTGGACGCGGCCGATGGGGGGCGCATTCCGGTCGAGGATCCGGCGACGGGCGAAATCATCTCGGAAGTCGCCCGGGGCGGCGCGGCCGATATCGATCGGGCCGTGAAGGCCGCGCGCAAGGCGTTCCAGAGCCGCGTGCTGCTGCAGATGACCCCCGCCGCGCGCGGCGAACTGATGTTCGAAATCGCCCGGCAGTTGGAGCTCATCGCCGACGAGATCGCCTTCGTCGAAATGCGCGACAACGGCAAGACGCTGGCCAACGGCTATGGCGAGGTCAAGCTCACCCAACGCTACCTGCACTATTATGGCGGGCTCGCCGACAAGCTCGAAGGCCGGCAGATTCCCCTCGGCGAGGGCATTCTCGACTACACCGTGCACATGCCCTACGGCGTTTCGGCGCAAATCGTGCCGTGGAACGGCCCCTTGCCGGTCGGTGCCCGCTCGATCGCCTGCGCGCTCATCACCGGCAACACGGTGGTCTTGAAATCGCCCGAGGATTCGCCGCTCAGCCTCTTCCTCTTCGCTGAGGCCTGCGAGCGGGCGGGTGTGCCCAAGGGCACGCTCAACATCGTCTGCGGCTACGGTGCCGAGGCGGGCGCGGCGCTGGTTTCGCACAACGACATCGACCACATCGTCTTCACCGGATCGGTTGCGACCGGCAAGAGCGTGCTCCGCGCCGCAGCCGAGCGCGTGGTGCCGTGCATCATGGAACTCGGCGGCAAGTCGGCGGGCATCGTCTATGCCGATGCCGATCTGGAGCGTACGGCCAAGAACGCCGCGCGCGGCATCTTCCACCACGCCGGCCAGATCTGCTCCGCCGGCTCGCGCCTGCTGGTCCACCGCTCCATCCAGGACGAACTGCTCGCCCGCCTCGAGGTCGAGGCAAAAGCGCGTTCGGTCGGGCCGGGCGCTGACAAGTGCGACATGGGGCCGGTGATTTCGGAAAAGCAGCTCTCCCGAATCGAGGCCCTGATCGGGGCGGGCGTGGACGAAGGCGCAAAACTTGCCATCGGTGGCCGTCGCCTCGATCGGCCAGGCCACTTCCTGCCGCCCACGATCTTCACCGACGTCAATCCGCAAATGCGCATCGCCAACGAAGAGTTCTTCGGCCCGGTGCTGGCTCTGCTGCCGTTCGATACCCCCGAGGAAGCGATCGAAATCGCCAATGGCACCGAATATGGCCTCGCGGCCGGGGTGTTCACGCGCGACCTCCGCCTGGCGCACTGGACGGCGGACCGGCTGATCGCGGGCCAGGTCTATATCAATGACTGGTGGGTCGGCGGCGTCGAAACCCCGTTCGGCGGCGCCAAGCGTTCGGGCTACGGCCGCGAAAAGGGTCAGGAGGCCCTGCTCGGCTATGTGCAGACCAAGAATGTCGGCATCCGCCTCTGATCCCGTCGCCTGAACGCTGCAGACACGGTAGGAGATCGAAAGGAAATGGAGCGCACGTTGCCGCGGGCAGACGTGCCACACGCAGGAGGTAGGCAATGGGGGCATCCCAATCCGCAAGCAGCTTCGACCTCGTCCTCCGGGGCGGTCGGGTGGTCGATGAACGCAATGGCATCGACGGATTGTTCGACATTGCCGTCAGGCATGGCAAAATTGCCGCGGTAGCGCCCGGCATCGAAGGCGTTGGAGCGAAAGTGGTCGACGTGGCCGGGTGCATCGTGTCCCCCGGCCTGATCGACATTCATGCCCACGTATACCACAAGGCGACGTCCCTCGGTGTCGATCCGGGGCTGATTGCGCGGCGCTCGGCGATCACGACGCTGGTCGATGCCGGCAGCGCGGGTGCGGGCAATTACGACGGGCTTCGCGACTACGTGATGGCCCAGTCCCCCTATCGTATCCTGGCGTTTCTCAACGTCTCCTTCCCCGGCATTTTCGGCTTCGACAAGGGGCTGTTCATCGGCGAGGCGACGCTGGCGGAAATGCTGCCGGTCGATCGCTGCGTCGCCAAGATCGAAGCCAACCGCGACCGCATCGTCGGGGTCAAGGTGCGTATCGGCGGTGCGGCCACCGGCGACCTCGGGATCGGGGCGCTGGAGTTGGCGCTGCAGGCGGCCGAGGCAGTCGGCCTCCCGCTCATGACGCACATCGGCGCGCCGCCGCCGAGCTATGGCGAGGTCGTCTCCATGCTGCGGCCCGGCGATATTCTCACCCATTGTTACCGGCCGAGCCCGAACTCCGCCATTGGTGCCAACGGCCGAGTGCTCGACGAAGTCAACGCGGCCCGCGCCCGCGGCGTATTGTTCGACGTCGCCCATGGCATGGGCGCTTTCGGTTTCGAAAGCGTCGAAGCGGCGCTGGCCGACGGCTTCAAACCCGACCTCATTTCGAGCGATGTCCACGTGGTCTCGATCGAGGGGCCGGGATACGACCTGCTGCACACCATGAGCAAACTGCGCAACTGCGGGCTATCGGCTGCGGAGGTGATCGGCATGAGCACCAACCGCCCCGCACTTGCCATGCGCCGTCCTGAACTCGGCCATCTCGGCGTCGGCGCTGTAGCCGACATATCGGTGTTGCGGGAAGTCGAAACGGACTTTGCTTTCCAGGATGTCGTCGGGGCCTCGCGACGCGGCACCACGCTGTTCCAGCCCGTCGCCTGCTACATGGCCGGCGCCGAAATGGAGATCTCCCACCGTCCGTTCGAAGCAATGCCTTCCGGCGCGCACACGCATGCGTAACCAGGAAAATAGGGTGTCGGTCCACCGCCAGGTGCCGCCAGCAAATCGGCCAATTCCCATTGAAAGTAGCCGCCGCACCCTTGGGCTGCTGCAGCATAAACCAATGGGTGGGACCGCTACCCTAACACTCTATGCCGCCGAACATCCGTACAATGGAGACGCTGGACCTCGGGGGCTATCTTCATGGGCAATGAGACGGGCGAAACGCCTTCGATGTGCGGGCCCCGTCGTACCAGGTGATCTCGCCAGGTGATCTCGCTTCTCCCCGCGAGTTGCGCCAGGCGAAAACAAATTCTGAGTGGAGAGTAAAATGCACGATTCATACGAATACCAGCCAGAATCGAGCCGGTCCTCATCCGCGCTGCACGCGTGGAAGGAAATGACGCTGGCCGAATTCGTGGTCCTCGGCGCCAATGCGCTCGCCTATATCCGCCCGATTTCCGGCCATCAGCTGGCAATATTGCTCGCCGATCCCCAGTTGGACTGCGACCAGACCTTCCAGCTCATCATCTCTGCCGATGGATCGGCCCTGCTGGTGACCGACACCTTGGAAGAGGCCAAGGAGTGGCTTGACGAAACAAACCTCTCGATGGTCACGCTGCACTGATACACTCTATTTCCCCTGCGAGCGCCGGCCCCATTGCGGGCCGGCCGCGCCGGCTGGCTCAGTCGTTCTCGGACCAGCGCTTGGGGCTCAGGGCCGTGTTGCATCCGGCGGCAAAGAGATTGCGCATTTGAGGGGCACTGAAATCGGTCGGCGATGTGCTGTGTATGTCGCCGGCGATTGAGGTGGTATGCAGGGCCCAGCCCTGCCTCTTGGCGTATTCGGCGGTAGCGATCAACCCGTTGAGCGTATTGGCCTTCAGGGTCGTCTCGAAGGATCGCGTTACGATATCGACCACGCCGGTCTTGGCCAACTCGAAATCGGGGACGATCTTCCCGTCGATGATGATGTAGAGGTCTGGGTGAACGCTCGGCGCGGTGGTGAGGCTTGAGGTCAACATCCCTTCCGGGATCGCCAGGACATTGGCGGTCACGCCGCCGTCGACATGCATCTCCGAATAGTCGCGCCCACCGCTCTCGACCGGGATCTCTTCGGGTGGAAACACCCCCGGAATAGCGGCCGAGGCGAGCAGGACCGATCTGAACAGGTCGAGCGCCTGGGGGGCCTGGCTCGATGCGATCCGCCCCATATCCCAAAGCGCGGTGCGCTGGTTATCGAGGTCGGTGGTCACCACCATTAGCCGCCGCCCGCGCCGATATTGCGCCGCAATGGCATCGAGCAGCGAGCGGGTCACGTAGTGGTCGACCAACCTCCGCAGGGGCTCCTCCCGGAACAGGCCCGATCCGAAGAGGCCCGGCAGGCCGGCGAACTGCAACAGCCCGTCAGTCTCCCCCGAAGTGAACATCTGCTCGATATAGGGGTCATAGGCCGATCCCAGGAAAGCGAAGGGTGCGATCAGCCCCCCGACGCTCGCGCCGGTGACAATCGAAAATTGCGGTCGGGTACCGGTCTGGGTCCAGCAGGTGAGAAACCCTGCCCCATAAGCGCCCTCTGATCCGCCGCCTGAAAGCGCGAGCAAAGAGGGTTTGGTCCCCGGGTTCACACTCGTGCCTACGCCTCGGCGAATGGCAGCCGCAATCGCGACAGTATCGTCCGACCAAACCCTTACGTCTGGGATGCCGTCCACCACCGCATCGGCATCCTCCTGTGGGGTATACGGAATGCGGCCCATCGTGGCGCAGCCTCCGAGCACGACCAGCAAACTGGCCGCAATCAGGGCAGAACGGATGCCTCGTAACAAGAATACGCCTCATCAAGTCAACCACGGCATGCACGCATGCCGCCCCGTTTGGATGAAAGGCGAAGGCATTGTTGTCAAGGGGCGTACTGCCGCACACACGGCCCTGTGCCCTAGGGGCCACAGAGCCGGAATTGCTCTTTTGGGACCAACCAACAACGATTTCAACGGCGAGATCGCCGGGGCGGAGCGCATTGGCGGCCCTGCTCCCCCCAAAAGCCGGCTATGCCGCCTTAACGATTCTGAAGCCGTCCACTTCCTTCACGACAGGCAAGCCCTTCCAGCGCTCGATGTCGTGCAAGATGATCAGATTGCCAAGATCGCCGCCGAGCTCGTCGTTCATCTTGTCGATGGTCTTGAGCTGCTCCCAGACGCTGCCGGTCGCGTTATTAAGCGGCACATAAACGCCGTCCTCCTGGTGGCCGGTGAACTGCCGCCGCGAATAGACGCAATCGCCCGAAATCACCCGGCGGCCGGCTTTGGTGTCGAGCACGACGAATTGCTGGCCGATGGTGTGGCCGCTGCCAAGCCGCACATGGATGCCGGGCAGCACATTGTTCTTGTCGCCGTCGATCAGGGTGACGCGATGCTCGATCGAGGCCTCAAGCGCGGTTCGCATATTGTCCGGGTCGATGATCGCGGTCAGGTAGCCATAGCGTTTCGGCAGCGCTAGCGCCTCGTACCAGGAGAGCAGTTCGCTCTTCTGGATATAGATGTGGGCGTTCGGGAATTCCTTGATCGAACCCATGTGGTCGAAATGCGCGTGGGTCACGAAGATTTCCGTGATGCCCCCAGGGCCGATATCAAGTTCCTGCAGCATGCGAAGGGGCGAGATCCAGGTCGGAACGCTGAATTTCTCCGAAAAACCGCCGCCGTGCTCGTCCTTCATGAAGCCGGTATCGATCAGGACGTTGTGCTCACCGCGGCGCGCCAGGATGAATGAGAAAGGCAGGTCCATCACGCCGTCGTCATACATGCCGCTGATGAGATCGACCCAGGGCTGGTTCCTGGAGCGGGCGAACTCCATCACATAGACGTCCCAGGTCGCGGTTTCTTCGGTCATTGGTCCCCCCTCAACTTTCCGCCAGCATGCGGCCGAGGCTCGACAGCCCCACCGCGACGATCAGAATGGCGCCCTGGAACACGTATTGCGAAAAGGTCGGGGCGCCGAAAATATTGAGGCCGTTGAAGCCGAAGACGATGATGAGCGTGCCAATAAACGTGCCGAGCACGTGGAATTCGCCATCGCGCAGGGTCGCCGAACCGAGGAAGACGGCCGCGAACGCGGTGAGCAGGTAGGAATCGGCGGCGCTCGTCGTGCCGCTGCCCAGACGGGCGGCCAGAAGAGTACCTGTCAGCGCTGCGCACATGCCGGAAATGACGAAGCCGAGGATCTTGATCCGGTCCACGCTGATGCCGGCAAGCCGCGCCGCAGCCGGATTGCCACCTACGGCCTGGATTTCCTGGCCGATCGCGGTGCGCTCGACGAGGAGCCAGAGGCCGCCCAGCACTACGACCATGACGATGATCGGGTTGGGAATGCCGAACAGCCAGCGCCCGAGCGACAGCTGGAGAAAAGCTTCCGGCACGCCGGCAACGATCGGCACGCCCGCCGAATAGGCAAACGCGAGGCCGACGAGAATGGTGCCCACCCCGAGCGTCGCAATGACCGAGTTGACCCTGAGCTTGGTGACGATCAGCCCGTTGACGATGCCGATCAGGGCGCCGAGCGCCAGCACGATCAGGATTGCAACGGGAATCGGCAGCTTGTTCTGCACGATCAGCCCCGTCACCAGCACGCCATGGAGGCTCGCCGCATAGCCGATGGAGAGGTCGAGCTCGCCCACCTGCACCGCCAGCGTCAAGCCGCCCGCAATGATCATCGCCAACGAGGCCTGGTTGAGCACGTTGACGAAATTGTTGTAGGTCGGGAAGGCCCTCGGCGAAATGATCGAGAACACCACGATCATGAGCACCAGCCCGATGATCGTTGCGTAACGGGCGAAAATGCCGAGCCCCACCTTGGCCCCGGGTGACAGCCGCCGGGTTGAAATGGAAATGTCGCTCATGCGCTGGTTCTCTCCTCGGCTGCGGCGTAGCTTGCGGCGATGATGCCGTTACGCGTTACCGCCTCCCCCTTCAGTTCCGTGACGATTTTTCCTTCGGCCATCACCAGCACCCGGTCGCAGAGGTCGGGCAATTCGTCGGGCTCGGACGAAATCACCAGCACTGCCATGCCCCGAGCCGCCAGTTCTCGGATGAGGCGATGAATTTCGGCACGGGCACCGACGTCGACGCCGCGGGTCGGCTCATCAAGGATCAGCACCTTCGGCTGCGACTGCAGCCAACGGCCGATGACCACCTTCTGCTGGTTGCCGCCCGAGAGCCTGCCGACCGGCGTCTCCATGCTTTGCGTCTTGATCGCGAGGTCGCCGATGGTCTTCTGCGCCAGCGACGCGCGCTTGCTGCCGTTGATAAGCGGAAGCAGAGGACTCGTGACAATGGCATCGAGATTGGCAAGGCTGAGATTGAAGGCGACGCTCTTGCTCAGGACCAGTCCATCGGTGCGGCGCTCCTCGGGGACCAGCCCGAGCCCCGCTTTTACCGCCGCCGCGGGATTGCTTGGCGCGAACGGTTTGCCATCGAGGGTCATGCCGCCATGGTCCGGCCGGTCGGCGCCGAACAGCAACCGGGCCAATTCGCTGCGGCCGGCGCCAACGAGGCCACCAATGCCCAATACCTCGCCACGACGCAGTTCGAAGCTCACGCCCCGCACCTTCGGCAGCCGCGCGAGATCACGGACGGTGAGCATGACATCGCCGGCAACGGCGGCTCCAGCGTCCTTGCGATAGGTTTCGACAGCCCCGCCGACGATAGCCTCGACCAGCGCCGCGCGCGTCAGCTCCGGCCGCGCGATTTCGGCCACTGAACGGCCGTCGCGGAAGACCGTCACGCGGTTGCAGAGGTCAAGAATTTCGTCGAGCCGGTGGGAGACGTAGAGCACCGCCACACCCGAGGCGGAAAGGTCGCGGATGATGGCGAAGAGCTTTCCGCTCTCGCTGGCGGAGAGTGCGGCCGTGGGCTCGTCCATGACGATGAGCCGGCATTTGCGCACTAGCGCGCGAGTAATATTGATCAGCCAGTTTTCGGCCGTGGAAAGGCCCTTCACATTGGCGTTGAGCGGCGCGGTCACGCCGACGCGCTTGGCAATGGGCGCGATATCCCGCGCGATCGCCGGCCAGTCCACCATGCCGAGACGCGTCTTCTTCGGCAGCCCCAGCATGATGTTCTGCAGCACCGTCATGCCGGGAACGAAGGCGAGCTCCTGGTGGATGAAGCTCATGCCGAGTTCACTGGCGCGATGCGGGGTCTCGATCGGGATAACCTGGCCGTCGACAACGACTTCGCCGCTGTCGGGCTGCGTCAGGCCGGCCAGCACGCGGATCAGCGTGGATTTACCGGCCCCGTTGGCGCCGACCAATCCATGCACCTCGCCGGGCGCTATCGACAATGAAACATCCTTGAGCGCCTGCGCGCCCCCATATGCCTTGGCGATGTGCCGGGCGGAAACGAATGGGGGCGCCGACGGCAGCGTCCCCAATTCTGTAGTTTTGTCGTCCATTGCGGTTCTTTTCAGCGCCTAGTCGCTACAGGTCGGGCACTACTTCAGCGCGTCGGGATGGTCCGTGGTGAACTTGGCGACCGTGTCCTTTGTCACCAGGATGGCGGGGACTTCGACGGCCTTGGCCTGCCAATCCGCACCGGCCTTGACGATCTCGGGCAGCAATTTGACCATGTTGTAACCCTCGGTATAGCTGTCCTGCCAGGCGGTGGAGGTCATGAAGCCGCCCTTGATGTTCTCGAGCGCCTGCGCGTTGCCGTTGACGCCGTAGACTTTGACGTCATCACGCCCCTGTGCACGGAGCGAACTGATGGCGCCGATCGCCGGGTCATCCCAGCAGCCCCAGATCGCGAGGTTTTCATTGCCCGCCGGGTGCGAGGCCAGCCACGCATTGGCGTATTGGGCGCCGTCCTCGAAATAGCCGGGGATGCGCACCTCGTTCTTGGTCACCTTGATGTCCGGATATTTCGCCAGCATCTGGTCGAGAACGGTCTCGCGGTCGCGGCAGACCTGGCCGGTGCGGTAGGTCAGGGCGAGGAGCGAGCCCTTGCCGTCCATGTTCTTGACCATCTGGTCGATCACCGGGATGGTCATCGGGCCACCGGACCCGTTTGTCGACGCCACCGTGCTGCCCAGGCCGCCGCCCCAAGTGACGACCGGCATGTTGGCGCCCTTGGCGGCGTCGAGGCCCGCGCCGATCGAGGTGTACGGGAACACCATATCGACGGCGGCCTTGGCACCACGCTGGGCGAAGTTCTGGATTGCCGCATTGGCCAGGTCGGCGCTACCGGCGGCATCGATCACCGACACCTGCCAGCCGATCTCCTTGGCTGCAGCCTGCGCCCCAGTGATGTAGCGCGCGTTATTGGCCTCGGTCGCCGAGATCGACACGATGCCGACCAGTGGCGCGTCATCCGCCAGCACCGGCGCGGCGGAGAGGGCAAGGGCCGCCAAGGCGGCCGAAATCGCAATTCTTTTCATGATGTCACTCCCTGCAGGTTAGTTGCGCCTCTTGCGGGCAAAGTTCAACAAACCGTTTCGCTAGACTGGCCCAACCACGTCTTCTTCGCAAGGGGATTCCATAAAGAAAATGGCCTAGACACTGACGAAACAATGCCTCACACTTAGCTAAACGATTAGCTGCGCGGCAGATGGCAACAATAAAAGATGTGGCACAGACCGCTGGCGTTTCAACAGCCACGGTATCGGCAGTTGTTAACGATTCGGCGTATGTAAGCCCGGAGCTGCGGGCCCGCGTGCTGGCGGCAATAAAGGAACTGCGCTATGCGCCCTCATTGCTGGCGCGCAGCCTGCGACGCGGGCATAGCCAGCTCCTCGCCATAGTGGTTTCGGACCTCTCCAACCCGTTTTTCGCGCGCGTCGTCTGCGCCGCCGAGGCGACCGTTGCCGATTGGGGCTATTCGCTGGTGGTATTTAACAGCGACGAAAAGCCAGAAGCCGAAAAGCGCATCCTCAACCGCATTCGCATGCTCTCCTGCGAAGGAACGGTGCTCGTGCCGGTGGGCAATTCCAACCAGCGCATCCACCGGGAATTCGAGGGCCGGCCGATGCCGACCGTGCTGTTCGGGCGGACGGTCGACGACGACAAATCCGATACGGTGGTGATCGACAACCTTTCAGCCGGCCGTCACGCCACCAATTATTTGCTGGATTTGGGGCACAAGCGCATCGGCTCGATCACCGGGCCGCTCCAGCTGACGACCGGCCGCGGCCGCCTCGATGGCATGCTCGCCGCCATGCAGGCCCGCGGGCTGACGCCGGAGCCGCAGCACATCCGGTCCGGCGAGTTCCGCGAGGACGCGGCCTATTCAGTCGCGCGCAACCTGCTCGAGCAACCTGATCGTCCCTCGGCGCTTTACGTTGCCAACGGCGTGATGGCGCTCGGCACCATGCGCGCCATCGCCGATTTGGGCCTGAAATGTCCTGACGACATCTCGATCGCCTCGACGGACACGATCCCCGGTATCGGCGGCCTGCATCCGCGGATCACGCGGACCGAGCATCCGGTCGTGGACATGGTTGATGAGGCGATCCGCCTGTTGGTCGACCGCATCGACCGTGGGCCCGAAGTGGAGCCCCGCAACGTGGTGTTTCAGCCGGCGCTGGTGGTCGGCGACAGCTGCGCACCGTTGGACAGGTGAATGTCAGGCAGGTGAACCAGCCTCGCCGCCCAACGCCTTGGTGGTGGCGCTGAGATCGACATAAACCTGCGAGGTGACCTCGAGCTGCTTGTCCTCGCGCGCGGCAACATCCGTCTGCGGCACGTGGGCGGCCAGCACGCGGTCGCGCTCGCGGATCAGCTCGGCAATGTCGTCGCCGTAGAGCCGCAGGATCGCCGTCAGCCAGCGGTTCACCAGGTACGATGGGCGCGGCATTTGCATGTCGAACCGGGAGAGAAGTTCGATCGTCGGCTCGGCATCCAGCCAGTCGTCGCCGACCACCCAGTGATTGACCGTAAACAGCCGCTTCAACTGGCCGAAGGCATCCACGCCCACGGCCACGAGGTGATGCACCGGGCCGTCCTTGCCATTGGGCCGGACGAAGCAATGAAAGTGCCCGTGCTCATCAGGCTCGGGGGGCATGTGGCAGTGATAATACCATTGGGCGCCGGAGGCGGCATCGAACACGTCACCGGGCGGAAAATGCGCCCAGGCCGCCACCGGCCCGCCCTCGGGCAGCGTCGCCTTGACCACGCTATCGCCGGCCTTGGCGAGGATCGATTGGCAGAACAGCGCCTCCTGCCCTGCCCTCAGCCGATCCTCATTCGTAGTTGTCGCCTGTTCCAACGCGGTCGGGCCTCAGGGGGCGGCCGCTGAACAAGGCGCCGCGGCAGGTGCAGGCGCTGCGGCTGCGGCAGGCGCCGCGGCAGAAGGCGGTGCGGCTGTTGCAGGCGCAGCGGCGGAACAGGGTGACGCTGCCGCGCAGGGTGCGGCCGCCGCACATGGGGACGATGCAGCACATGGGGACGCGGCTGCGGCAGCAGGAGCCGCAGCCGCCGCGGCAGGTGCTGCCGCACAGGGCGCGCCCGCGGCGCATGGAGACCCGGCGGCGCATGGATTGGCTGCTGCCGCGGCTGCACTTGCCGCGGGGGCCGTAGCCGCAGGAGCCGCTGCGGCGGCGACGGAGGCCGGCGGCTGGGTGGAATACGCACCGCCAGCTACAGCGGCCGCAGGCGCCCCCCGGTGGGTGACTTCGTCGGCGGCCACGGCGGCGGTTGACGCCAGCAACAGGGTTCCGAAGAGTAAAGTGTTGCGAGCGCTCATTTCTTGAATCCATCCAGGCCGAAGAGTGGACGCAGCGCGATACCTGCCGTGCTGCCGGCGAAGGCCGCGGCAAACCACAGCCAAGCGTGAACGCTGCCTGAAGCGATGCCGCTGAACAAGGCACCGATATTACAGCCGAAGGAAAGCCGGGCGCCATACCCCATGGCCACGCCCCCAATCGCGGCCGCGACGAACGACAGCAGCGACACCGGGACTTTTGGCGCGAATTTTCCGGCGAGACCGGCGGCCAAGGCCGAGCCGAGGATGATCCCGAAATCCATGACAGAGGTCACGTCGAAGAGCACTCCGTGGCTGAGAGCACTGGCCTGGGCCGGCCAAGTCCAGAATTCCCACTTGTCGATCGGAATGCCGACCGCCTGCGTGATCTTGGCTCCCCACAGGGCAAAACCATAAGTCACCGACCACGGGTGGCCGGCCACCAGCAAGGTGGCCACATTGAGCACCGCGAGCGCCACGCCGGCGCCGAACAGTGGCCAGGGGCCTTGCAGCACTCGCGCGAGGCCCTGCGTCGTCGGCTTGGCAACGCGCTCCAGCGATCCGTGGACGCGGCGCTCGATTGCGATCGTTACCGCAGCCACCGCGCCAAGGCCCAGCAGCGTCACCGCGATGGCGCCCGGAACCCCGATCGCCGTACCAAGGCTGATCGGCCGTAGGGACGGCAAGCTGAGCCACCACGGCAGGTTGGCGGTGCCGAGCACCGCGCCGACAATGAAAAAGATCAAGGTCACCAGCATGCGGGCACTGCCGCCGCCGACCGTGAACAGCGTGCCCGATCCGCAGCCGCCACCGAGTTGCATGCCGACGCCGAAGATCGCGGCGCCAAACAGGACGGAGACCCCCACCGGCGCAACGGCACCCGCCAAGGGTTGGCCGAAAGCCGTTCCGTGCGCCAGGAGCGGAATGAAAATCACGGCCGCAACTGCGACCATCAGCATCTGCGCGCGAATGGACCGCCCGCGCTTTTCGACGACCATTCGCCGCCAGCCGCCGGTGAAGCCAAAGGAGGCGTGGTAAAGCGTTAGTCCGAGCAGCGCGCCGATAAGGAAGAGCGCGGCCTGCCGCACATCGACCAGCCTGTCGATCACCAGCGCTCCGGCAACAAGCGCGACGAGAGCCACCATTACGGGGCCGCGGTCGAACCGTGGGAGGACGAATGATCGAGACGGCGCGGCGGTGATATCAGTCATTTTAGGTGCCTTGGTGCGGCCAGCATGTTGGCAGCCGCAGTGAAACAGAATGCCCGGGACAGCCTCCCGGGCATCCGGAACTTCGATTGAAGGGAAATTACTGGTGGACGACGACCGGACGCGACGGGTCAAGCGTCCATTGCGACATCGAGCCGTCGTAGAGCTTGACGTTCTTCAGCCCCTCGACCTGCGATAGGCCGAACCAGGCGAGCGTGGCAAGGTGGCCGGTGTTGCAGAAGGTGATGATGTTGTCCTTGCCCTCGAGGCCCGCCTTCTTCAGCAGCCCATCGATTGTGTTCTTGTCGACGAAGGTGGCGGTCTTGTCGTCATAGAACGAGGTGAAGTTGATGTTGACCGCGGTGGGGATGCTTCCGAGCTCCTTGACGGTCGGGGTCTTCTCCTTGCCGATGAACTGGGCAACGCTGCGGGCATCGACCAGGTTCGCGTCGCCCTGGATGGCCTTCTCGACCGATGCGATATCGGCGCGGAGTTCCGGGCGATAGTTCGGGGTGAAATTGCCCTTGGCCGGCGTCACGGCGTCGGTCGAAAGCGGATCGCCGGCGGCCGCCCAGGCCCGGTAACCGCCATTGAGCAAAGTGACATTGTCGTGGCCGAGGACCTTGAAGGTCCAGTAGATGCGCGTTGCACCGCCGAATTCGTTCGCGTCGGTGCCGGCGGGGACGATCACCACTTCGGTGTCATTGTTGATGCCGAGGCTGGCGATCTTGGCCGCGATCTGGTCAGGCGGCGGCAGCATGCCGGGAGCGCCGCCGATGTTGGCGCGCCAGCCGAAGCTCGAATACTGAGCGTCAACTGCGCCCGGGATGTGACCCTGGGCGTAGGGATTACCGGCCTTGGTCAGATCGCGCACGTCGAGGACGACGAGGCCGGAATCGCCGAGATGCTGCTTGAGCCAGCCCGCATCGACCAGAGGCTGGTCGGTCAGGCCAGCAGCGGCGGCAGCGGTGACGGGAAGAAGGCTGACGGCGAATGCTGCCAGAAGCACTTTAAAGCGCATGGAGAGGTACCTTAGAAAAACATACCCCATTCTGACACATTCGCTCCGCCCGCGCGGCTGACAGGTTTCCAAATTAGCGGGCGTTCGACAAATTTCTCCTCGGGCCAAACGGCTTTGGACGCAACGAAATTCCGATTCAGCCGGTAGGCTTTCGACGCGCCAGCTGGAATAATTGCCGGCAATGAGCGGCCGCGGGAACGCGGTCGCCTGCGTTTTAGGGTTCAAAGGTCGACTATGTTTGCGCTGCTCCGCCCCTTCTTCATCTCCCTTCTCCTGCTTGCCCCGCTCGGCGGCGTTGCCATGGCCGCTGAGCCGCCGGCGGCGGTGGCAGCCACCACGGCGTCGCAGGTCGTCAGTTTCGAGAACGAGGCGCAGCTCGATAGCCTCGCGGCCAAGGGAAAGACGATTGTCTACTTCTATGCGGCCTGGTGCCCCGAATGCCGCGCGACGGTCACGGACCTTAATGCGCGCTGGAACCGTGTTCGGCCGAACCTGACCTTGGTGATTGCCGACTACGACCAGGAAAAGGCGCTCAAGGCCAAATATGGCGTCACCTACCAGGATACGTTCGTGTTGCTCGACGCCAAGGGCGCGGCGGTGAAATCGTGGAATGGCGGCGGCCTCGACGGCCTCAACGACAATACCCGCAGCTAGGATCGACCGAAAATGGCGTTCAGCCTGGCGCTCGCCTTCGTTGCGGGCGTGATCACGATCCTTTCGCCCTGCGTATTGCCCCTGCTGCCGCTCATTCTCGGCGCCGCAACGCAGGAGGGCAAGGCGCGGCCATGGGGTGTGATCGTCGGGTTTGTCGGCGCTTTCACGGCGGCGACACTGGCGCTCAGCTATCTGGTGCGCACGCTCGGCGTTCCTCCAGATCTCAATCGTACGCTGAGCGCCATCGTGCTGGCCCTGCTCGGGCTGGTGCTCTTGGTGCCACGGCTGCAGTTGGGCTTCGAGCGCTGGGCCGGCGGCTTTGCTTCCTTCGCGCCAAGGGGAGCCTTGGCCGGGGGCTTCGGCGGAGGGCTGACGGTGGGACTGGGACTGGGCCTCGCCTGGAGCCCGTGCGTTGGTCCGATCATGGCATCGGTCATCACCCTGGCGCTGAACCAGGCCGTCGGCCCCGGCGCCATTGCCATCACGCTGGCCTATTCGCTGGGCACCGCGCTGCCGATGGCAGCGGTCCTGCTTGGCGGACGGCAACTGGTGCGGCGGCTGGGCTGGTTTCAGTCTAATGCCGGGCTGATCCGCTATGTTTTTGGTGGCGTGCTGGTCGTCATCGCTTTGGCCATCTGGCTCGGATGGGACCGCAGCCTGCAAATAATGCTGCTCGATCACTTCCCCGCTTGGGAAACTATCCTCACGGGCTGGGAGCCGGGCCGACCCGCGCAGTGAGGAAGTGGCGGATCAATCCTCCCGAAAGACTCGGGTCAGCTGCTCGGCAAACGGCTGGAGGAGGTAAGACAGGACACTGCGGTCCTCCGTCTTGATGAAGGCCTCGACCGGCAATCCGGCAAGACCGCCGACGAATGGGAAGCCCAGGTGCTGAACTGATAGCCTGAAGTGAGCTCGTTCACCTCACTGCCGCCCGAGACGCCCCGACGGTCCATGACCGCGGGGGCGTCCCCCCGTTTGGCTTGCGGGCCAAGAAAATCCTCGGCAACTGGGCGGTGCTCGTGCCATTCGGCGCCATCATCCTGTTCCTGCTTTGCCGGGCCGGTGATCACCATCGTGATCGACAGCTTTCGGACAGGTGTCCCCCTGGCTCAACCAATGGGTCATTCCAAGGGAAGGTGAACCGTGCGGAAAACTTTCCGCAAACCCGACATATCCTGCACAGGCCAAGTCTCCAAACCCACTGGACTTAATCCGGCTGGCCCCTACGATATCAGGCGTTCCCGAGGTTCTCGCGAATGCCGTCCCGCAGCGCGAAATGTGAGGTCGAACAGAATGCCCGACTTCGATATGCGCGCGCTGCCCGTCATGATCAGCAAAGGATCGACCGAAATGACCAGCCGTTCCTCATCCAGCACCAGCCCCATTTTGAATCGGCGTTCGCTCCTCGGCATGATGGGCGCAATGCCCGCAGCCGCAGCCCTCTCGGGCTTTTTCCCGCGCAATGCACATGCTGCGGGCGCGCTGAACATCTATAGCTGGCCGGACTATTTCTCGCAGGACGACCTCGACGCCTACGCGAAGAAATCGGGCGTTACGCCCAACATTGCGACGTACAACGCCAATGAATTGATGTTCGCCAAGCTCAACAGCCCGGCAGGCGCGGGTTTCGACATCGTGATCCCCTCCTCCGGCTGGATCAAGCAATTGGCGGACAAGGGGCTGTTGCAGCCGCTCGACCACAGCAAGATCAATTTCGCAGCGCTCGACCCATCGCTGCTCAACCGCGACTACGATCCCGGCAACAAATACTCGGTCCCCAAGGACTGGGGCCTGCTCGGCGTCGTCTATGACCCCGATGCAGTGGGCGGCGAGATCAAGACCTGGCAGGATTTTCTCGATGCCGGCGCCAAGCCGGGGGTTTCGGGCAAGGTGCGGCTGACCAAGGATTCGGGCGAGACGCTGGGACCGGCCCTCTGGATCGCGGGCAAGGACTGGAACAAGGCGAGCGAGGCCGATATCCGGGCCGCCGGCGAGGTGATGAAGGATTTTGCCAAGCACGTGAAGACGTTCTCGAGCTTCGATCCGGCCGCCATGGCCTCGGGTGCCATCGTTCTCGCCCAGGCCAATCAAGCGGCGGCGCGCGGGGCCATCCAGCAGAATCCCAAGCTGAAATGGGTGGTGCCCGGCCCGATGAGCGAAATCTGGGTCGACAACTATGCCATCGCGGCCAAGGCGGCCAATGTCGAACAGGCCTATGATTTCCTGAACTTCTTCCTCAGCCCCGACATCCAGGTGAAAGAAACGGCCTATCTTGGCTATCCGGCCGCGATCGCCGGGCTGCAGGCCAAGCTGCCGCAGGATGTCCAGCACGCCGACCTGATCTTCGGCGGCCCGGGGCTGGATTTTTCCAAGCTCACCTCGTTCATCGTCGATCCGGCAACCATCGGAGTCTACCAGGAAGTGCAAAACGAGGTGATGGCCGCCGCGGGGTCGTGATCGAGGGCTGGGCCGTGTGGCCCACCCCTCATCCGGCGCTCCGCGCCACCTTCTCCCGTAAGGGGAGAAGGAAGAGCGAGGCACCGCTTTGCCACATCCCCCCTCTCCCCTTGCGGGAGAGGGTGCCGGCAGGCGGGTGAGAAGTGGCCGCCTGGAGAAGCCCACACCGTCATTCCTGCGAAGGCCGGAATCCAGTACGCTCCGCCGAAACAGTCCGGCACGGCCAATGATGCATCCAAACTCTTGCGCACATGGGATCCCGGCTGCCGCCGGGATGTGGACGGGAAGGTCGGCGATCGGCCCCCAAAATCAGGCGGTGTCGCAGCTTGCCTGACCGGAAAACCAATCGCCCCCCCGCAGTCCGCGCCCGCGACCATTTGTTCGCGGGCGTACCGGCCATATGGCTGTTCCTGTTCTTCATCGCGCCGCTCGGCTTCACGGTCGTGTTCTCCTTCGGGCATGCCTCCTTCGGCGCCGTCGAACTCGGCTTCACGCTCGAGAACTATCGAACCGCATTGTCGGGGTTTTATCTCACAACCTTCGTGCGGACCCTCCAGTTCGCGGCAACGGCATGCCTGCTTTGCCTGATCGTCGCCTATCCCACCGCCTATTTCATCGCGCGGCATGCCGGCCGGCTTAAGACGGCGGCGCTGGTACTGGTGCTGATCCCCTATTTCACCAGTTTCCTGATCAGGGTGATGAGTTGGCAGATCCTGCTCGCCCGCGGCGGGCCGGTCGAGGTGGTCCTCGACACGCTGCACCTTCATGCCGGGCCGCTCGACGTGATGGACACGCAGACCGCCGTGTTCATCGGCATGGTCTACGCCTATCTGCCGATCGCCGTCGTGCCGCTCTATGTGGTCCTCGAGCGCATTCCGGGGCGGCTGATCGAGGCGAGCCGTGATCTCGGGGCCTCGGGGTGGAAAACCTTTCTCCACGTTGTCCTGCCGATATCGCGTCCCGGCATCGTCACCGCCGTGCTCCTGACCGGCGTGCCCATGCTTGGTGAACTGGTGATCCCGGGTCTCCTCGGCGGTGATCGCGGCGTCCTGATGGGACAGGCGATCTCGTCCCAATATCTCGACTCGCAGAATTACGCGCTCGGTTCGGCCATGGCGGTGCTGGTACTGCTCGCCGTGGCAGTGATCGTGGCGCTGCTGGCGCGGCTCACCCGCGGTTTCGCCGAGGCCTCCCCATGAGGGCGACCGCGGCGCAACCCACTAGCCGTGGCCAGCGGATCAGCGCCTTTCTCCTGGCGCTTTGGTATCTGCTGGTCATCGTCTTCCTGTTCGCCCCGATCGTTACCTCGATCGTCTACGCCTTCAATGTCGGAACGCTGGGAAAACAAACCTCGGCCTTTACCGGCTGGACGGTGAGCTGGTTTGGCGCCGCCTGGGCCAATGTGGCGCTGCGGAACACCATCGAGACCAGCCTCGTCGTCGCATTTTGGTCGGCGCTGATCTCGGTGGTCGTCGGCTCGGCACTGGGCTACGCGCTGGTGCGGCATCCGAGCCGTGTCGTGCGGGCGTTCCTGACCGGCCTCACCTATGTGCTACTGATCGTGCCGGAAACCGTGATCGGCGTATCTCTGCTGCTGTTCTATGCCGTCACCGGCGTGCCGCTGAGCCTTGCCACCCTGGTGCTCGGCATCACCCCGCTCGCCATTTCGGTCACCGCGCTGATCGTTCGGGCCGGAGTGGTGACCCTCGACCGGCGGCTCGACGAGGCGGCGGCCGATCTCGGCGCCAATCCGTGGCAGGTGCTGTGGTTCGTGGTGCTGCCGCATCTGGTCCCTGCGGTGCTGGCCGGGGCGCTGATGAGCTATGTCTTCTCCTTCGACAACCTCGTCGTCTCGTCCTTCCTGACGACGCCCGAGGTCAACACGCTGCCGGTCTACCTATACGGCAGCCTGCAATATGGCCCCTCGCCGGCTGTCTATGCCGCCGCGGTCGGCGTTTTCGTTTTCACCCTGATACTGCTCGGCATCGCCGCCCTGTTCTATCGGCTAGTGCAGCGCCGCCGCGCAGTTGCTCCCGCTTGAGGTCTTCAAATGTTGCCTCCTCCGTTCAATCCTCTGCTCAGCGTGCCCGCCTTTCCCGCCAATCGCTATGCGCCGCTCGCCGATCGCCTGAAGCGGCTGCTTTCGACCGAAAGCGATGTGGTCTTCGTCCAGGCCGAGGCAATCTTGGCGTTGGAGGCCGCGGCAACGAGCCTCGCAAGGCAGGGTCTCGTGGCACTCAACATCATCACCAGTCCTTACGGTGGGTATTTCGGGGGCTGGCTCAGGCGCGGCGGCGCCAATGTCACAGAGGTGGCGGCGGAGCCGGGGCGGCCGATTTCGATCGAGGCGGTGCGGACGGCCCTCAACGCGATGCCGCGGGTCGATCTGGTGGCAATGGTGCACGCCGAAACCTCGAGCGGCATTCTCAACCCGCTGCCCGAGATCGCCGCGCTGGTCAAGGAACGCGGTGCCCTCCTGGTCGTCGACGCGGTGGCCTCCTTCGGCGGTCATCCGCTTGATGTTGATGGGCTCGGGATCGATGTTTGCGTGATTGGCCCGCAAAAAGCCCTGGGCGGACCGGCCGGACTTTCGATTGTGAGCATCAGCGAGCGCGCATGGGAAGCCATGGCGGGCGCCGAGCGGTTTTCTCCCTCGAGCCTCTCGCTTTTGGACATCAAGGCCAATTGGCTTGATCGCGGCCGCGGCGCAGCGTCGGGCATGCCCTCGGCGCTGGAATTCTGGGCGCTGGAGGCGGCGGTCGATCGGCTCGAAGCCGAGGGCCTGAGCAACCGCACCGGGCGCCACGCGCTGGCGGCGCAAGCCAGTCGGGCCGCGCTGAAGGCGATGGGAATTGCCCTGTGGGTCGAGAACGAGGCGCAAGCGTCGACCTTGATGACGGCCACACCCGTGCCGGCAGGCATCGACCCCGCCGCGTTGATCGCGCTTGGCGCCGACCTAGGCGTAGCCTTCACGCCCGGAAACGGCGAAATCCGGGGAACGCTATTGCGGCTCGATCATACCGGCGACCGCGCGGCCTTTTCACCGGTCGTCGCCAATGTGGTGGCCTATGGCGCCGCCTTGCGCCGGCTCGGGCATGCCGTGGACATCGGGGCCGGAGCAGCGGCGGCGGCCGAAGTTTATACCGCGAAACGGTAATGGAGGCCTTTCAGCGGCACCGCCGCCTGCCGCCCAATATCACGCAAGATCGGGATCGGCGGGCACGGTGAATTGAAACACGGTGCCGCGCGGCTGGTTCGCGCTCGCCCATAAGCGGCCTCCATGGGCTTCGACAATCGACCTGCAGATCGAGAGGCCCAGCCCCAAGCCGTCCGGCTTGGTCGTATAGAAGGCCTCAAAGAGGCGTTCGAGCGCCCCTGGCACCAATCCCGTCCCCAAATCGCCCACCGTGACCAGCACGCCGCCCGGCTCGGCCGTATTAGTGCTGATCGTCAGCTCACGAGGGGCCACCTCTTCGTCCTCCATCGCCTCGAGGGCATTGACGATCAGGTTGAGCATCACCTGTTGTAGCTGGACGCGATCTCCCCGTATCGGCGGCAGCCCAGCGGCAAGCTCTGTCTTCACCCTGACGCGCACCTTCATTGCTTCGCCGGCGGTCAGCTCGATCATTTCGCGGATCACCTCGTTGATCTCCAGCCGATCTTGCTGGCGCGGCGCCTTCTGGATGAGCGCGCGGATCCGATTGATGACATCGCTCGCCCGATTGCCGTCCTTGGTAATGTGCTCGAGCGCCTCCTGCAGCGCCGCCGCATCCTGTGGCTCCCGGTTCAATACGAGCTGCGCCACCTGGGCGTTGAGCACGATGGCGGCGATCGGCTGCTTCACTTCATGGGCAATGGAGGCGGCAAGCTGGCCCATTGTCGCGACCCGATTGGCATGCGCCAACGCCGTCTCGACATCGCGATAGCGCCGCTCGCTCTCGATCGCTTCGGCCTCTGCTCGCTTGCGCTCGGTCAAATCGAGCACGAAAGCCACGCCTTCATGGCCTTTTTCCTCAAGATTGGCCGAGCCGACCATGACGGGCACCCGGCTGCCATCCCTGCGGACATATTCGGTTTCAAACGGCTCGCGGGCGCCCGCGTCGGGGATTTCGGATCCGGTCAGCGTGTTGGCGGGTTGCCGATCCGCGGGCGAGAGTTCCCGCCAGCGGACTTCTTCCGACATGAGCTCGTCGCGGCTGTGGCCCACGATGCGCAGAAAGGCGTCATTGGCTTCGATGATCTTTCCATCCGAGGTCGTGATCGCCACGCCGATGATATTGGCATCCACCAGCCGCCTGATCCTGCCTTCGCGCTCTTCGAGATCGCGATAGAGCCGGCTATTTTCGAGCGAGATCGCTGCCTCCGAGGCGAGCAGTTTCAACACCGCCAGGCGCGCCGGGGTAAAGACGCGCGGCGCCAGATTATTTTCAAGGTACAGCACCGCGACCAGCCTGCCCTGCTTGAGGAGCGGTAGGCAGAGCACCGACCGCGCCCTGCCGTTACGAATGTAAGGGTCCGAAAAGCTGTCCTCGGCGCAGGCGTCATCGAGGATCACGGCTTCGCCGGTGCGCGCGACGAAATTGACGATCCCCTCGGGGAAGTCTGGAGCGACTTCCATCGGCTGAAGCTGCACGACAGGCGCGCCGCCCCTGGTCTCCGCCTCGGCCTCCACCCGAAGCTCCGCCCCCGGCAAGATCAGCAGCCCCCGCTCCGCTCCCGCGCTTTCGAGGGCCGTGCGCATCAGCGTGTCGATGAGTTTTTCAAGCACGATCTCGCTCGAAATGGCCTGCGAAATCTTGATTACCGCAGCGAGATCAAGCTGTTCCACCGCCGTCCCGATCGTGCCGGTGGGACGCGCCGGGGACTGCTCCACGAGGTCGGGATGGAGCGCATCGAGTTGCCTCACCTTTCCCTCGGCTCCCCAGCGCAGATAGCCATGGCGCGCATCCCGCAGATAGGTTTTGGAGATCTTGCCGAAACCTCGCGCCGCATAGAAGCGCCCCGCGACCTCGTTGGCGATCGCCTCGTTATGCACAAAGCCGTTCTCGCGGGCCGAGCGGATGGCCTTCTCATAAAGGTGCTCGGCCTCGAGCACGCGGCCCTCGACGCGGGCGAGTTCAGCACCGACCAAGGCCGCGCGGTTCTCGAAGTTCTCGGGGCAGTTTTCGGCCCAGACTTGCAGTTGCTTGTACCGCGCGCCCAACGCTTCGAGATGCTGTCTCCGCTCCTGGGGGGCAGCTGCATCCAGAAACGCGGCGTAGCTCAGGGCACTGTAGAAGCAATACTCGGCCACTTCGAAGAAGGACGGCGAAGTCCAAAGCAGTGCCTCCGCCTTCGATGCAGCCCTGAGCGCCGAAGGGTAATCCCCGGCCAGGAAGCGAGCCTGCAGCTTGCGGATCCAGTACCAGCACTCGGGGAGCGCCAGGTGGCGGTCGCCTGCCAGACGGCGCTCGAAGGCGACCTCGTCAAATTCTTCGTCGTCGAATGTGCCAAATTTCGGCGTCAGCCCACGAAGCGTCCGGACCAGCCCGAGCTGCCCCTTTATGATATCGATGACGAGGCCAAACCGCGCCTTCTGCGCAAACGCGAGGCCGTTTTCCGCCTCCCGTTCGACGTCGGCGAGCGGGTCTCCGGCGGCCAGAAGATTGGTGTTGAGGTTGTTGCAGCTATAGCACGCGAAGGTGAGGTCGCCGTTCCTGTTGGCGGTTGCAAAGGCGCGACGAACCAGGTCACGGCCGGCGAGGACATGTTTCGTCCACGGCATGACGAGATTGCCGAAAGACATGTAGGTGCGTGCCTCGAAACGGGGCAGCCCACGCTTCTCCACCAAATCATAGCCGAGGCGGCCGAAGCGGAAGCCGGCCTCATAGTTCCCGAAATGCGCGCCGGCGATCATGCCGAGCCAGACATACGCGAAGCACGACCCATCGCTATTGCCGTGTTCGAGGCTCAAATTGACCATCCGGCAATTGACGAGGGAAAGAAGGTTCTCGTCGGTGAACAAGGCCGGGGTTACAACCTCGGTAAGGACATCGAGAGCGGCGAGCGAGGCCGGGTCCTTCATCAGGGGCAGATCAATGAGTTCCTCGACCGACCGGTCGCCGATGAGCGACCAGATCCGATCGTATTCGCGCCGCGCCTCATCGGGCGTCGGGTGCGGCGACCATCGCGTGCCGCCCTGCTCGAGATAATCGAGGCAAACCTCAACGCCCCGATCGCTCCGGTCCAAGGTCGTATAGAGGGTCAGGCGTAAGCGCGCGACGGCGGCAATATCGTCCACGCCCCTGGCACGCTGCGCCAGCAACGACAGGCGCTCATCGGCCGTCGCCATGTCGGCACTCAGCAATTCGCATTCCGCCAAGTGGAATTCGAGCGCAAAGATGAGTGGGTAGTTGAGCTCCCAGGCGTCCTCGGCCAGCAACCCGCGGCCGATGGCCAGGTAGGCGCGGGCTGAGGTGTAGGCCGTCGATGCCTTGGCTCGCCGGCCGGCAATGAGGTTCAACTCGGCCACGCCCTCGCCCTCTTCGGCGGACGGAATGATAGCCAAGGCGCGATTGAGCTGATTGACGATCTCGAAAATGTTCTCCTCGATCTCGGCCGGGGCGGTTCGTGAGGCGAGGAGACGGCCAATTAGGAGATGCGCCGTGGCTCGCTCGGCTTCAGGTATCAACGAATAGGCGGCTTCCTGCACCCGGTCATGGAGGAACCTGTAGGCATGCTCGGTGTGGAGTACGAGTCCGGTTCGCACCGCCTCGCGAAGGTTTTCGTGCATCTCCTGCTCGGCATTGTCGTAGAGGATGGCAAGAAGGCCGACCTCGGCGGTATGTCCCAGGCAGGCCATCTGCTGCACCGCCCGTTGCGTCTCCGCCGGCAGGCGCGTCAGCTTTTCGACCATCAGGTCCACAACATTGTCGGTGTAACCCCTGGCGTGAATGCGCTCGAGATCCCATGACCAGCGTGCGTCGTCGCGATCCAAGGCAAGCAATCCCTCCTCGGCCAGAGCCACCAGGAACTGGATGGTGAAGAACGGATTGCCGGCCGTCTTCTCATGAACCAGTTGCGCGAGCGGAGCCGCCTGCTCGGCCCCGCAGCCGAGCGAATCCGCTATCAGCCGCCCGGTGTCTTGGGCGGAAAGCGGCGCCAGCTTGATATCCTCCACGGCGCCACCAGCCTGGCGGATCACCTCGATCTTGCGCAACAGCGGATGCGCGACCGTCACCTCGTTGTCGCGATAGGCGCCGATCAACAGCAGGTTCCGCATGTCGGTTTGGGTCAACAGGTCCTCGAGCACGTCGAGGGTCGCCGCATCGAGCCACTGCAGATCATCCAGAAACAGCGCGAGCGGGTGCTCCGGCCGGGCGAAGGCACCGATCAGGCGACGAAAGACCAACTGGAAGCGACGCTGGGCATCTTGTGGCTCCATCTCTGGAACCGGCGGCTGATGACCAATGATGAGCTCCAGCTGGGGGATAAGGTCGATCATCAGTCCCGCGTTCGGGCCGAGGGCTTCCCGGAACACCGCGCGCCAGGTTTCGAGTTCGGCCTCGCTCGCACCCAGCAGCGGGCGAATCAGCGACTGCAATGCCTGGGCAAGCGTCGCGTAAGGGACGTCCCTCTTGTATTGGTCGAACTTGCCCGAGGCAAAAAGGCCACGCGACGGCACCAGCGCCTTGTGCAACTCGCTGACGACGGATGACTTGCCGATGCCCGAATAGCCAGTCACCAGCACCAGCTCGGGGGTGCCGCTCGCAACGGCACGCTGGTAGGCGCCAAGCAGGGCCGCGATCTCCCGTTCGCGCCCGTAAAGCTTTTCAGCGATCAGGAGCCGGTCGGGCATGTCCCTGGCGCCGAGCGGAAAATCGCCGACCCGGCCAGAAGCCTCCCACTCCGTGAGGCAGCGCTCGAGGTCACGCGCAAGGCCGGAGGCGGTCTGGTAGCGTTCCTCAGCCGTCTTGGCTAGGAGCTTCATCACGATAGCCGATACTGTCCGGGGCACATCCGGCCGGCGCTCGCTGGGCGAAATCGGCTGCCGCGCAATATGGCAGTGCACCCATTCCATCGGATCGACGGCGGTGAAGGGCAGTGCCCCGGCCAACAATTGGTAGAGAGTAACGCCGAGCGAATAGAGGTCGCTTCGGGAGTCGATCGAGCGGTTCATGCGTCCGGTCTGCTCAGGCGCCATATAGGCGAGCGTCCCTGCAATCGTCTCGGGCGGCTCGGGCGACTGCCGCTCCCGTCGCAGCCGCGACGCCAGACCGAAGCCCGTGAGCCAAACCTCTCCGTCGGCGCCGACCACGATGTGTGACGGCTTGATGTCCTTGTGCACGAGGCCGCGCTGGTGGAGCTTGCCCAGCGCCGTGGCAATGGCGACGGCGAGCCGCAGGAACTCGCCGATGTCTGCAGTTGTGTCCAGAAAACCCTCGAGCGGCTCGCCGCCGGGATCCTCCAGCACCAGTACGGTGCGCCCCTCTTCGTGCACGAGTTCCAGCGGCCGGAGCGCCCACGAACTATCCAGTTCGTCCCTTAGCTCAAATTCGCGTGCCAGGCGGTCGAGGCCCGTGGCGGCCGGGTGTTCCGCGGTGAGGATCGCCGCCAGCACGCTTCGCCGGTCGGGGGCAGCGCCAGGGCGCGAGCGGCGATAGTAGGCCCGTTCGCCATCCTCCCACAAAACTTGCAGGTTCTCATTGATCGACCTGGTCCGAGAGGAAGGGATCATCTCCCTTGCTCCGTGGTCATGCTGCCCGACGCAGGGTTCGACCGCCGCGCCGACACAGCCATCCGCTTTTGCCACAATGGCTATCTGCTACACCTTGGGAGTATGTCATCTGGCATGACTTACGGCAACGCGGCACCGGCGTGCGCACCGCACGGGCTGGTTAGCCACCCCCAGCCCCGCGGCGAAGATGCCGAGGGCCCGCTACTGACACCAAGCGGCCGGGCTCTCAATCCGATTGCCAAGGTTGTGGATCGGTGCGGGGCCCCGACGGCGCGCGAACGGGAGCGGGCGCCGCTGTCATGTCCGTTCTTCCCATCGGGGTGGGCAAGGTGAACTGAAACGTCGCGCCGGGGCCGGCATTGGGCGAGGCCCATAATTTCCCGCCGTGATCCTCGATGATCGACCGGCAGATCGACAGCCCCATCCCCATCCCGCGCGGCTTGGTCGTGAAGAAGGGATTGAAGAGCTGGTCCGCGGTCTCGGGGGCGAAGCCCCCGCCCGAATCCGCGACCGCAACGAGCACCTGGCCGCCCCCATCCAGCCCGGACCGGATCACCAGCTCGCGGGGCCGGCCGGTTACAGTCGCCATCGCCTCCATGCCGTTGACAAGCAGGTTGATGATCACCTGCTGCAACTGAACCCGATCACCCAGGACCGGAGGCAGCCCCGGCATCAGGTCGAGGCGCAGCGACACCCGATGCCCGAGCACCTCCCGATTGACCAACGGGATGACTTCGTTGACGGTCTCGCCGATGTCGAGCACCACCTTCTGAATCTCGGTTTTCCTGGTGAGGGCGCGAACCCGCCGGATAATTTCGCCGGCCCGCTTGCCGCTGCCGATGATGTCATTGAGCATCTGGCGCACTTCGGACATGTCGTCCGGCCCGTTGCGGTCCAGCAATTGCAAGCTGACCTCGCAGTTGGTGACAATGGCGGCGAGCGGTTGGCTGACCTCATGGGCGATCGAGGCCGTCAACTCGCCCAGGCTGGTCACGCGCGTGACATGGGCGAGATTGGCTTGCGCCTCGCGTAGGGCCGCATCCGCCTTCCAGCCTGCCGTGATGTCCATGACCGCTCCGGCAAACTCGAGATTTCCGGATTCGCCCCTGGAAGCATGAGCCACCAAATGAATATGTTTGTGCGTGCCGTCCGGCATCAGAAGCCGACACTCGTGGTCAACGTCACCGCCGTCCCGAGAGGCGCGGTCGATGATCCGTTTGAGCAGCGCCCGTTCGTCCGGGTGGGCGCGCTCGATGATCGTCTCGATGTTGACCGATGCCGTCGTCTCGTAGCCAAATATTGCGAACGTCTCGGCAGACCAGAGCATCTTGCCCGAGGCGGGTTGCCAGCCCAAGCTGCCCGTATGACTCAGTCTCTGTGCCTCCGTTGAATACGCCTCGGCTTGCTTCAGGTCGTCGAAGGCCTTGGTCAGCGCGGCCCTCGCGGCACGCTGCTCGGTGATGTCGATATAAGTCCCCACGAATTCGAGGGCGTTCTGGTTGGCGTCCACGACCAGGTGCCCCACGCAAAGCACCAATCTCGCAGAGCCACCTGGAGGAACCAACCGGAATTCGGCTTCGAAGTCCGACTTCTCCAGCAGCGCGCGTTCCTGGATTTCGGCAAGACGATGCCGATCCTCGGGATGGATGCGGTCTTGCATTGCCCTGAAAGACCAAGAATCCTCGTCTGGATCGAACCCGAATAGTCGATAGGTCTCGGTCGACCAATAGGTGATCTCGCGGTTGCGCGCGTCCCAGGCCCAACTGCCGGTTCGGCTCAGCCGTTGAGATTCCGCCAAATAAGCTTCAGCGCGTTGCAGGGCGGCCCCCGCCTTGAGCGCTGCCGCCGTCTGCGCTCTGGCGCCTCTGACGAGCGCGATCACGGTGAGTGTAGCCAGAAGGAAGAAGCCCCCTAGCAGAGCCTCATCCTGCGGAAACTGGATGTGAAAGGTGAAAGTCGGCGTGGCAAAGAAATAATTCAAAGCCAGGAAAGCGGCCAAGGAAAGAACCAGCGGCGGGGCAAGGCTTCCCCCTATCGATGCCAACACGATCACGATCAAATAGATGAAGGCCGTCGTCGCCAAGCTCAGCTGAAGCTGAAAGCATATCCAGGTCAGCAGCGCCAGCGCAACACCGCCCCCCAAAAGTTGGGTGGCGCTAACTAACCGCCGCCGCTTCCTCCCGTCGGCCGAAGGGGCCGGGAGGTGGTTTCTGGGTTCTGAGGCACTCATTGCAACCGCGCCTTTCCGCGCGCTCGCACCCGTGCCCCCCGCTCACATCCGCCCAATGTCCGCTCAGCGATGCAACACGGGATAACAGCGCGAGAGCATTGGGAATTCTACTCTTGGCTGAAACGCAAGGCAAACGGTGCACCGGCACGGCGGTCCGGGTCAGGCTGTGGATTGGGGTTGCGCATCGCCGCCATGCAGTGCCGCGGCGCCGGGCGCCTGAATTCCCAACCCACACAAGACCTTCGGTGTAGCGGTGGCGAAACAGTGCCGACCAAGTTCGCGGATGGCACGGCATCTTCGCCGATTATTGCCTGCGGGTCGCCAGGATTCCGGACACACAGTGTGCCAGCGCACGGGTCCTGATCGCGCACCAGATGCGGACAACAGCAATTCGCTGACGCACCCCGCGGTCGGCCGCCGCCGGTAGTCGCGGCGCCTCGTCCCGCCTGCAGTCCTATGCGCCGTCGCTGATGGCGATCGTCAGGCGATAGCTCCGGCTCTCCCCCGGCTGCAGCACTGCCTCGCCCGCGGGCGTGCCGTCCGCGTTACGGCCATGCGAACAGGGCTCCACGGCGAGGACGCCTACACGGGGTCTCAAATCCTTCCAGAACTGCACATAGGGTAGCGTGTCGGGGCTGAACCCAACCGCAACCCTGAGCGGCCGTTCGCCGCCTGTCGAAATCGCCGCCCCTGCCTCGATCCCCGCCGGTGAAGGCAAGAGTTTTACCTGTGGCTTCATCTCGGCATCGGCGAGGCCGATCGCTGGCCAAACTGCCGTCTCCCCGAGCGTCACTAGCGAACCGTCCGCGATGGCCGGATAGCCGAAGTTGATGTGGTAGAGCACTGCATGCGGCGTAGCGACAGGTCCATTGTTCTCGACGCGATCGAAAATGCGCAGCGACGTGCCGCCGATCGGCGCCTCGATGCGCCGCGTCAGCTTGAGGTTCTCCTTGCCATATGCGGCTTGGATGATGTCACCCTCGCAATAGAGCACCGGCTCCTCGCGATCCCAGTCTTCTCCATAGGCCCTGAGCCGCGCCGGCGAGAACGGCAGCCGCCCATGCAGCGGCTTGCCGTCGGCCTGAAGGATATGATCGAGGCCCGTCGTGGCGAGGAGGCCCGAAAAGCTCCGATCGAACCCTCTGCCGGCTTCCCCCTCGACGTCGGTGAGGAAGGGGCTGCGCAGCCCCTGCGCGCTCTGCCATGCCATCGGCGTGCCCTTGTAGTGCAGGGTGCCGATATCGAGCGAGCGGTCGACCGTCACGAGAAAATCGAAGCCGCCACCGCTCGAGAACAGCAAAGCCCGCACACCGCGCTCGGGACCATCGTCCAGCACGATCTGGCGAACGGACGCGAACTGCCGCAGGTCGCCGACCTTCGCTGCAATGTCCTCGATCTTCATGGCGGCTCCTCAGGGTACGCGGCGGGCGAAAGGACAGTCTCGCGGCGGCGTCCCGAACAAACGCCGGGCGCAAAGCCATAGCCCATCCAGGTAAGGGGAGCGAGATTTTCCTCGGACGGGCCCCGATCCTGACCGCATCCACCACCTCAATGATGATGCCGTCCAAAATACGAGCTGTTTGACTCGGACGACTTGGCTGTGAAACGACGCAGTCGATTGCCGCCTCCCCGGTTAGGCAGATCAAAGATTTGCTCAAAATTCGGCCAGGTCGGTGACCCGGTCGAGGATGTCGGCCTTGGCATTCTGTGCGTGGATGAGCACGGCGGCCTCGGCCCGGTCCTCCTCGCCGGAGGCGAGGGCATCGATGATCTCCTCATGTTCCCGAATGATCTCCGCTTCGCGGCCTTCGGCAAAGCCGTAGCGCATGCGAATCGAGCGAAAGATGTTGGAGTGGTCGCGCCGAACCTTCACCGCTTGCGGGTTGCCGACGATCTCTCCGATGTATTCGTGAAAGCCGCTGCTCAGAGCCGAGGCCTGCTCGCCGTCCCCGATCAGCCTTGCCTCATGCAGCCGCAGATTGATTTGCCGGAGGTGCTCGATGTTCTCGGGGGTCACCACCTTCACGGCGCGGCGGGCGAGCATGACGTCGATCGCTTCGCGGATGTCGAAGATGTTGGACACGAGCTGGCGCGTTATGACGCGAACCGTGGCGCCCCGGTTCGGAACGATGTCGACCAGCCCCTCGCCCTGCAGTTGCTGCAGGGCTTCCCGGATCGGGTTGGTGCTCACCATGTAGCGGCGCGACAGGTCCTGGACCTTGAGCCGCATGCCCGGCTCGAACTCGCCGCTGAAAATAGCCTGACGCATTGCATCGCCCAGGCGAGAGTAATTAGTGCCGATCTGGAAGGTTTCGTCAGGCGCAAAACGGTCTCGTTCGGAATAATCGGTTTTCGCACCCTGTTCCATATTCAGCCTACCCACGAAATACTCTCTCTGTTTTGTTGGATGATAGGTTGGTACTGCGGAAATTCAAGCGACAATCCCCTTTAGCTCGATGGTTTCGGCATAGTGGCAGGCCACTTGCCGCCCATCGGCCAAGGCCCGCATTCGCGGCTCGAGCGTGCGGCAGAGATCCGTAGCGAAGGGGCAGCGCGGATTGAAGAGACACCCCTTGGGCGGCTTCGCCGGGTCGGGTACCTCGCCTTCGAGCCGGGCGCGAACCCTTCCCCGGCGCTCCGGCGAGGGGATGGGAATAGCGGCTATGAGCGCCGCCGTATAGGGGTGGCGGGGACGGTGGAACATCTCCTCCGAGCGAGAGAATTCGACCAAGCGCCCGGCGTACATCACCGCGATATAGTCCGAAACGAGCTTGACCACCGACAGGTCGTGGCTGACGAATAGATAGGTCAGGTGGAACTCGTCCTGCAATTCTTGCAGCAGGTTTAGGGTCTGTGCGCGGACCGAGACGTCGAGCGCGGAGACCGCCTCGTCGGCCACTACGATGTGTGGCCGCACGACCAGCGCCCGGGCGATGACGATGCGCTGGCGCTCGCCGCCGGAAAACGCATGCGGATAGCGTGACATGTATTCGGGGCGTAGTCCGACCCTGCGCATCATGTCCGCGACCCGTTCGACGACCTCCGGGCGGGGCACGCCTTTCGTGAAAAGCGGTTGGCCAATCGCCTGCAGCACCGTCTGGCGCGGATTGAGCGAGGTGAAGGGATCCTGGAATATCAGTCTTAGATCGGTGCGATATTTCGCCAGCGTCCTGTCGTCCGCGGAAGCGAGGTCGATCCAATCCTCGCTGTCCCGCGGCCGATAGTTGACGATGCCGGCGGTCGGGCGGTGGGCACGCAGAATGGCGCGCCCCAACGTCGACTTGCCGCACCCGGATTCCCCCACGAGGCCCACGGTCTCGCCTTCGGCCACCGTGAAACTGATCCCGTCGACGGCCCGTACGATCCCCATCTTGGACTTGCGGAGAGCGGACGTGCTGCCGAAATGGATTCTCAAATCGCGGACGTCGAGGCAGAGCCGCCCGCGAGACGGATCGAACGCCAACGGCATAGCACTTTCGGCGATCGCCGGTTCAAGGCTCATCGGGCGATCTCCAGGGCGTGGTCCTGCCAGGCCGACGCGCAAGCCGCATCGTGCTGGAAGCACCGCGAAAGGCGTGTGTCGCTGAGTTGAACGAGGGGTGGCGTGCTGGCGTCGCAGATGCCGGCTCTACGCTCGGCGCATCGGGACTGGAATGGACAGCCCGGCGGGCGGGCCAGCGGATTGGGCACCATGCCGTTGATCTGGCTGAGCTGCGTGCCCCGTGGCAGGTCGAGTCGCGGCAGGGAGTTGAGCAAGGCCCTCGTGTAAGGATGCTGCGGCCTCTGGAACAGCTCGAACACATCGCCTTGTTCCATCGTCTTGCCGAGGTACATGACCGTGACGTCGTCGGCCGTTTCCGCGACAACGCCCAGATCGTGGGTAATCAGCATGATGGAAATGCCGTAATCGCGCTGCAGCTCTCGCATGAGGTCGAGCACGTTCGCCTGGGTGGTCACGTCGAGCGCCGTTGTGGGCTCGTCGGCGATCAGCAGGTCGGGATTGCACGACAGCGCCATGGCGATCATGGCGCGCTGGCGCATGCCGCCGGAAAGCGTGAACGGGAAGGTGTCGAAGCGTGACGCCGGATCGGGCATGCCGACCCGCCCCAGCAACTCGATGGCACGTTCCTTGGCGACGCGTCGGCCGACCCGTTCGTGCAGCAAAATCATTTCCGTGATCTGGTCGCCGATGGTGTGCACCGGCGACATGGAAGTCATTGGCTCCTGGAAGATCATGGCGATGTGCTTGCCGCGGATCGCCCGCATCTCCTTGCCGTTCGGGTCGAGTTTGGCGAGATCCACCGTTCCGCCGTCGGCATAGTGATAAATGATCTCGCCGCCAACGATGCGGCCGGGTTTCCTGAGGAGCTGCATGATCGCGTAGGAGGCAATCGACTTGCCGGATCCGCTTTCGCCGACGATGCACATCGTGCGGTTGCGATGCAGCGTCAGGTCGAGCCCATCGACGGCCCTGACCACGCCCTCCCGGGTGAAGAAGTGGGCTTGGAGGTTCCTGACTTCGAGCAATAGGTCTGACATGGTCGTGGACGATCTCAGATGGAGCTGTAGGGATCGGCGGCGTCGCGCAGCCCATCGCCCAGGAAGTTGAGGGAAAGCACGGCAACCACCACGGCGATGCCGGGGAGGAGCAGCCAGGGAGAGGTAGCGACCGTATTGACGTTCTGCGCTTCCTTGAGCAGCACACCCCACGATACCGTGGGTGCCTGCAAGCCGATGCCAAGGAAGGAGAGTGCCGTCTCGGCGAGGATCATCTCCGGAATGGCGAGCGTCGTCACCGCGATCACATGCGATGCGAAGGATGGTACGATCTGCCGCATGATGATGTCGAATTCGCCGACGCCGTCGAGCCGGGCAGCGGTCACGTATTCCTCGCCCTTCAGGGCCATCACCTTGCCGCGGACCTCGCGGGCCAGCGAGGTCCAGCCGACCAGCGAGAGGAGCACGGTGATCATCAGGTAGACGCCGAGGGGCGGCCATGACAACGGAATTGCCGCGGCAAGCCCCATCCACAGCGGGATGGTCGGCATGGAGCGCAGAAACTCCATCGTCCGCTGGATAATCTTGTCGACGAGCCCACCGTAGTAGCCGGAAATGCCCCCGAGGATCAGGCCGATGATCAGGCTGAGCGCCACGCCGAGCAGGCCGATCGACATGGAGACACGCGCCCCGTAGATGATGCGCGAGAGATTGTCGCGCCCCAGGCGATCCGATCCGAGCAGGTAGAAGGGTTGCCTTGGGGCGAGCGGTCCGATGAGGTGCCGGTCCCAGGTGAACAGTCCCCACATCCGATACGAATCCCCCTTCACGAATAGCCCGATGGGAATGTGGTGCGTCTCATCCGGCACGTAGCTGCGCCGGTAGGACACGGGATCCATCTTGGACGTGAAGGCAAGGACGTGGGGCGCAAAGCTCATCGTGTCGCGGTCGAACAAATGGATGACCTGGGGCGGCACGTATTTGAAGCGGGCGTTGTTCGAGTTGGGGTCTTGCGGTGCGAGGAATTCGCAAAACGCGCCGACGAAATAGATGAACAGCACGATGCAGCCAGCGATCACGGCGGCCCTGTGGCGCGTGAATTTCCACCACATCAGGCGCCACTGGCCCGCGACCTCCTGGCTGCGCGGCACCCTCTCGGCGGCAAGCGGGATGTCGCGGGACGCGGCCGGGTCGGCGGCTATGGGTTTGGTGTCGATTGTCATGGCACTATTCCAGCCGGATCCGCGGGTCCAACATCGCCAGCAGGATGTCGGAAACCAGCGTGCCGACCAGGGTCAACATGGACAGCATCAAGATGAACGCCCCCGCGAGGTACATGTCCTGGCTCTGCAAAGCTGTCAGCAGCAGCGGGCCGACTGTGGGCAGGTTGAGCACGACCGAGGCGATGACCGCGCCCGAAATCAGGCTGGGCAGCACCCAGCCGACGGTCGAAACGAACGGGTTCAACGCGATGCGCACCGGGTATTTGAAGATCAGGCTCAATTCCGGCAGCCCCTTGGCCCGCGCCGTAGTCACGTAGGGCTTGTTCAATTCGTCGAGCAGGTTGGCGCGCATGATCCGGACGAGCTCGGCCGTCTTGGCGGCGCCGACCACGATCATCGGAATCCACAGATGCGCCAGCAAATCCTCGAACTTGGCGAACGACCAGGGCGCCTTGGAGTACTCCGGCGAAAACAGGCCGCCCACGCTCTGCCCGAAGAACTGGAAGCCGATATACATCAACACCAGCGCGAGCAGGAAATTCGGAATCGCCAAGCCGATGAAGCCGATGAAGGTAAAGACGTAGTCGCCGATCGAATATTGTCGGATGGCGGAATATACCCCGATGGGAAACGACACCGCCCAGGCGAACAACAACGTCGAGATGGACAGGATCATCGTGAAACCGAGCTGATCCCAGATCAGGTCGGCCACCGGGCGCTGCCACTGGAAGGAATAGCCGAAGTCGCCGCGAAAGATGATCGCGGAAATCCAACTCCAGTATTGCACGTAGATCGGTTGATCGAGTCCGTAGCGTTCCCGGAGGAAATCAAGCTGCTGCTGGCTCATTTCCGAGCCCGCTTCCAAGCCCGCTGCCAGGGTCGTCAGGAAGTCGCCCGGCGGCAGCTGGATGATGAAAAAGGCAGCGATGGAAATGAACACCATCATGACGATCATCATCGCCAGGCGGCGGAGGATGAACCCGCTCATTTTCCGGCGCCCTGCTGACGGCCGTGAAGCGTCTCGCGATACCACTGCGGCTCGTAGGCGAGCGGGGCTTCCAGCCTGTCCTTGCGGCCGTGCCAGAAGTCGGTGCCGTTGACGAGGTAGCGCAGGCTGAGTTCCAGCGCCTGCCCGTACATGCTCTGGTTGAGGCCGTCGCGGCTGGCCGCTTCGATCGCCGACTGGCTGACGGAGCCGCCGGCGTGGATGGCCCTGGCCACTTCGATCATCGGATCGTCGTCGCGGTAGAAATTGGTTTCGACGCCAAACTCCTCGATCAGCGCCGGATCGGGCGTGGTGAAGGCATCGATCCAGATCTGGGTGTCCAGGTATCGCGGCTGCATGTAGTCGAATACGTGATCCTGCCAGGCGAGGAACGAGTTGTCGTCATAGGGCTGCGGCGGCTTGAAGGTGTGCGCCGACAGCAGCGCACGCTGGAACATCGTCCCCACGAATTCCTCGAACACCTTGCCGACGGGGCCAAGTTCGTTGGAGAGGAAAAAGCGGGCGAACGGCTCCTCGCTGCCGTTGACGTACACCTTCTTGAACACATGCACGTCGTAATAGGCCGAGCACTGCTGCACGCGGCGGGTATCGACCTCGTCTTCGTGCCCCCTGCCCTTCGGTGTTTGCTGCAGCACTTCGTGCGCAAGGTTCCATTCGGCTCCCGCATGGACGGAGAGCAACGGCTTGGCCACCGTATCGCACGCCTGATGGGTGATGCCGCCGACCGCCCAGGCGAGGCGGCGATCGATGACCGGATGCGCCTCCGGGGTGTTCCAACTGGCGCGCGCCAACTCGATCAGGGGCTGCATCCATTTGGAGCCGGCGCGCGTGCAGGCGCCGAGCCGAGCGATCTGGGGCTGGCGGCGGCAGGCTTCGACGAAGGCCGGTTCGATGCGCTGGTCGCGTTGCATCAGGCGCAGGCTGTCGTCGAAGACCGCCCAGTGGGTTAGCATGTCCGACATTTCGGCTGTCCTTACATATCCGTATCACGCCTGTCCGCTCCGGCGGGCTCGCCGGGGCGGACTTGCCGTCGGGCTCAATTCTTGATGGACCACTGCGCCGGTGTGCTGGGGCCCGGATAGGCGAAGGTCCAGCTGTTGATCACCTCCTGCGGCTCGACATTGTGCAGGCGGGCGGTGTGCAAACCATAGCCGGGGATGGGCAGGCCGATGCCCATGGACATGAAGTTGTCCTTGGCCACGGCCAGCAACTGTCGGAAATAATCCTTCTGCTGCTTCGGATCGGCGGTGCCCTGCATCTTGTCGAAGAGGTCGAGGCCGCGCTGCAGGAAGGGCGGGGGCGGCTCCTGGTCGGGGCCCTGCTTCAGCTGGTAGTTGATCCAGCCGGTCCCCCAGGCCGCGTCGGGATGCAGCGGGATATAGGCGCGCGGGAACAAGAAGGCGTCGATCATGCCACCATCACCGTCCTCGATGATGCCGTCATGCTGGTTGTTATTGCGCTGGTTGAGATAGGCCGATTTCTCCATCACGCGGAAATCGACATTGACGCCGACATCCTTCCAATAGCCGACCAGGAGCGGCGCCAGATCGACATAGGGCTGACGATCGCCGCGCACCGTCATGACGAAGGAGAGTTCCTTGCCGTCCGGGGTGAGGCGCCAGCCATTGGCGTCGCGCTTGTCGTAGCCGGCCTCGTCGAGCATCTTGTTGGCAAGGTCGGGATCGAACTTGGTGTACTGCTTGGCCATCTCCTCATTGTAGAACTCGGATTCCGGCCGCGGCGCGATCTGGTAGGGCTCGCCCTGCCCGGCGAAGATCAGATCGATGATCTCCTGCCGATTGATCGCGTAGCTCAGGGCAATGCGGAATTGCTTGTCGCGGAACGCCGCCCGTACCGCCGGATTGCGATCGGTCTCGTTGAGGTGGAGGGTCACATAGCTGGGCGCGGCGTCGACGATCTTGAAGAATTCAAGGTTGTTGCGCTTCTGGTTCTCGACGAACACTGCCTTGTTGGGCAGCGTGTTGATGTAGCGCCCGATATAGTCGACTTCGCCATTGAGCGCCTTGAGCAGCATCACCTCCTTGTCGCCCACGATCTGGTTGTCGATCTTGTCGATGTAGGGAAGCTGGTTGCCCGCGGGATCGACTTTCCAGAAGTAGGGATTGCGCTCCAGGGTGAAGTTCTGGGTGTCGGTAATGGGGGTGACGACGCGCCAGGGGAACAGCGTCGGCTTTTCCGGGTTGAACCAGGCGTTCATCTTCTTGTTGAAGCGATCGGCCCAGTCCTGGAAGCCCTGCGCCTTTGCTTCCTTGTCGGCATCGGGATTGAAGTCGATGTGAAACTGACGGAGGTAGTGCTCGGGGAAATTGGTGAGCGCCTCGCCGTCCGGCGTCGCCAATTGGTAGAGCAGCAGGGCCTTGGGCCGCTCGAAGCTCAGGCGAACGGTGTTGTCGTCCGGCGTCTCCACCTTGAGCTTGTCGGCCGGATCGATGAAGCGCGGACGATAATTCGGATCGACAGCCTTGTTGAATTGCGCATGCGCGAACCAGAACGCCACGTCATGCGAGGTGAAGGGCTGGCCGTCTGACCATTTTACCCCCTTGCGCAGCGTAAAGGTGTAGACCCGCGCATCATCGGAAACCGTCCAGCTCGCGGCAAGATCCGGCTCGACGTTCTCGACCTTGTGGTCCCAGCGCACCAGACCATCGTAACCGAGGAAGGTCTGTACCCAGGAGACATCGCTCGCGCCGGTGAACAGCATGCGCAGCGTACCGCCATAGTTCATCACGCCGTCGACGGGCTTCACCACAAGCGGATTGTCTCCGACACGTTGCGCTACCGGCGGCAGTTCGCCCGCTGCCACCAGCTTCTCCAAGATCGGGGACTGGCCCGTTGCGCTGGCCGCGACGGCGCTGCCGCCCCCCAGCGCGAAGGCGCCCGCCGTCAACAGTACCAGAACTCGCGAAGCGGCGTTCCACCGCGACAATAAGGCTGTCGTCACAGTCTTTCCTCCCGTTCGTCCTCAACGCGTCGGCCGTTGCGGCAATGTTCCCTGCCGTCGTCGTCGGTGCGCGTCAGGACATTGCAACCCTCGGCTTGATGTGTCAATCCACAATGGATTATGTAAAATGTATTCCGCCGCATTGAGCGGCGCATCGATGCGGGCCGACCGAAAAACCCCGCCGGAAACTGGAGAGGACCGAAATGGAAGCTGTACTCAGCGCAGAGCCGTTCGCCAGCGCGAAGGGCGATTTGAAGATCACGCGGGTAAGCGCTCGCGAGTATCGCTGGAAGCGCGATGTGCCGATCAGCAACGGGCTGCATACCTATGCCCACCACGACGTCAGCTTCGTTCAGGTCGAAACCGATGCTGGCATCACGGGCTACGGCGTCGGCAGGCCCAAGGCCGCCGAGCGCGCGTTCCGCAGCGAGTTCGGAAACGCGATCGTTGGCCGCGACCCGCTGATGATCGAAGCCATATGGAAGGATCTGTGGTCGCCCAAGCTGCACGGACGCCGGGGCATGGAAACCCGCGCCCTATCCGGCATCGACATGGCCTTGTGGGACATCCGCTGCAAAGTCGCAGGGATGCCGCTCTACAAGTTGGCCGGCGGCTATCGCCGCAACGTTCCGGTCTACACGGCCGGCGGTTATTACGCGCCGGGAAAAGGGCTGAAGGAGCTGCAACAGGAGATGGTGGGCTACGTCGAGCTCGGCTCACGTGCCGTGAAGATGAAGGTTGGCGCCGTTTCGATCACCGAGGACGTGGAGCGCGTCCGCGCCGTCCGTGCCGCCCTGGGCCCGGACATCAAGCTGATGGTGGACGCCAACTGCGCCTATCGTTCCTACCAGGCCATCAGCCTCGCGCGGCGAATCGAAGATCAGGACATCTTCTGGTTCGAGGAGGCGGTGCAGCCTGACGACTACGAAGGCTTCAAGCGCATCGCTGCGGCTTCATCGATCACACAGGCCACCGGCGAGAACGAGTACACCAAGCACGGTTTCCGCGATTTGATCGACACGCACGCCATTGGCATCCTGCAGCCGGACGTCCGCTACACCGGGGGCGTGACGGAGTTCATCAAGATTGCGGCGATGGCCGACGCCAACGGCCTTGATATCTGTCCGCACGGCGAGCAGATGGCCCATCTCAGCCTGCTGGGGGCGATCCCAAACGCGCTGATGCTGGAATACTATCCGCACAAGGTCGGCTCGGCCTATCAAGATGTGTTCCTGCATGCGGCCAAGATCAATGCGGACGGCACGGTCACGGCGCCGGACGTTCCCGGCATCGGCTGCGACCCCAACGAGGACGTGCTGAGGACGCTCGAGCAGTTCGCCTGATCGGCGGAACTTCTGCTGCCAGCCGCACGGGCCGGCAATGGCGGCCGGAGCCGGACGGGGACCGCCCGGCTCCGTGGCGAGGACGAATAGCGCGCGGCCGGTGTTGTCGGGGATTAGATGCATCCCCACGGAAGCCGATCTTTGATCCGCGCACCCACGGTTCCAGCTCCCGACCGAACATACGATCTTACCCTTTGGCTGGGTTTTCTCGCCATGTGCGTGGGCATGTTCATGGCCATCCTCGACGTGCAGGTCGTGGCCACCTCGCTGCCGACAATACAGGCATCGCTGCACATTGCCCCGGCGCAGATGAGCTGGATCCAGACGACCTACCTTATTGCCGAAGTCATCGCGATCCCGCTGACCGGCTTTTTGACCCGGCTTCTGAGCATGCGCTGGCTCTTTGTTCTGGCGATCTCGTCGTTCGTCGCATCGTCGATCGCCTGCGCCGCCAGTCAAAGCTTCTTCGCCCTCATTGCCTCGCGAGCGATCCAGGGTTTTTCGGGCGGCACCTTGATTCCTTCGGTCTTTTCCGCCGTCTTTGTACTGTTTCCGGGGCATCGACAGGCGGCCGCCACCACCATCGCCGGGGTGTTGGCAGTGCTGGCGCCGACCGTTGGTCCCGTCGTTGGCGGCTGGATCACGCAAAGCTACTCCTGGCACTGGCTGTTCCTGATCAATGTTGTTCCGGGAATTCTCGCGGCAGCCGGCGTCGCGACATATCTGCCGAAGACGAAAGGCGACCCGGCATCGGCGCGCGAGCTCGACGTGGCGGCGCTGCTGCTCATGGCAATTGGCCTGGCGGCGCTGGAGATCGGGCTCAAGCAGGCGCCCGAGGAGGGCTGGATGTCCGGCGTGGTGGTTAGCCTGCTCGGCCTTGCCGCGATCGCCGGCACGGGGTTCCTGTGGCGGACGCTCAGGGCTTCGCACCCGCTTGTGGACCTCACGACGTTCGCGGATCGGTCGTTCGCCGTCGGATGCACACTGAGCTTTGTGCTCGGCATCGGCTTGTTCGGATCGGTCTATCTGATGCCGGTGTTCCTGGCCCTCGTCAGGGGATACGGCTCCCTCGAAATCGGGCGGATCATGCTCGTCACCGGCACTGCCCAGTTGGCAACGGCGCCGGTCGCCGTGATCCTGGAGCGCCGCATCGGCGCCAAGGCTCTGACGGCGTTCGGATTTCTGCTTTTCGGGCTTGGACTCGGCATGAGCGCATTTCAGGGTGAAAATGCCGATGCAGCCACGATGTTCTGGCCACAAGTCGTGCGTGGCGTCGCCATCATGTTCTGTCTTCTGCCGCCGACGCGGCTGGCGCTTGGCCAATTGCCTGCCGATCGCGTCCCGGGCGCCAGTGGCCTGTTCAATCTGATGCGCAATCTCGGCGGCGCCATCGGGCTTGCACTAATCGATACCGTGATCTACGGCCGTGCGCCGGTTCACGCCCGCGCGCTGGCGGCGAGTCTGGCCGCTGGAGATCCCGCCGCGGCGGCTGTTCTGGGCATTCCCGCCGGTCTCTTGGCCAACCGCGCGCCCGGACCAGTGGACCCGGCAACCTACGCCCTGCTGGCGCCGATGATCGAAAAAGCATCGCTTGCCGAGGCGATCAATGAAGCCTGGGGCCTGGTTGCCATCCTGACGATGCTGGTAATCATTGTCATACCCGTTGCCCTTCGGGACGCCCCCGCCCGGCCGGCGAACGAGGAGCCGATTGCGTGAGGCAAAGCCGAGACCGCTCTTTTCAGTGAAGCGCCAGGGCGCGGTTCTCGGACTTGATGCGGATGGCGAGGACCAGGGCATTCAGTACGGTGAACACTGCGGCGACGACCGGGAGGCCGAGCGCCAGGGGGACGACGATCAGCTCGGCCGCCACCAGCAGGTAGTTCGGGTGGCGCAGGAACCGGTAAGGGCCGCGCCGTACCAACGGCTCGTCGATGACGATGATGCGGGTCGTCCAGCGTCCCCCAAGGCTCGCGAGTATCCAGCCGCGGAAGATCTGCAGCAACAGGTAGACGGCAACCCAGGGCCACGCGATCGACGACGCCCAGCCGAACACCACCAGGGCGGCGATCCAGGCTGCATGGAGTGCGACGATAAGCGGATAGTGCTCGGCGCCGACTTCCCGTCCCCCGCGCTGCAGCAGACGCGAAGTGTTCCGCCACGCCAGGCGCAATTCCAGCAGTCGCTGCAAAATCACGACCGCGATGAACAGCACGGCCGGCAGCGACACGGCGCTCATCAGCTGAACCGTATCGGCAGCAGCGAGGCGGTAAAACCCGGCCCGAGCGCCGCCAGCAGCATGTCGCCTTCCGGCGCATTATCGACCACGCGCTTGAGCACGAAAAGCGCCGTCGGAGCGGACATGTTGCCATATTCGCGCAGCACGTCACGCTCGTAATCGAGGCTCCCCTGCCCCAAATGCAACGCGCTTTCGATGGCATCGACCACTTTCGCGCCGCCTGGATGGCAGATCATCCGTTGCAGCCCCGCCTGGTTCATGCCCATTGCCTCCAGCGCCTCGTCGACGGCGGCTGCAAATTTGGCCTTGATGAATTCGGGAATCGAGCGGTCGAAAACCACGCCGAAGCCGTCATGATCCACCTCCCACCCCATGATCGGCAGTGTGTCGGGCCAGGTGTGTTCCTCGCCGATGCCGAATGCAGGACCCACCTCGCTTTCGGTGGAGAGGCAGGCCGCCGCCGCCCCATCGCCGAACAGCACGGTCGCGATGACATCGGCCTTCTGCATTCGGTCCGCCCGAAACGACAGGGTGCAGGCCTCGACGCAAACCAGCAGCACCTTGCTGCCGGGCGCGGTCATGGCAAGACGCGCTGCAAGCGCCAGTCCGGAGACACCGCCGGCGCAGCCGAGCCCGAATACCGGGACGCGATGCACATCGGCGCGAAAATTCATCCGCCGCATCGCGCGCGCCTCCAGCGTCGGGGTGGCGATCCCGGTGGAAGAGATCGTGACGATGGTGTCGATGTCTTCGGCGCTCAGGCCCGAAGCATCTAGCGCCTGCTCGGCAGCGGCAATGAAGAGCTCAATTGCGCCTTCGAGATAGGCGCTGGTGCGCGCCGGCCAATCCTTCGGCTCCTCGAACCATTCGAACGGCACGACCGAATAGCGGGTCTCGATGCCGGAGGTGACGAACGATTTCGACAGCCGTTCGAAGTCGGGATAGCGCGCGCCGAGAATCTGGGTGGCGACGATCCTGACCAGGTCTTGCGGAAGCTTGTGAGGCGGGACCGCGGTGCCCAACCCGAGCAGGCGGGCAGGCGTCGTAGGCAGATGCATGTTCAACGCGGGGACTCCAGGTTCGCGGGGCGTCCGACGCGTGTGCCGGATGCCACTACGGAGAGAACGCCTGTCGCCGTCGACTTAGTCCCCGCCGCCGGGAATAAGGGCCACGGTAAACGCGGTTGTGATGCGTGAACGGAACCCAAGCCGCCGCCGTGAACGCCTACCAACCACAGCCGCACACCCCGGCCAGCCACCGCCAAGGCTGCCGAGGAGAGTTGGGGGCCTGGCCACAACCTGAGGGCTCCTTTGCCCTGCGCTGTCCGCGCTCGGCAAGTGCACAACTAGGTACGATCGCCAACTATCACGCCCGTTCCTCGACCCGGCATTTGCCGTCCGCATCCTCGCGGTGCGAAACCTCTTGAGTAGCGATTGCAGGAGGGCTACCCCCCTATACCATGAGAGATACGCTGTTCCTCGATGCCGGCCATGTGGACTGTGCGATTGCCGGCAATCGCACACGCGTCGGGCTCACGCGGCTGGGGTCCGGTCCGCTGGTGTTGATGCTGCCGGCCATGAGTTCAATATCGACGCGGGACGAGCTGCTGTCCTTGCAGCGGCGCCTGAGCGCACAGTTTTCAACAATCGCGGTCGACTGGCCGGGCTTCGGGACTGAGGCGCGACCGCGCATCGCATGGTCGCCCGCGATCTATCGCACCTTCCTTCGCAACTTGCTTGACGCATTAGGGCCGCCGGCCGCCGTGATTGCGGCTGGGCACGCGGCCGCTTACGCAATGGCGGAGGCCGCGGATCGGCCGGCAAGCCTCGGTCGTCTGTGTCTACTATCGCCCACTTGGCAAGGGCCGTTGCCGACAATGATGCGTCGCCGCCTGCCGCTGTTTCGCTGGATGGCCAAGGCGGTCGATGTGCCGGTGCTGGGCGAGGCCCTCTACCGGCTCAATGTCAACGGCCCGGTCATCGGCATGATGACCCGCGGCCACGTCTATGAGGACCCCGCAAGGGTGACGGCCCAATGGATGCGGGAAAAGCGGCGTGTAACCGACAGCGCCGGGGCGCGACATGCCGGTTTCCGCTTTGTGACCGGCGAGCTCGACCTGTTTCGTTCGCAACAGGATTATTTGACGGCGGCCCGGCGCCTGACGGTTCCCACGCTGGCGGTCCATGCGGCGAAGATGCCGCGCAAATCGAAAGCTGAAGTCATCGCCCTGACCCGGTTGCCGAACGTCGAGGCCATCGAACTGCCGCGCGGCAAGCTCTCCTTTTATGAAGAGTTCCCTGACCAGGCCGCCGGGGCAATCACCCGCTTCCTGGACCAATCCTCATGAGGCATACCACCCGCGACAAACAGACGCTCCTTGCCCGCGTACGCCGCATCACTGGTTAGGTCGAGGGCATCGAGGGGGCGCTTAAGGCCGAGTTCGGCTGCGAGGAAATGTTGCATCTCATCGCGGGCGCGCGCGTCGCGATGGTCAGGATGATCAATCCGCGCACTATCCGCATCGGCGGCACGCTGGCGAGCGCCCACGATTATCTGATCGCCGGAGTGCGCGAACTAGTCTATCAGCGCTGCCTGCCGCTCGCCACCCGCCGGCCGATCATCCAGCTGGCGCCGCCGGTTGAGACCGCGTGCCTCATCGGGCGGCCATCTCGCTGCGCAACTGTTCATCGGCAGCAGGGTCGGCCAGCTGCTCGAACGTTTCCAGACGCATCTGAGCGCCCACTCACGGTCCCGCGTCGCGGGCTGAGGCGCGGCTGGGACACTCAAAATCGACACGGCCGCATGAGACGGCTTTCAACCCCTCGCGGCCGCGACTTCCTCGCCCACCAGAGCAACGTGGCTGGTCGGCGGCACCGGCAGCGCGGGTTTTTGGCACAGCGAAACGACGCAGTCGATCGCCCCCTCCCCCGCCAGGCAAATCAAGGTTTAAAGCGCCGATTGGGATTGGGGGCCCTCGCCTATGTTCATAGCTTATCAAAGATAACATTACGACCTGCCTATCGCGTCGCCACCTTTTCGCATTGCACAAATGAGTAGCAAAGCTGCTTGGCAGGGCAAAATATTCGGATTAGGGTCTGGGCCATAGACCATAAAGGCCAGCCATGCAGAACCAACTGGATAGGTCGATCGACGCTCACGCCGAAACGGCGTTTGCATTCCTTGAGGCGCTTGTTCGTGCCCCGAGTACCGTTGGTTCCGAACAGGCCGCGCTCGAAGTGTTCGCCCAGGAGGCGGCATCCATTGGCCTCGCGGTCGAGCGGCTCCCGTTTTCCAACGAGCGCGTGACCGACGCGCGCGCCGGCGTGACGCAGCCCGCAGAGCTTCTGAGCCCGGATCGCTATCAGGTCCTTGCGACCACGCCGGGAAGCGATGCGTTGCACCTGCTGCTAAACGGCCACATGGATGTGGTGCCTGCAGAATCGCCGGAACTCTGGACCACGCCGCCCTTTCAGCCGCAGCGTCGGAACGGGCGGATGTATGGTCGCGGAGCGGCCGACATGAAGAGCGGCTTCGCGGTCGGCATGCTTGCGCTCCGAGGCCTGCGCGACGTCTCACCAGACCTGTTCGCGGGCCGCCGCCTCGGCTTCCTGGCGGTCGTCGAGGAGGAATGCACCGGCAATGGTGCGCTCCGCTCAATTGCCGAGCACGGGATCAGAGCGCCCGAGGTTGTCGTGCTCGAGCCGACCGACCTCGGTCTGCTTTTGGGCGGCGTAGGCGTGCTGTGGCTCGATATCGGCGTCACCTCCCGGGCCGGCCACGCCTACGCCGCCCATGAAAGCGCCATCGACAGCGCGATGCGCCTGGTGGAGCGGCTCAGGCAATGGTCCGGCGACCTCCGCCGTTCCGAGCCCGAACCGAGCCTCCCCGCCGACCAGAATCCCTACAACGTCAATCTCGGCAAGATACAAGCTGGGGACTGGACCTCGTCGGTTCCCTCGAGCGCAACGCTGGGCGTCCGCGTCGGCTTTCCGCGCTCCTGGACCCCAACCAAGGCCGAGAGCGAGGTACGCCGCGTGATTGCGGCCTTTGCCAACGAGGCCGGCCTGCCGGTTCCGCCCAAGGTCACGCTCACAGGCTTGCGTGCGCAGGGCTATCTCCTCGATGCCGATTGCGGCCTCGTCCGCGACCTCAGGGCCGCCCATCTCGATGCGCACGGTGTCGCTCCGGCGACGTTCAGCCTCGGCAGCACGACGGATGCGCGGACCTATCTCAACGACTTCGGCATTCCGGCAGTCTGCTTCGGGGCGACGGCGCACGATATGCACGGCATTGATGAATCCGTCGAGCTGCAGAGCATTGTCGATGCCGCCCGCACCCTGGCCCGCTTCATCTGGCGGCGTTTCAGCACGAGCGAGGCTTCGGCATGAGCGGAGGGGCGTCCGGCAAGGCGAAGCTCATTTTTTCCCAAGAATCTTCTCCCCTCGATGCCGCAGGCTCGGCCGCCGTGCAGCATTGGGGAACTCCAATTGTGAGCCGCCATGTCGCGGACGACGTCGTCGATCGCCTGGTCACCGCGGTCGGCCTCGGGCTCTATGTCACGGGCCAGCAACTGCCCACCGAGCGCGAGCTCGCCGCTATGCTGGGCGTCTCTCGAACGTCGGTGCGGGAAGCCCTGAAGCAGCTCACCGACACCGGCTACCTTGAGGTTCGTCGTGGCCGGAACGGGGGATATTTCGTCCTCGCCAATTGGGGCCCGGCCTCCGCGGAGCATGTTCGACGCCAGCTCGTCGCCAATTGGCAGGACTTCGAGCACCTCTTCGATGCCCGCACTTTGATCGAGCCGCTGATCGCCCGCACCGCTGCAGCGCGGCGCACGGTGAGCGATATCGAGGCCATGACTGCCGCCCTCGAGGCCTATTTGGTCGCTCCCGACCATGAGGCGTCGCGCCGCGCCGATTCGAGCCTGCACCTTGCCATCGCCGAGGCTACCCACAATCCGATTTTGGTGACGATTTCAGTCGATTTTCGCACCAAAATCAGCCTGAGCCTGGGCGCCGAGCCGTTTACGGACGAGGTGCGGCGCATCGCCATCGTGCAGCACCGGCAACTCGTGGCGGCGGTGTCGGAAGGCCGCGCCGACGACGCGGCCGAAATTGCCGCACGCCATTTTCTCTTGTCCGAGAACCTCATCCGCGGCCTCGTGGATCGCGCCGAGCATGAGGAAAAGCCCTCGGGAGCGCGAACATGAGCCGGCAACTGGCGTTCATTGTGCGGCGAATTCTCCTCACGATCCCGATGCTTTTCGTGATGAGCATCGTCGTGTTCCTGATCATCCGGCTGGTGCCGGGCGACCCGGTGCGCACGATGCTCGGGTTTCGCGCCACCGAGGCGAATGTGATCGAACTGCGCCACCGGCTTGGCCTCGATCAGAGCCTCCTCAACCAATATTTGAACTGGGTCGGGGCGATGCTGCACGGCGATCTCGGCCAGGATATCGTCAGCCATGCCCCGCTGACCGAACTGCTCGCGCAGCGCCTGCCGGTGACCTTCGAACTCACAGCGCTATCGATGTTGATCGCCGTGCTCGCCGGCGTGCCGCTCGGGATCTGGGCCGCGACCGGTGGCCCCTGGATCAGGCGCCTGACCGAAGGCTTCGTGGTGTTCGGCATCAGCGTCCCCGATTTCTGGCTGGGCATCATGCTGGTGCTGGTCTTTGCCGGCCTGCTCGTGATCCTGCCACCTTCCGGCTATGTGCCGTTCGCCGCCGACCCCCTGGGCAATCTCCGCTACATGGTGCTGCCGGTGCTGACCCTCGCGACGGGTGAGGCGGCCTATATCCTGCGCACCTCGCGCAGTGCGATCACCTCGGTGATGGACCGTCCGTTCATTACCTTTCTGCGCGCCAAGGGCATCGCGCCCTCGCGAATCGTCTTTGGCCACGCCTTGCGCAATGCGGGCCCCTCAATCGTCACGGTCGTCGGTATTCAGGTCGGTGTGCTGCTCGGGGGCGCCATCATTGTCGAGACGATGTTCGCCCTGCCCGGCGTCGGCCGGCTCGTGGTGACGGGGATCAATCAGCGGAACTATCCGACGGTGCAGGTAGGCGTGCTGGCGATTGCCACGATCTTCATCGTGGTCTCGCTGGTCACCGATCTCATCGTCGGCTGGCTGGATCCCCGCGTGGCGGACGCAGCGACGACATGACCGAACTGACCGGAACAGCGGCAAACATGCGTGCGCCATCCCCACGCCGTTCATCCATGACGCTCATGATCGTGGGTGGCGCCATGCTGGCGGCCCTCGCTGTTCTTGCCGTCGCGGCACCCATCATCGCCCCGCACGATCCCGATGCGGTCGAGGTGCGCCGGGTGCTCGGCGCGCCGGACCTGCTGCATCCGTTCGGATCGGATGTGCTTGGGCGCGACGTGCTGAGCCGGGTGCTTTACGGGCTGCGCGTCAGCCTGCTGGTCTCGATTTCAGCGGTTGCTGCCTCGATGGTTCTGGCGGTGCCGCTCGGCTTGCTCGCCGGCTATTTCGGCCGCTGGGCGGATACGGCCATCTCGCGCTCGCTCGACATGATCCTGGTGTTCCCGGCAATGCTCCTGGCCGTCACCTTCATCGCCATCCTGGGGCCGGGCAGCGTCGTCGCAGCGATCGCCATCGCGGTGATCTACCTGCCCATCCTGGCGCGAGTGATGCGCACGAGCACCCTTGTCGTCAGCCGCAATGAATATGTGGCCGGCGCCCGCGCCCGCGGCGCGAGCCATCTGCGCGTGCTGGTGACCCATGTGGCACCCAATGCGCTCGGGCCGGTGATCGTGCAGGCATCCGTGCTCAGCGCCTTCGCCCTGCAGCTCGAGGCGGGGCTGAGCTTTCTTGGCCTTGGCACCCAGCCGCCCATTCCCTCGCTCGGCGGCATGCTCGCCGATGGGCGCGAAGTGCTCATCCAGGCCCCATGGGTGGAGATTTTCCCCGGCCTCGCCATCGTCCTCGCGGTTCTGGCCTTCACGTTTCTCGGCGAGGGGCTGCGCCGGGCCTTTGATCCCCGCGGGGTGGCCGAATGAGCGCCGTCCTGTCTTTCGCCAATGTCGGCGTCCGCTTTGCGACGACCGATGCGGTGCCCCCTGCCCCGGCCGTTGACGGCGTGTCGCTGGAGGTCAGCCGCGGCGAGATTTTCGGCATTGTCGGCGAGAGCGGCAGCGGCAAGAGCACACTGGCGAATGCCGTCATGGGGCTGCTGCCGCGCAACGCCGCCATCAGCGGCAGCATTCGCGTCAATGGCCGCGAGGTCGTCGGGCTCGGCGAAGACGAATTCCGCCGGATGCGGGGCGATGAAGCGGCGATGATCTTCCAGGATGCTTCGGCCAGCCTCGACCCGACCTGGTCGGTCGGCGACCAGATCGCGGAAACCTTGCGCGCGCATCGCAAGATCAGCGGCCGCGATGCGAAGAAGCGGGCGATCGAGCTGATGACGGAGGTCGGCATCGCCGATGCGGCCGGACGCTATGACGATGCGCCGCACCGCCTCTCCGGCGGCATGCGCCAACGCATCGTCATCGCCGCAGCCCTCGCCAACAATCCGCAGTTGCTCATCGCCGACGAGCCCAC
>DATJHO010000089.1:0-42090 GCA_035493835.1 Devosiaceae bacterium
GCGACTTCATCGGGCAGCACGAGGCCGAGATGCCGCTCGGGGATGACCAGCGGCTCGCGCCGGGGGAGTATGCCAAGGACCGGAATGCCGGTTTCGGCCAGCGCCGAGCGCAGCATGCGCTCGTGGCGGGTGGTCGCGACGCGGTTGACGATGATGCCGGCGATTTTGACCTCGGATCGCCAACGGGCGAAGCCGGCGACCAGGGGCGCAATCGATTGGCCCTGCCGCTCGGCATCGACTACCAGCACAACCGGCAAACCCAGCACGGCCGCAAGATCGCCGGTCGAGCCGCGCCCGTCGGCGGCGCCGTCGAAAAGCCCCATCACGCCCTCGACCAACAGCAGGTCGGCGTTTCTCCCCTGCGCCTCAGCCAGCGCCTGGAGCCGCACCCGGCCCATGGCCCAGGGGTCAAGATTGATCGCCGGCCGGCGGGCGGTGCGCCCGAGAATCGCGGCATCGATATAATCAGGCCCGGTCTTTGCCGGCGCAATCGCGAGCCCGCGGGCGAAGAGGGCGGCGATCAGCCCAAGCGTCACCAGCGTCTTGCCGGATCCGGAACGCGGCGCGCCAATGATGAGGCCGCGCGTCATCCGATTTGCCCCCGGTTCAGAGGCGCGTATAGATCGGGGCCATGGATGAGCCCGCAGACACGCCGGAAATGCCCGAGGATCGCCCGCTGCGGCGCGGCTGGACCACCGGCGCGTGCGCCACGGCAGCGACCAAATCGGCGCTGTCCGCGCTGCTCGGCGGCGAGTTCGAGGACCCGGTGACGATCACCCTCCCCGGCGGCCAGCAGCCCGCCTTCGCGCTGGCGCATGAATTGCATGGCGAGGGGTTTGCCGAGGCGGGGATTATCAAGGATGCGGGCGATGATCCGGATGTGACGCATGGTGCCCTGATTATTACGCGCATCGCGCCGGGACCAGTAGGCAGCGGCGTCATCTTTTACGCCGGCGAGGGCGTCGGCACGGTGACGAAACCCGGGCTGCCGCTGGCGGTGGGCGAGCCCGCGATCAATCCGGTGCCGCGAAAAATGATGCGCGAGGCGGTCGAGGCGTTGTGCGCCGCCCATGGGGTGGCCGCTGATTTCAGCCTCACCATTTCGGTGCGCAATGGCGCGAGGCTCGCAGAAAAGACGTGGAACCCGAGGCTCGGCATTCTGGGCGGGCTTTCGATTTTGGGCACCACCGGCATTGTCGTGCCCTATTCCTGCTCGGCCTGGATCCACTCGATCCAGCGCGGCATCGACGTGGCGCGGGCGCTGGGGCTCGGCCACGTGGCCGGCTCGACCGGCGATGCCTCCGAAAAGGCCGCGATGGCGCAACTCGGACTGCCGGTGGAAGCCTATCTCGACATGGGCGATTTCGTCGGGGGCATGCTGAAATATTTGAAGACCCATCCGGTCGAACGGGTGACCATCGCGGGCGGCTTCGCCAAGATGGCGAAGCTTGCGCAAGGGGCGCTCGACCTCCACTCGGCGCGGTCGACAGTGGATCTGGCGATGCTGGCGGATCTGCTCGGGGGGTTGGGCGCCGGAGCGAATCTGATCGAACGGGCCCGCGCTGCCAACACCGCCAACGAAGTGCTGGGGCTGGCGCAGGGGTCTGGCCTGCCGCTCGCGGACGCGGTGGCGCGAGGTGCGCGAGACGCGGCGCAGGTCGTGCTCGGCACGAGCGGTGTGCTGGCCGATGTTCTGGTCATCGACAGGGCGGGCCGGATCGTGGGCGAGAGCGGCTGAATGAAAATCCTGATCCTGGGCGGCACCGGCGAAGCGCGGGCGCTGGCGGCGCGGCTGGTGGCGCTGGGGCACGAGGTCACCACCTCGCTCGCCGGCCGGACAGAGTCGCCGCTGCGGCCGGCAGGCGCGTTGCGGGTAGGGAATTTTGGCGGGGTGGTGGGCCTCGCCGACTATCTCGAAGCGAGCGGGTTCGACCGGCTGGTTGATGCAACCCACCCCTATGCCGGGCTGATTTCCGGCAATGCCGTCGGAGCCGCCGAACGCACTGGCATTCCGCTCGTGAGACTGCTGCGCCCGGCATGGCTGGAGCCTGCGGGGGCGAACTGGATCCACGTCTCTGAGATCGAGGCAGCCGCGCGGGCGCTTCCAGTTGGCGCCACGGTGCTCCTCACCACCGGCCATGAGGGATTGCCCGACCTCCTCGCCCGCACCGATTGCCGGTTCGTCGTCCGCTTGATCGAAGCCCCGAAACAGGTGCTGCCCGGCCACGCAAAACTGCTGCTCGACCGACCGCCCTATCATCTCGCGGGCGAAACGGCGTTGTTTCGGGGCGAGGGAATTTCGCACCTCGTCACCAAGAATTCGGGCGGCACGCAGACTGTTGCAAAACTCGAGGCGGCGCGGGGCTTGGGCGTGGCGGTGGTGATGGTCGAGCGGCCCGCTTATGCGGCTGCCGTTGAGGTGGAGACGGTGGAAGCCGCGCTGGCGGCGCTGCACCTTGGCGCGATCCCGTTGAGTTGACGCAGGTCGCGGGAGCTTGGAAGACGTGCTGCCAGTGCGACGTCGCCATTGGGCCCTCCCCGTCGTCACGAGGAAGAGAGTATGTTTCAACGCACCGGATCGCACTCTGGAGCACGATCCAACTGCGCTGAAGAAAGCAAACAACCCCCACCCCCTGCCCCCCTCCAGGGGGAGGGGAACGATGGTGCATCGCCGTGCCACACGATCCCTCCCCCTTGAGCGTAGGGTGGCGGTAGCCGGGCGGGGGTGTTTCCTGTTTCGGAGATCAACTTAGGGGCAGGTTTGGTCGAGGCCTCCCTCAGCCCGCCGCGCGCTGCTTTTTCTTGCCCGCGTTGCGCAGCACATGGGCGAAATCGGCGGCATAGAGCCGAGACTCGCGAAAATGCGTCTCGCCAAAGACTTTTCCCACGAAGATCAGCGCCGTGCGGGTCAGCTTGTGTTCGCGCACGCGGGCCCGCATCTCCGCGAGCGTGGTAACGATGATTTCCTCGTCCGGCCAAGTGGCGCGATAGATGACGATCACTGGGCAATCGGCGCCATAAAACGGCGTCAGCGCCTCCTCGACATAGGCGAGCTGGCGGATCGAAAGGTGGATGGCGAGCGTCGCCTTGCTCTGCCCCAGAATTTCCAGCCGCTCGCTCTCCGGCACCGGCGAGGCGTTTCCGGAGGCGCGGGTAAGGATGATCGTCTGGCTGATCTCGGGCAGGGTCAGTTCTGTCGCGAGCCGCGCCGCGGCGCCGGCGAAGGCGGGCACGCCCGGCACCACCTCATAGGGGATTTTTAGCGCATCGAGCCGGCGCATCTGCTCGGCGACCGCGCCATAGATCGAAGGATCGCCCGAATGCACACGCGCCACGTCTTCGCCCCGCGCGTGGGCGGCCTCGATCTCGGCCATGATCTCGTCGAGATGCATCGGCGCCGTGTCCCGCACCAGCGCCCCCGCCGGGGCCGCGGCGACGATTTCGGCCGGCACCAGCGAGCCGGCATAAAGGCAGACCGGGCAGCGCTCGATCAGCCTCTGGCCGCGCAGGGTGATGAGATCGGGCGCGCCGGGGCCGGCCCCGATGAAGTAGACGGTCATGGGTGGGCTCCGATCGAAAGTTGCAAAAGCTCCCCCTCAACCGGCCTCCGCTCCGCTTGGGCGGCCTCTCCCAGATGGGGCGAGAAATCCACAAGCGCCGAGTCTCTTATTCCTCTCCCCGTCGGGGAGAGGTCGCCCGAAGGGCGGCTGAGGGGCTTTCCTTCTCCCCGAGCGGGCGAAGGCGCCCAAAGGTCGGATGAGGGGTAAGTCGCGAACATCACTGCCCCTCCGCCTTCTTCGCATAGCCGCGCGGCGTGTAGGCGACCACGCTTCCATCCCCGCGTGCAAAAACGCGGGAAGTGGAACTGCCGATCATCACGATGGTCAGCATATCCACCGTCTCGGGATCGAACTCGGCGAGCGGCACGGTTTTCACCTGCTGTTCCGGGCGGCCGAGATTGCGGGCGACGATCACCGGCGTCGTCGGCGGCCGATGCGCGCGAAAAATGCGGGCGGCTTCGCCGAGGAGTTCGGTGCGGCGGCCGGAGCGCGGGTTGTAGAAGGCGGCGACGAAATCGCCGGCGGCAGCGGCGGCGAGGCGGGCCAGAATGGTTTCGCGCGGCGTCAGCAAATCGGAGAGCGAGATGCAGCAGAAATCATGGCCGATCAGCGCGCCGGCGGCGCTAGAGGCGGCCTGAAAGGCCGAGATGCCGGGATGGGTTTCAACCGCCACGCGGCGGGCCGGCCCGCTCACGGCGCGGGGGCCGGTCGCCGCGAGCAATTCATGGACGAGCGAGGCCATGGCATAGATCTGCGCATCGCCCGAACAGACCAGCGCCACTGTCTTGCCGGTCGCGGCGAGCTCCAGCGCATGCCGGACCCTCGGCTCCTCGTCGCCGAGGCCGAAACGGTGTTCTTCCTGGCCGTGGCGCAGGTCGGCGATCAAATCGAGATAGAGCCCGTAGCCGACCCAGTCGCCGCTCGCTTCCACCGCCGCGACCGCCGAGGCGGTGCGCGAGGGCCCGTCGCCCGGGCCGATGCCGACGACGTGCAAAATACCTTGGGCGCGGCCGAGGGTTTCGAGGTCGACCGGCGACGGCGCGCGACCGATGGCGCAGGTGGCGCGTTGCGATTTTTTCTTGGGAACGATGAGTTCGCCGGCGCAGAGGGCGGCCGCCTCGGCGACGCCGGGCGTGCCGATCTCGGCTTCGACGACAGCCGAAGGTGTTTTGAGCCGCGACCGCTGGGCATCGAGTTCGCCAAGCGCAAAAAAGCGGGCCGGGACGCCGAAATGTGCGGCGGCCGCGTGGATCGCCGCTTCGTCGGCCTTGATGTCGATGCTGGCAATAGCCGCAAGACTGAGGGGCGAAAGACCGGCCGCCGTTAGGGTTTCGGCGATCAGCCCGATCACCTCGGCCGGCGCGGCGCCGCGCTCACAGCCGACCCCGGCAACGAGGGTTTTCGGCCGGTAGACAAGATCGGCGGCTAGTTCGGCTGCCTCGCCCGCCGCGATGCTCACGGCGCCTTCCGGGCTGATGGGGTAGCCGGCCTCTTCCAGCCACGGCAGCGAACCGGAGAGCGCGATCGCGCCGCCATTGAGCAGCGCGGCCATGGCCGGCTTCGCGGCCGCCGGGTTCTCCAGCACCCAGCCCTGAGGCGGTTCATCGAGCCCGAAGGCAAAGCGCGAATCCGACGCGGTGGTCAGCGCGGCCGCGCCGCCGAGCCCCGTCGCGATTTCGCGCGCCAAACGGTTGGCGCCGTGATGGCCGCCAAGCAGCGGCACGACATGGGCGCCATCCTGCGAGACGGCGAGCACGGGCGGCTCGGCATGCTTGTTGGCGATGAGCGGCGCCAAGAGGCGGATGAGGATGCCGGCGGCACAGACGCCGACGATCGGCATGCCGGCGCGAAACAGCCCCGGCAGCAGGGTTTTCGCGTTTTCTCCAGTCGGCCCGCAGGCGTGGACCGTGCCGCCGGTCAAGACCGCGATGCGTTCGGCCGTCGCCTCTCCGGACGCGGCAAACGTCAAAATTGCCGGCTTCATGCGCCCCAGGCCTCCGCGCCGCGATAGCAGAGGATGGTCGAAAAATACGGCCGCTCGTCATGCGCAAACTTTTCCAGCGGCGTGATGCGCTGGCGGGCAGTGGTGGCGTGCTCGATGACCATGGCGCCCGCAGCGTGGCCCGTTTCCCCGAGCAGCGCGCGAACCCGGTCAAAGTGCCGGCCGACCTTGATGATGGCGGCGGCAGGGGCGCCCTGAAGCTCGGCGCGCAAGATTTCATCCGGCAGGGGCGCGGGCAGCACTTTCAGCATTTCGTTGCGAGCGGCGAGCGGGCGGGCAATGGCGGCGGCGGCGGCAGTCAGGGAGGTTACTCCGGGGATGACGACGACGGGGGCGTGCGGGGCGACGCGGTGCGTCAGGTACATGGCCGAACCATAAAACAGCGGATCGCCCTCGCACAGCCAGGCGACGGGACGGCCCGCACTCAGGTGCTCGAGAATGGCAGCCGCCGCCCCATCATAAGCCGCCTGCGCCGGCCCGCGCTCGACGCTCATCGGAATTGTTATCGGCACGCGCAGCGCCTTCGGGTTGAGGTGATCGCGGGCGATATCGAGGGCGAGCGCCGCCCCCTTTCCCGTCGAGGGATAGGCGACAACCGCCGCCTCGCCGAGGATGCGCACGGCCTTGAGCGTCAGCAGTTCCGGATCGCCCGGGCCGACACCGACGAGATGCAGCGTTGCAGTCATGGTTTTATCACCAGCCATTGCGTCACCGGCAGGCGCGGCCGCATCACGCGACTATCGCCGACGCTGGCGAGGACCGAAATTTCGATGCGGGCAAGCTCGCCGCCCAATTTGGCCTGCCTGGCGTAGAGCGCCGCTTCGCCATCGAGCGTCACCGCATTGGCCACTAGCCGGCCGCCCGGTTTCAGCGCCGCCCAGCAGGCTTCCAGCAAAGCGGCATTGCCCACCTCGCCGCCAAGAAAGATCGCGTCGGGGCTGGGCTGCCCGGCAAGGGAGGCCGGCGCTTCGCCAGCAACGATTTTCAGCGCGGGCGCGCCGAGGGCGTTTGCGTTGGCGGCGATCATGTCGCGACGGTCGGCATCGCGCTCGAAGGCGATGGCGCGGGTGTCGCGCGCGCCGCGCAGCCATTCAATGGCGATCGAGCCGCAGCCAGCGCCAACATCCCATAGCAGGGCACCGGGAAAGGGTGCGAGCTTTGCCAGCGTTGCCGCCCGCACCTCGCGTTTGGTGAGCTGGCCATCGGAAATGAAGGCTTCCTCGGGCAGGCCGGGAACCGGCGGCAGCAGCGCCGCGCCAGGATCGGCCACGCAATCGATGGCAAGGACATAAAAATCGCCGATCGCCGAGGGATCGAGGTCGGCGGCGGCGATAGCGATGATGCGCTCGTCGGCAGCGCCCAGGTTTTCGAGCACGGTGAGCCGGCTCTGGCCATAACCGCGCGCGTTGAGAATTGTGGCCACGGCCTCGGCAGTGCTCCGGTCGCTGGTCAGCGCCAGGATGCGGTTGCCGGGAAGAATGTGCGGATGCACCGCCTCGACCGCCCGGCCGTGGAGCGAAATGGTCGCAACATGCTGCAGCGGCCAGCCGAGCCGGGCGGCGGCGAACTGGAAAGCCGAGGGGGCGGGGTGCGCCTCGAACTCGGCCGGATCGAAGTGCTTCGCCAGCGTGGCACCGATGCCGAACCACATCGGATCACCGGTGGCGAGGATGGCAGTCGGGGTGCCGCGCAGGGATATTACCTGTTCGAGCATGGCGGAGAGAGGGGATGCCCAAGGGATGTGCTTTTGGCCCACCCCCTTGGTTCTCGGGCCCACCCCCTCCCCAACCCTCCCCGCAAGGAGGAGCGTGCGAGGCTGAGTTTGGTTCGGGGCGGAAGACTCACAACCAGCACCGACCGGCACCTCCCCCCTTGCGGGGGAGAGTGGGAGGGGGATGAGCACTGCCAACAGCCTTTCCGGCCCCAACACCGTCTCCGCTTTTTCCAGCGCAGCGCGGCCAGCGCTGGAAATCCGTTCGCCCTCTCCCACGCCAACAATGCTCAGCCAGCGGCTCATCCCTTCATGCCCATCGCAATGGCATTGAGGGCGGCGCTGGCGATGGCGGAGCCGCCGCGGCGGCCGAGGAGGGTGAGGAACGGCACGTTGTGGAGATCGAGCGCGAGCAGCGCCTTGCTCTCCTCGGCCCCGACGAAACCGACCGGAGTGGCAATGATGGCGGCCGGTTTTTCCGCCCCCTGATCCAGCAGATCGAGCAGATGAAACAGCGCCGTAGGTGCATTGCCGATGACGATGACCGCGCCCTTCAACCGGTCGCGGAAAAGTTCCACCGCGGCAGCCGAGCGAGTGGTCGCGAGCTTTTTCGCGAGCTCGGGAACGGCCGGATCGTTCAGCGTCACGACCAGCTCGGCGTGCGCCGGCAAAGCCTTGCGGGAAATTCCAGCCCGCACCGCCTCGCAGTCGCAAAAGACCGGGGCGCCTTCAAGCAGGGCGAACTCGACTTCGCCGGCCACTTCGCCGCCCCAGCGGATTTCGGGCACGATGTCGATCATGCCGCAGGCGTGGACCATGCGAACCGCCACATCCTGCAGCTCCTCGGGAATGCCGGAGAGGTCGGCCTCCGCACGGATGGTGGCAAAGCTTCGGGCGTAGATCTCATCGGGGTCGCGAAGATAGTCGCCGGTCATTTTTCGTGCTCCTGCCTGGCGAGCCGGCCTTGCACCTTCGGCAACGTCTTGGGGCCGAGTGGATGGTCGGCGTGGGGGTAAGGGTGGTGATGGTGGTCGCCGTGGCTGTGGCCATGGTCATGCGCATGCACAACCCCTTCAGCATGAACGTGGAAATGCGGCGCCGCCCTGCGATAGATCAATGCGTGCTCGGCCGGAGGATGGCTATGCCCGTGCGGCTCGTGGCTGTGCAGCGGGGTCCACGGCAGCCCGTGCGCCTTGCAAAACGCCTCGTCGCGGCACGAGGCATCGCAATCGCCGCCGCAGGGGCAGTTTTCGAGCCCGCCGCCGACGCCTTCGACGTGGTGGTGATGACTCTCCTGCGCCAGCCCGATCTCGGCCTCGAACCCCAGCACCTGCTCGCGATATTTGCACATCGCGCAGTTCATGAGGTTCTGCCCCACCAGCATTTCCTGCAGGCGGTCGAGGAAAGTATCGATGACCAGCGGATGGTCGCTGAGGTAGGGCGCCTTGAGGAATTCGACTTCCGGGTGCCCCGCCGCTGCCTCGTCGACCGCGTCGTAGATCCGCTTCACCAGAACGCCAGTGAACAGGAAATAGGGAAAGACAATGATGCGGCGGTAGCCGAGCTTTACGGCGTGCGCCAGCGCGGGGGCGACCAGCGGGAAGGTCACGCCCGAATAGCTGACCTCGCCCCAGCCAAAGCCCATGCCCTCCCAGAGCATCCGCATGACTTTTGCCACGTTGGAATTGGCATCCGGATCGGATGCGCCGCGGCCGACCACCATCAGCAGGGTTTCGTGGCGGCCGATCGACTGATCGGGCGCGGCGGCGATCGCCTGCTCGATCCGGTCCGCGGCGGCGCGCAGCATTTTCAGGTCGACGCCGAGTTCGCGCCCATAGGTGAGTTCGAGGCCGGGGTGCTGGGCCGTGTACGTGTTCAGAACCGAGGGGATGTCGTTCTTGGCGTGGCCTGCGGCGAACAGCATGCCCGGCACGGCGAGGATGCGGCCAACCCCTTGCGCCCGCAGGCGATCAAGGCCCTGGTGCAGCACCGGATTGGCGAATTCGAGATAGCCATATTCCACCGGCACGCCCGGCAGGCGCTGCCGCAGGCGCTCGGCGAGGGCGGAAAACTCGCCAACGGCGAGCTGGTTGCGGCTGCCGTGGCCGCACAGCATCACGCCGGTGGCGGCGGGCAGGGTAAGCGTCATTCTTCTCGCCTCATCGCTGGGCCCGAAACCGTCGGGCCAGGTGGAGGCAGAGTTCACCAAAGGCTGGGCAGCGCCGGACTTGGTCCCCGATTTGGGTCGACCGCACCGGCCTCTGTTTCAGTTCCTCAAGGAACGCTGCTAGGGGCGCTTCTTCTAGAGCCGAGAAACCTGCCGGTCAATCAAGCACTTGCCGGGCCGGGGGCCCCCGGACCAGCACCTGTCGGAAATCTGCAGCGAAACAGACACTTGCAGGTGCTACCCCCGCCCTATATGCGGCAGCTATACTCCACCCCCCGCCGGAATCAGCCGGCAACCGGATTGCGCCATGCAGACGCCACAAACACCCATCGCTGCACGACTGGCCTTGATCAGCCTCGCGATCGCGATCATCGTATTGGCGCTGAAGGCCGTGGCGGCCTGGCTCACCGGCAGCGTGGCGCTTTATTCGGATGCGCTCGAAAGCGTGGTGAACGTGGTAACGGCGATCGTCGCGCTAGTTGCGGTGCGGCTCAGCGCCCGCCCGGCCGACGCAACGCTCCCCTATGGCTACTACAAGGCCGAATATTTTTCGGCGGTGATCATCGGCGTCTTCATCGCGCTGGCGGCGGCCCTGATCTTTTACGAGGCCTATGGGGCGTTCGTTTCCCCGCGCGATTTCACCATCCAGCCCGCGGCGATTGCGGTCAGCGTGGTCGCCACCGCCATCAACGCCGCTTGGGCCTTCCGGCTCATTCAGCAGGGACGTCGGGAAAAATCGCCGGCCCTCGAAAGCGACGGAAAGCACCTTTTCACCGATGTGCTGTCGACCATCGGGGTGTTGGTGGGTGTGGTGCTGGCGGCAGCAACGGGTATCCACCAGCTCGATCCGATCCTCGCCGCGCTGGTGGCGCTGAATGTGCTGTGGTCGGGCTGGCAGGTGCTGCGCGAAAGCGTAGTGGGGCTGATGGATGTCGCCGTCGATCCAAAACACCTGGCCAAAATCCGCGAACTGATCTCCACCAATGCCGAGGGCGCAATCGAGGCCCACGACATCCGCACCAGGCAGGCGGGGCGGATGACGTTCATCGAGTTCCACCTGGTGGTGCCGGGCACCATGTCGGTGGGCGAGGCGCACGAAATCTGCGACCGGATCGAAGCCAAGCTGCGCGAAGCGGTGGACGAGGCGACAATCACCATCCACGTGGAGCCGGAGGAGAAGGCCAAGCATTCGGGCATCGTGGTGGTGTGAGGGGAGCCCGTGCCTACTCGCGCTCGTGGTTTGACAAGTTCACCATGAGGGTTCGTACGACCGGTTTCACCCGGACCAAGGCCGTCGCCTTACCCTAAATCTGCTCTCCACCAATGACTTCATCTGAGTTGGCGAAGGCGAGGTCCGCCCCTCCCCTCAAGAGAATCGGCCGCCCAACAGCCGGCACTGCCTCGCTCCCCTCCCCCTTGAGGGGAGGGGTCGGGGGTGGGGGTTGTTGCCCCAAGCACAAAGCCCGCGGATGGGAACAACCCCCACCCGGCTGCCGCCACCCCCCGTCAAGGGGGAGGGGAACTTGCGGCGCGGCCGTGCAGCGCTCTAAAACTCCACCCCCGCCTGCGCCTTCACCCCGGCCCGGAACGGGTGCTTGATTTCGGTCATCTCGGTCACGAGGTCGGCGATCTCGATCAGTTCGTCCCGGGCATTGCGGCCGGTGACGATGACGTGCGTGTCGCGCGGCTTCTGCTTGAGTGTCTCGACGACCTCATCGAGCGGCAGATAGTCGTAGCGAAGCACGATGTTGAGTTCGTCGAGGAGAATCATCTTGTAGCTCGGATCGGCGATCATCGCCTTGGCCGCCTCCCAGGCGGCGCGGGCGGCGGCGAGGTCACGCTGGCGGTCGGCAACGTCCCAGGTAAAGCCCTCGCCCATCGCCTTGATGGTCACAAGCTCTGGAAATTTCAGCAAAATATCGCGCTCGCCGGTCTGCCAGGCGGCCGCCCCCTTGACGAACTGCACCACGCCGATCTTGAACCCGTGCCCAAGCGCCCGAAAAACCATGCCGAAGGCGGCCGTCGACTTGCCCTTGCCCTTGCCGGTGTGGACGATGAGGAGGCCTTTTTCCTCGGTCTTGGTGGCGAGGATCTTGTTCCGCGCCTCCTTCTTCTTCCGCATCTTTTCGGCGTGATAGGCGTCGCGTTCGGCCTCGGTCATCAGGTCGGTCTTCTTGAGGCGTTCGGTCGGCTGGTCGGTGGTCGGCTGGTCGGTCATGGGCGGGGCTCCTCGAGCAGGGCATAGGCGGAGTTGGAGCGCGGCGTCCACAGGCCGCGCGCCCTCGCCTCGTTGAATTTTCGGATCAGCTCATCATAGCCGAAGCGATTGTTTTGCCGGATGAATTCTTGCGTTTCGACATCTTCGACAAACGCCTCGAAGGCGAGGTCGAAATGGTGCGACTTGACCGCGCCGGTGGTCGCGGCAAACGCGAACATGTAATCAACGGTGGCGATGATCTCGAAGGCGCCCTTGTAGCCGTGGCGTTTTACCCCGTTGATCCACTTGGGATTTATCACGCGCGAGCGGATGACCTTGGAGATTTCCTCTTCGAGCGTTCTGGTCACCGGCCGCTCGGGGCGTGAATGATCGTTGTGATAGGCGGCGGGCTTTTGGCCGGTCAGCGTCTCGGCGGCGACGGCAAGGCCGCCTTCGAACTGATAATAATCATCGGAATCGAGCAGATCGTGCTCGCGATTGTCCTGATTGTGGACCACCGCCTCGATGTCGCCGAGCCGGGCGGCAAAGCGGGCGCGCTCTGGCAGCCCCGCCTCCCGCGCGCCATAGGCATATTGGCCCCAATTTAAGAACGCCTCGGCCAGATCGGCCTTCTGCTCCCACTTGCCGCTATCCATCAGGCCCTGCAGGCCCGCACCGTAAGCCCCTGGTTTTGAACCGAAAATGCGGTAGCCGGCCTTCTGCGCCGCCTCTGCTTGCGAGGCGCCGGCCGCCATCAGCCCGAGCGCGTCGGCGCGCATGCGGGCTGCGATGGGGTTTTGGTCCTCCGGCTCGTCGAGCGCCCCGATCGCCCGCACGGCGCGATCGAACAGCGCGATCTGCGCCGGAAAGGCATCGCGAAAAAAGCCGGAAATCCGGAGGGTCACGTCGACCCGCGGGCGGCCGAGTTTTGCGAGCGGGATGATCTCGTAGCCCGAGACGCGGAGCGAGCCCGGATCCCACACCGGCTTGGCGCCGATGAAGGCCAGCGCCTGGGAGATATCGTCGCCCCCGGTCCGCATATTGGCCGTGCCCCAGACGGAAAGCGCCAGCGATCTCAGATAGTTGCCGTTATCCTGCAGATGCCGGAGCAGGAGGTTTTCCGCCGATTTTTGGCCCAGTTCCCACGCCGTTGGCGTGGGCACGGCGCGGTTGTCGACCGAATAAAAATTGCGGCCGGTGGGCAAGACGTCGAGCCGGCCGCGCGACGGCGCACCGGAAGGCCCGGGGGCGACGAATTTGCCATCCAGCCCGTCGAGGAGGGCTTTTATCTCGTTCGGACCCGAGGCGCGGAGGCGCGGGCGGATGACCGATTCGACCGTCTCGAGGACGGCGCGAGTGGCGGGCCACTCGGCCGGGGAGAGTTTTTCATTCCAGTGGGTTACGACCAGTTCGGCGGCGAAATTTTCGAGCGCTTCGAGGACGTCGCCGACAGTGCGCAAACTTGAAATTTGTGAAGGGAAAGTAAGCGAAAGTGAAGAAATGCGAACCGGCCCGGTCCACGGATCGCCCAGCCTTGCCATCAGCGGGTCGAAACCGAGCTTCAGATCGTCGGCCAGCGCGCGGATGAGCGAGGCATCGCCCCCGCCATTTTCGCCGCGCGGCACGCGGGCCAGCGCCACGATCAGATCGCGCTCCAGTTCGCCCTCGGGCGATTTGCCGAAGACATGGAGGCCGTCGCGGATCTGGGCTTCCTTCAGTTCGCAGAGAAAATTGTCGATTGTCTTTAGCGCCTCGCCCTCGTCGGCCGGCAGAGCGACGTCCTGATCAAGGCGGGTGTCGCGGGCAAAATCGAGGATACGCCGGCGAAGGTCTGCGAGACGGCGGCGGTCGAGGCCGGAGGCGGCATAATATTCATCGAGCAACGCTTCGAGGTCTTTTAGCGGCCCATAGGTTTCGGCGCGGGTGAGCGGGGGCACGAGATGATCGATGATCACGGCCCCCGTGCGGCGCTTGGCCTGCGTGCCCTCGCCCGGATCGTTGACGATGAACGGATAAAGATGCGGCAGCCCGCCCCAGAGCGCCGCCGGATAGCTCGCGGCATCGAGCGCCGTCGCCTTGCCCGGCAGCCATTCGAGATTGCCGTGCTTGCCATTGTGGATGACCGCATGGGCGGCGAACTCCTGGCGGAGCCAGAGATAAGCCGCAAGATAAGCGTGCGGCGGCACGAGATCCGGATCGTGATAGGTCGCCGCGTCGTCGCGATCATAGCCACGCGCCGGCTGCAGCAGGATGGCGACATTGCCGAAGCGGAGGGCCGGCAGGTGGAAGTTTTCACCGCGAACGAATGGATCGGCCCCGGGCGGGCCCCAGCGGGCGGTGACCTCCGCCTGGATTTTTGGAGGCAGGGTTTTGAGGAGCTCGCGGTAACGGGCAAGCGGGAGTGCGATGCCGCCGTCGCGGGACGGGTTGGCGTTGGTAGGGCCGGATTGGAGGAGGTCGATCAAGGCGGCGGAGGTTGTGGGGAAGTAACCCCCACCCTGCCTGCCGGCATCCCCTGCCGCTGCCGCGGCCTTCTCGCCTGAATCGCTCCACTGGAGCGATTCTGCATCGGCTCGAAGCCCCTCAGGGGGGAGGGAATCGATGGCCTCGCCACTCTGCTCCCCTCCCCCTTGAGCGGTGGAGGTGGGGGTTGTCTCCGGCCCCAGCTCATACCCCCCCTCCGCCAGCGCCCGCAAAATCTCGACCGTGGATTGCGGGGCATCGTAGCCGACGCCGTTGGCGAGGCGGCCGTCGCGGATGGGGTAATTGGCGAGGACGATGGCGATGCGGCGCTCGTTGCGCGGGGTCTTTCGCAGGCGGGCCCAGTTTCCCGCGAGTTCCACGGCGCGAAAAATGCCGTCCTCATCGGGGACATAGGCGGTTAGCGGGCATTGGGTGCGGGCATGCCAGGCGCTCTCGGCCTTGTGGCCGACGAGGATGCCGCCGATGCGGCCATCGAGTTCGGGCATCACCAGCTGCATGGCGAGGTCTTTTGGCGACAGGCCTTGGCTATCGGCTTCCCAGAGCGCGGCGGCCCGGCCGCCCTGGATCAGCTGGATCACCGGCGCATCGGTTTCGGCAAACGGGTTTTGCGCCGGCTCGAGACCATCGAGGCCGAGGGCGAAGCCGGTGAGGTTCAGGACAACTGCCGGCGGATTTTCGGCGAAGGTTTTGCGCACGAAGGACGCGGCTTCGGGCTCTTTCAGGGAGGAGACGAAGAGCGGCAGGGGCGCGAGGTTCCTGGCTTGGAGCGCGGCGATCAGGGCTTCGACCACGGCGGTGCCGGCGCCTTCGAGCAGGGCGCGGTAGAAGAGGATGGGGACGGTGAATTGATCACCGGGCTGAGCTTGCGGCTCACCCCCACCCTGCTGCCGCGCCCCTCCCCACAAGGGGGAGGGAGATTTGTTGCTCGGATCGTTCTCCCTCCCCCTTGTGGGGAGGGTGGCCCCGAAGGGGTCGGGTGGGGGTTGCCACAAACCGAAGCGGGGGAAGGAGTTTGCGGCCGCCCCCTCCCCATCCCTCGCAACGGGGAGGGTTAAGGAGGAGGCGGCCAGACCCACCATCGCCGCCAGCGCTGCATCGGCATTCTCCGGCCCGCCGGCGACCAGCAGGCCGAACAGGCGGTCCCAAGCCTCGGCCGAAACCGTCGAGCGCTGGCGCAGGATCGGATCGGGCGTCGAATCGCCGGGGAGCACCGCGAGGCGGATCCTTCCGGCGGCGGCCAGGGCGAAAAGCTCGTCGACGCCATACTGCCAATAGGACGGGCCGCCGAGCAGCCGCAGCACCACGAGGCCAGCATGGCGGACGGTGTCTTGCAGCCAGAGATCGACCGAGAGGTTGTGGCCCAGACGCAGCAAATTGGCGAGGCGTAGGCCAGCATAGCCGGCCCGATCGGTGGCGGCCGCAAGAAGTGAAAGTTCGCTGTCGGCCGAGGAGGCAAAAACGATTTCGCCGGGCGTTTGCCCCAGATCGATCGCCTCCCCCTCCTGCTGAATCGCCCCGGCTTCACGCGCGAGCAGATGCATCAGGGGGCGGCCTTGCAGAAGGCGCGCTGGCTCATTTGGCGTGACCCGCCTTGGCCTGGCGGCGGTGATGTCCCCACATTATGAACCATTCGAACAGCTCGTAGACGGCAAGCGAGGCAATTGCGCCGAACACCACGGCCATACCGGTGAAAATCCCCGGCGGAGCGATGTCGGTGTCTCCGGTGGCGACGAGTGCGCCGATGAAGAGGCCGCTCCAGACGGCGCCGCTCAGGAGCGCCGCGAAAACGCGCCAGCCGCGGCTGGTGGTCCGGTGCGAGACGAGGCTGGTGATGATGCCGTTGAGCAAGGCGGGGATCAGGCCGACGAAATAGGTGAAGGCGAGGAGGGGCGGGATGGTGCGCCCCGGGTCGAAATTGGCAAAGAGCGAGCCGGCCGCCACATTGGCGGCCGAAACCTCATAGACCGCCGCGGCGGCAAAAAACATGAAGCCGCCGATCAGCGGCGCAAAAACCAGGTTGAAGGCGATGCGCTGGATGTCGCGCAGGCTCACGCCATCGCCTCCGCCCCGATCCGGCCGAGGTTTTTCGTGATCGCCTCGCGGGCGAGCGGGGATGCGCCGATAACGACGAGCGCCGTTTCACGTACCTCTTGCGGTCGCCACGGCCGGTCGAAATAGGCCGAGAGCCGGGGCCCGACGGCCTGGATCGCGAGCCGCATCGGCGAACCCGGAATGGCGGCAAAGCCTTTCAGCCGCAGGATATCGTGGGCGCGGATGGTTTCTTCGATGGTCGCGAGCAGATGGTCTTTTTCGGCCGCCGGCAATCTCAGTGAAAAAGAATCAAAATCGTCGTGCTCGTGGCCTTCCCCGCCATGCTCCAGTTCATGGGCACTATCGCGGCCCGAGAGATTGTCTTCGGTGGCAAGGCCGAGGCCGAGCAGGGCGGCGACATCGACGTGGCCGTTGGCGGCGCGGACGATTCCCGTGCCGGGCCGCATCTTTTCGCGCAGCTCGGCTTCGACAGCGGCGAGGGCCTGAGGCTCGACCAAATCGGTCTTGTTGATCACCAAAAGGTCGGCGGCGACCAGCTGGTCGGCAAACAGTTCGCCGAGCGGGGTCAGATGGTCGAGCATCTGGTCGGACCGGCGCTGCTCGGCCACGGCGGCCTCATCGGCTGCAAAGCGCCCCTCGGCGAGCGCGGCCGCATCGACCACGGTGACGACGCCATCGATGGTAACGGCCGACTTGATCTCCGGCCAGTTGAAAGCGCGAATCAGCGGCTGCGGCAAGGCGAGGCCGGAGGTTTCGATGATGATGTGGTCGGGCCGGTCCGGGCGGGCCAGAAGCTCGGTCATCGTCGGGATAAAATCCTCGGCGACGGTGCAGCAGATGCAGCCATTGGCCAGCTCGATCATGTCCTCTTCGCGGCAGGTTTCCTCGCCGCAGGCCGCGAGCACGGATTTGTCGACGCCGATGTCGCCGAACTCGTTGATGATGAGCGCGAGCCGTTTTCCGCGCGCATGGGCGAGGACATGACGGACGAGCGTGGTCTTGCCGGCACCGAGAAAACCGGTGATGACGGTAACGGGAATCTTGGCAGTCATTGGCGCAAACCCTCCGTAAGCGCGGGGTGTTTGGAGCGGGCCCAGCCGCTCCTGATAACTCTCGCCGGCAGGTCTCCTGGCTCGCGGGCGTCTTGAGCGCCCTTGCCGCCTTCCCGGGTGAAATCACCCAGTGGCCATGGCAAAGGCTCGCCGCTTACAGTTGCGGGGGCAGCTGCGGCATTTTCTCCCTTGGGTGAAGCACCGCATTCCCTTTTGATCCCCGATCCGGGGAACCAGCGGTTCATCGTTCGCACGCGGCGGCGGGGAGGTCAATCGACACTCGCGCTGGTCCGGGGCCGGAAGCGGCCGGATAGAAGGCCCCCTCACCCTACCCCCTCCCCCAAGGGAGAGGGATGCTTGTGGCACGGCCTCGCTCCTCCTGTCCCTTGGGAGAGGTCCGTCCGGCAGGACGGGGTGAGGGGGCCTTCCCTGCGGCACCGGCGTGACCGTTTGCAACCTTGCGCACAAAGGCCTATTTTAGCTCCATGGCCGAAACCCACGAACTCACCCGCAACCAGCACCTCGTGCTCGACGCGCTTTCGGGCTCGACCGGGCCGCTATCGGCCTATGGCATTCTCGACAGGGTGCGCAGCGAGGGCATCAAGGCGCCGCTGCAGATCTACCGGGCGCTCGACCGGCTGGTGGAGATGGGTCTCGCGCACCGCCTCGAAAGCCTCAACGCATTCGTTGCCTGCGCCCATACCCATGCCGAACATGAGGGCCTTGCCGCCTTCGCCATCTGCGAAAGCTGCGGGCGGGTGGACGAATTCGCCGACCTCGTGGTCGAGGAGCGGCTGGCCGCCTGGAGCGCCAGCACCGGTTTCAGGGCCGAGCGCACGACCATCGAAATCCGCGGGCACTGCAAGGATTGCGTGGCCGCCGGGCGGTAGGGAACCCCGTCAGGCAGCGGCCCCGCGGCTGTCCTTCACCTATGTTAATCACATTGCTTTTTCTTCCCTCCGAGGGCGCGAAACCATTCGGGTACCGCGAGGTTGACGGGATAACCGCGCCTGGACCGATGGCGAAGCCAACGGCGGCGCGGCGGCAAAAATGGCAAGGAGGAACCCCAATGCCCACGGGAAATCAGCAAGGCACCGGCAAGCACGGCCACAAGGATTCGCAGGAGCCCTATCCCCACACCAAGGAGAATGCCAACGGCTCGAGCGCCCAGGGTAAGGAAAGCCAAGGGCGGAGCAGCGGGCGGGAGAGCAATGGCGACGGGAAGCAGGACCGCTCGGGTGAGGCGCGTAGCGCGTCCGACCGCCAGGGCGGCTCAAGCGAGGAGAAGCGCAGTTCGTCCGAACGCCAGGGCAGTTCGCGGCAGGACTCCGATAACAGCGAGTCGGAGGAGTCGTTGAAGAGCCGCGAATACAAGGACGAAAAGGGCGAGACGCACCACCACACCAAGGCCTACATGGAACAGCACCAAAACGAGAAAAAGTAGGTTTGGTTGTTGGCGCGGGGTGGGCGTGGTCCGGTTGGGCGGCGTCCGGCCAATGCGAGCTTGTCGTTCGAAGCGCGGATTGCCGCAGGTCTTGCTAAGGGGACCTCATCCTGAGCTTGTCGACGGACGAGGTCGGGGGCTTACGCGGCCGAAACCGCATTCACCGGGGCATGCGCCGGCACGGGAATTCGCCCTTCCTCCACGCCGTGGCAGGCGACTATGGTCTCACCCGCCGGCAGCATTTGCGGCACCTCGGTGCGGCAGCGGTCGTTGGCGAAGGGGCAGCGCGGATTGAAGGGGCAACCCTTGGGCGGGTTGAACGGCGAAGGTAGTTCGCCCGAAAGCCGCGCCCGCTGGCCGCGCCGCTCCGGATCGGCGATCGGGGTCGCGGCAAGCAGAGCCTGCGTATAGGGGTGGCGCGGCGTTTCGAACAGCGCTTCGGCCGGCGCGATCTCCACCCCGCGGCCCAGGTACATCACCATCACATTGTCGGCGACGTGGCGGACCACGGCCAGCGCGTGGCTGATGAACACATAGGTGAGGCCGCGCCGTTCCTGCAGATCCGCCAGCAGGTTGAGAATCTGCGCCTGGATGGAGACATCGAGCGCGGAGACCGGCTCGTCGAGCACCAGGATTTTAGGCTCGAGCATCAGTGCCCGAGCGATGGCGATGCGCTGGCGCTGGCCGCCAGAGAACATGTGCGGGTAGCGCCCGTAATGCTCGGGACGCAGGCCCACTTCGGCCAGCATCTTCTGCGCCCTGTCCTGCCGCCCGGCGGCGGAAAGGCGGGTGTTGATCTTCAGCGGCTCTTCGAGGATCGCGCCGATTTTTTGGCGCGGATTGAGCGAGCCATAGGGGTTCTGGAACACGATCTGGACGGTGGCGCGCAAAGCCTTGAGGTCCGTTGCCGCGCCCGCCGACACATCGCGGCCATCGATCACGAGCTGGCCGCCGGTGGGTGGCTCGATCATCGTCAGCATGCGGGCGAGGGTGGATTTGCCGCAGCCGGATTCGCCCACGATGGCGAGCGTGGTGCCTTCCTCGACGGCAAAAGTCGCCTCGGAGACGGCGTGCAGCGTAAAGGGCTTGCTCAGCAGGCCGCGGGTGACCTCGTAGTCGCGCTCGAGGTGCTCGGCCGTGATCAGGGCGGTCATTTCGCGGCCTCGACGGGAACGTTCAGCGGGTAATGGCAGAGCGCGGCGCCGATCGCGTCGGGCTGGCGCGGCGGATCGATGGTGCGGCAGCGGTCGTCGGCGAAGGCGCAGCGGGGGTTGAACTGGCAACCCTTCGGCCGATCGCCCTGCCCTGGCACGACGCCGGGAATGGAGGGCAGCCGCGCGCCGCCCTTGGCGCGATCGGGGAGCGCCGCGAGCAGCGCCGCGGTGTAGGGGTGGTGGGGCACGCGGAACAGCGAGCGGACCTGCTGGCGCTCGACCTGCAGGCCCGCATATTGAACGACCACTCGCTCGGCGGTTTCGGCGACGACGCCCATGTCGTGGGTGATGAGCACCAGCGCCATCTTTTCGTCGCGCTGCAGGTCGGAGAGGAGGCCCAGGATCTGCGCCTGGATGGTCACGTCGAGGGCCGTGGTGGGCTCGTCCGCGATCAGCAGTTTTGGGTTGCAGGAGGTGGCCATCGCGATCATGACGCGCTGGCTCATGCCGCCCGAAAGCTGGTGCGGAAAGGCTTTCAGCCGCCGCTCCGGCTCGGGGATGCCGACCATCCCCAGGAGTTCCACCGCCCGCTTCTGCCGCTGCCCGCCATCGAGCTTGGTGTGCCGGCGCAGCATCTCCTTGATCTGGAAGCCGACGGTGAAGCAGGGATTGAGGCTCGCCACCGGCTCCTGAAAAATCATGGCGATGTCGCGGCCGATGATCTGGCGGCGCTCGCGATCGCTCATTTTCAGCAGGTCGCGGCCTTCGAATTGCAGCCGGTCGGCGGTCACCGTGGCGGAGGCGGGCAAAAGGCCCATGACGGCGAGCATGGCGACCGACTTGCCGGAGCCGGATTCACCCACGATCGCCACGACTTCGGAGGGTTCGATCGAGAGGTCGATCCCGTCGACGGCGCGGAACGGGCCGGAGCGGGTGTCGAAGGTGACGGAAAGATTTTTGATGTCGAGCAGGGGCACGCGTCAGCTCCGCTTGAGCTTGGGGTCGAGCGCGTCGCGCAGGCCGTCGCCCATCAGGTTGATGGCGAGCACGGTGATGAGGATGGCAAGGCCCGGGAAGGTCACCACCCACCAGGCGCGGAGGATGAGGTCGCGCGCATCGGCCAGCATGGTGCCCCATTCGGGCGTCGGCGGCTGCGCGCCCATGCCGAGAAAGCCGAGCGCCGCCGCCTCGAGGATGGCGTTGGAGAAGGAGAGCGTCGCCTGCACGATCAGCGGGGCGAGGCAATTGGGGAGGATGGTGATCAGCATCAGCCGCAGATGGCCGGCGCCAGCGACCTTGGCCGAAGTGACATATTCGCGGTTCTTTTCGGCCATCACCGCGGCGCGCACCAGGCGGGCGAAATGCGGCTGCATGACGAGGGCGATCGCGATCATGGAGTTGAGCAGCCCGCGCCCCAGGACCGCCACCAGCACCAGCGCCAGAAGCAGCGAGGGGAAGGCGAGGATGATATCCATCACCCGCATGATGACGGTATCGACCCAGCCGCGGAAATAGCCGGCCAGCAGCCCAAGGATCACGCCGCTGATCAGCGACACGATCACGACCAGAAGGCCGATCATCAGCGAATAGCGCGCGCCATGCATGATGCGCGAGAGCATGTCGCGGCCGACTGCATCGGTGCCGAGCAGGAAGGCGGAATTGCCGCCATGCTGCCAGATCGGCGGCACCAGAACCGCCTGCGGGAATTGCGCGCTCGGATCATAGGGGGCGAGCCAGGGGGCGACGATCGCCATGAGCACGAGCAGCACGAAAACCACGAGGCCGACGACCGCGCCCCTGCTCTGCGAAAAATAGTGCCAGAACTCGGCAAGCCCGGCCAAGCGGCTTTCGCCGCGCGGCAAAGCGATTTCGGCCGCAGTCCCGACCGGGGCTTCTGTGGGAGCGTCGGTCATCTATTGTACTCGGACACGCGGATTGATGACGGCATAAAGGAGGTCGACCACGAGGTTAACCATCATGATGATGACGGCTATGATGAGGAGGCCCCCCTGCACCACCGCGTAGTCGCGGTGGCCGATGGCATCGATCATCCACTTGCCTACGCCGGGCCAGGAAAAGATCGTTTCGGTGAGCACGGCGCCGGCCATCAGCAAGCCGATCTGGAGGCCTATGGTGGTGACGACCGGGATCAGCGCATTGCGGAAGGCGTGGAGGCCGATGACGCGGCTGAGCGACAGCCCCTTTGAGCGCGCGGTGCGGATATAGTCCTCGCCCAGCACTTCCAGCATGGCCGAGCGGGTCTGGCGGGCGATCACCGCGAGCGGAATGGTCGCAAGCACGATGGTGGGGAGGATCAGGTGCGAAACCGCCGACTGGAAGGCGCCCTTCTGTCCCGATAACAGGCTATCGATGAGCATGAAGCCGGTGACCGGCTTGAAATAATACAGCAGGTCAATGCGGCCGGACACGGGCGTCCAGTGCAGCACGCCGGCAAAGACGATGATCAGCAGGATGCCCCACCAGAAGATCGGCATGGAATAGCCGACGAGCGCGGTGCCCGTCGCGAATTGATCGAACCAGGAGCCGCGCTTGACGGCTGCGAAGATGCCGGCGGGCACGCCCAGGACGATGGCCAGCAGTATGGCGCAGATCGAGAGTTCCAGCGTTGCCGGGAACAGGGTCAGGAACTGGGTGAGAACCGGCGTCTTGGTGGCGAGCGAAGTGCCGAAATCGCCATGCAGCACGCCCCAGAGATAGCTCAGATATTGCTGCCACAGCGGCCGGTCGAAGCCGAACTGGTGCATGAGTTCGGCATGGCGCTCGGGGGTCATCGCGTACTCGCCGGAGAGCAGCGTCACGGGATCGACCGACAGGACGCGGATAAGGCCAAAGGAAACGATGGAAATGCCGATCAGGGTCGGCACCACCATCGCAAGTCTCTTCAGGATAAATCGCAGCATTGAACCGGTGCCAGGGAGACGGCGGGTAAGCCGCCGCCGCCCTGTTGCACGTCTTACTCCGTTTTGTCCACGTTTTCGAAGCGGTGGTAGCCGAGGGGGTCAAGGGTAAAGCCCACGACCTTCTTGCTCATCGGCTCGAACACTTCGGAGTGCGCGATGGTGAACCAGGGAGCCTGCTCGTTGAAGATCACTTCGGCCTGCTCGTAGAGCTTGGCGCGTTCGGCCTGGTCGGTGGCAATCTTGGCCTTCTTGATCAAGGCGTCGAAGTCCTTGTCGCACCAGTTGGAATAGTTGTTGGAGGGCACGGCGTCGCAGCCGAGCAGGATCGCCATGAAGTTGTCCGGATCGCCGTTGTCGCCGCTCCAGCCGGCCTGCATCGCGCCGTCGCGCGAGGTCGAACCGAGCGTCTTCAGGTACTGCGCCCAATCCATGGTGTCGATGTTGGCGGTCACGCCCACCTTGGCGAGATCGGCCTGCATCAGCTCGGCGAGACGCCGACCATTCGGATTATAGGGACGCGACACGGGCATCGCCCAGATCTTCATCGTCAGGTTCTTGACGCCGGCGTCGGCAAGCATCTGCTTGGCCTTTTCCGGATCATAGGGCAGGTTCGTGGTGTCCTTGTTATAGCCCCACATGGTCGGCGGGATCGGGTTCACCGCCGGGATGGCGTTGCCGCCATAAACGGCGTCGATCATCGCCTTGCGGTCGAACGACATGTTCAGGGCCTGGCGCACCTTCACGTTGTCGAACGGCTTTTCCTGCGTGTTGTAGGCGAGGTAGGCGACATTGAGGCCCGGCAGATCTTCCATCTTCAGGTCCGGATCGCCCTTGAGATCGGCGATGTCGGCCGGGTTCGGATACGACATGATGTCACATTCGCCCGCCTTGAGCTTTTGCACGCGAACCGAGGGATCGGACGTGATGGCAAAGATCAGGTCATCGATCTTGGGCTTGCCGGCGTAGTAATCCGGGTTGGCCTTGAAACGGATCACCGCATCCTGCTGGTAAGCCACGAAGATGAAGGGGCCAGTGCCGACCGGCATCTGGTTCATCTGCGCCTGATTGCCGGACTTGGTCAGCGAATCCGCATATTCCTTCGAGATGATCGAGGCAAAATCCATGCCCATGTCGGCGAGGAAGGCGGCATCGGGGGTGTTGAGAGTGAACTTCACCGTGTAGTCGTCGACCTTTTCGACGGACTTCAGCTCGGCGGGCAAGCTCATCGACACGAAATAGTCGTAGGAAATGCCGGAGGTATAAGAATACCAGGGGTTCTTCTTGTCCAGCTGGCGCATGAACGAGAACACCACGTCATCGGCATTGAAATCGCGGGTGGGGGTGAAGTAATCGGTAGTCTGGAACTTCACGCCCTTGCGCAGATGGAAGGTATAGGTCAGCCCGTCCGGCGCAATATCCCAGCTTTCGGCGAGGCCTGGCAGCAGCGTGGTCTTGCCGGGCGCGAACTCGACCAAACGGCTATAGGCCGTGCGCGAGGCGGCATCAAAAGTGGTACCGGAGGTATAGGCGGCCGGATCAAACCCTTCGGGCGAGCCTTCCGAACAATATATCAACGACTTGGCATAAGCGCCGCCGGCCAGCACAACGGCAATTGCCGAGGCGGCCAGCAGGGTTTTGAGCAATCGCATGAGCAGTCTCCCTGACTAAACTTGCGCCGAACGTTTTACCTCGTTCGGCTTGAAACTCAGCAAAGCTTGTTTTACGAGCACGCGCAATGGGAATGTGGCACTCTTATGTCAGCCGCCGGGCAGGCGCACAGAGGACAAAGGGGACCAAGTGCCACAGAAAATCGCGACCGTTGCCATCGTCGTTGCCGACTATGACGAGGCCATCTCCTTTTATTGCGAAAGGCTCGGCTTCGAGCTGGTGGCGGACACCCCGCTCGGCGGGGGCAAGCGCTGGGTGGTCGTAGCTCCGACGGATGGCGGGGGCGCCCGCCTGCTGCTGGCCAAGGCCGATGGCGAGGAGCAGGCCGGGGCGATCGGCGACCAGACCGGCGGACGGGTGGGGTTCTTCCTCGAGACCGACGATTTTTTCCGCGATTTCGAGGCGTTTTCCGCCCGTGGCGTGCGTTTCCTGGAGGCGCCGCGGCATGAGGCCTATGGCACCGTGGCGGTGTTCGAGGATCTTTATGGGAACAAGTGGGATCTGATCGAGGCGAAGGGGTAGGCGGTCGCGAGCACGTACCGAGCCCTCATGGTGAGCTTGTTGAACCACGAGGGCGTGCCGGGTGATGGAGCCCTCGTCCTTCGACAGGCTCAGGATGAGGGCTTGTGGATGGGACGCCGTTCGCTGATCCGGCCTCTGGTGCGGGTAAGCCCCATGCCTTGGCTAAAACCTGCCAACTTGCACCGCGGAGGGCTTGCGCCCATGGTGGACCACGCTAGTCTGAAAACCCCACCTTACCCATCCGGAGATTTGCCATGACCCAGCGCCGCCTTGGCCGCACTGACCTTTCGTTCGAACCGCTGGTCTTCGGCGGCAATGTTTTCGGCTGGACGCTCGAGGAAGCGGAAGCCTTCAAGGTGCTCGACGCCTTTCTCGACGAGGGCTTTACCGCCATCGACACCGCCGACGTCTATGGCAAGGGCAAGTCCGAGACGATCCTCGGCAATTGGATGAAGGCACGGAACAACCGCGACAAGGTGCTGATGTTCACCAAGGTCGGCAACGAGATGGCGCCCGACCAGAAGGGCCTCAAGGCCGATTATATCGTCAAATCCATCGAAGGCTCGCTGACCCGGCTGCAGACGGACTATGTCGACCTTTACCAGTCGCACAAGCCCGATCCCGAGACGCCGCAGGCCGAAACGCTCGAGGCGCACGACCGGCTGGTGAAGGCCGGCAAGGTCCGCTTCATCGGCGCCTCGAACTACTCCGCCGAGCAGCACGCGGAAGCCCAGGCGATTTCGGCCGAAAAGCATTTTGCCCGCTATGAAAGCGAGCAGCCGGAATACAATCTTTACGTGCGCGAGCGTTTCGAGGGGGCGCTGCAGGATTTCTGCGTGGCGAACGAGGTCGGGGTGATCCCCTATTTCAGCCTCGCCGCCGGGTTCTTGACCGGCAAGTACCGGTCCCAGGCCGATTTCGGGCAGAGCCCGCGCGGCGCCCGCATGGAGCGCTACCTCAACGAGAAGGGCGAGCGGATCCTTGCGGCAATGGACAAGGTTGCGGCCGAGACCGGTGCGACGCTCGCCGAAATCGCCCTTTCCTGGCTCGTCGCCCAGCCGGGCGTGACGGCGCCGATTGCCTCGGCCACCTCGCTCACCCAGCTCGCAACCCTCGCCAAGGGCGTGCGGCTGACACTGAGCGACGCGCAGCATGCCGCGCTGACGGCAGCGGGGAAGTAAGGCTCGGGCTGGTCCGCGAGGGCCTAGTCCATCACCTGGGGGGCCGAGGCTGTCGCAAAGGCCCCCTCACCCTAGCCCTCTCCCCCAAGGGAGAGGGAACGCCTGAGGCGCGGCCGTGCCACTTTCTCACCTCTTCCTTTGGCGACAGGTCGACGCGAGCGTCGAGCGAGGGGAGCCTTTCGCCGCCCACGACCTCATCCTGAGCTTGTCGAAGGATGGGGCCCACCTCGCGGCGTCCTCGTGGTTCGACAGGCTCACCATGAGGACGCTGGGTGTGCGGCGCGCCCTGCCCTATGCGGAATTATTCGTCATTGGATGCATCGAGCTCGTCGGGCCGCTTGCCTTCGTCGGCCGCCGAATAGGCGCCCTTGGGGCTCGATCCGGCGCCTTCGGGGCCGTTGGTGTTGGCGGGGTTGAGCCCCGCCTCGAGCGTATCGGCGCCGAGCGCCGCATCGATGGCGGTGGCGAGCGCGACCAGATCGAGCGCGCCGCCATTGAGCACGAAGCGCCGCTCACCTCCTTGCCCGGCGGTATCCGAGCGATCCGCGCTCGCTTGGCGGTCGAGTTCTCTGGTGAGTGCCGTCAAAATCCGCTGCCGGCGTTCTTCGCTCATTGGCCTATCCCCCAGTGCCGTTGATCTTGAGCCCGTTGCCGTCGACCTGAACCTGCACGGCCGGCCGCTGCGATTGTTGGTAGGCGTAGATGCTGATGCCGACCAGCGCGGCCCCCAGGACGATGATCAGCCGGTAAAGCCCGCTCCGGTTCATGGCGCCTCCACCGTTTCCTTGAGGCCCCTGAGAACGGGCTGCCAATTCTTTCTGGATTGTTCCTCGGAGACGCCGGTGAGGTTTTCCTGCGTCAGCGTCACCTTCGTGCCCTTGGCCGTGGGCGCAAGATCATAGGTCACGGCGTGATAGTTGGCCGGCTCGTCCGCCAACCCCGAGAGCGGGGACCAATGCGTCACCGAAAGCCGCTTTTGCGGATCGAGAGCCTTTACCTCGCCCCGATCCACATAGGATTTGCCGTTGTATTGGCCGCTCCAGGTGATCTTGTGCCCGACCTTCCAGTCGGTCGAAACCGTTGCACCCATCATGTAGGCCCGAACCAGCTTCGGCTCGGTCAGCGCCGCCCAGACCCTGCTGGTGGGGGCATCGATATCGATCGAAATGGCAATCCTGTCGCCCATGGCCTCCTCCGGGTGATGACGCTCAACGCGCAATCCCCGGCGGAGGTTCACTGGCGCGGGAGGGCGTTAGCTTACCCGTTCGCCCTGCCGCCAGACGCCGCGCACGACCGGCGCGCCATCGATCAGCTTTACCCGCACGAAATCGGCGCGCTTGCCGGCGGCGATCTCGCCGCGGTCCTCGAGCCCGGCGGCTTTCGCCGGATTCCTGCTCACCATGGCGATCGCTTCGGGCAGCGACACCTCTTCGGCGCGCTGCGGCAGGAGGAACGCCGCCTGCATCAGCGCGAAGGGCACATAGTCGGAGGACAGCACGTCGAGAACATGATGCTTGGCCAGTTCGGTCGCAGAGATGTTGCCCGAATGCGATTTGCCGCGCACCACGTTGGGGGCGCCCATCAGCACCGCGAGGCCCGCCTTGTGTGATGCCTCGGCCGCAACCAGCGTCGTCGGGAACTCGGCGATCGAAACCCCGTCGGCGACGGATTCGGCCACCTGCTCGGCGGTCGCGTCGTCATGGCTGGCAAAGGCGATGCCGACGGCCTTGCCGCGCTTGACGATCGCCTTGCGGTGCTTGTCGGAATATTGCGCCTGCTCATTGTACCGGTCGGCGATATAGGCGTCCATTTCCGCGTCGGAAAAGCGCATCCGCTCCTGGTAATACTCGCGGAACTTTTCGATCGTCTGGAACTGCCGCTGGCCGGGGGTGTGGTCCATCACCGAGGCGAGCTTGACGATCGGCAGGTCGCAGAACCGCTCAAAGTGCTCGACAACGTCGGGGGTCGGCAGTTCGCACCGCAGATGCACCATATGGTCGGCCCTGAGCCGGCCATCCTCCTGCGCAGCCATCACCGCACCGAGCAGCACATCGACATGGTCGCCCATGCCCGGCATTTCGACATCCGAGCCGATGCGCAGCGCATCGAACACCGTGGTGATGCCCGACCCGGCGATCTGGGTGTCGTGCGCCTGCAGCGCCGCCATCGGGTTCCAGTAGACGCCGGGGCGCGGACGGTAATGGTTCTCGAGATGGTCGGTGTGGAGTTCGACCAGGCCCGGAATCAGGTAGTCGCCGCCAAAGTCGATGCCGGTTTCGGCATGGCTGAGGTCAATGGCGCTGATCGCCCCGTCCTCGACGGCGAGCGAGCCCGCGATCACCTCGTCGGCGAGTACGATCTTGGCATTGCGGATCACGAGATCGGACTGCATTTGGTCCCTCCGGAAAGCGCGCGCCCGACCAGGAGGCGGTCGCGCGAAAAGCTGATGGCCGTCAGGCCGACATTAGCGGATAGTCGCGCAAGCGCGTGAACGGGGCACCCGGTTCCGCCTCGTGGAAGAGGACCAGGCGGTCGAGCAGCAGATTTTCGCCGATCACCGGCGCGAACCACTGGCTTGCCGCGGCGAACACTTCCTCATGCTCCTCGGGCGGCAACCGGTCGGTAAGCGTCATGTGGAGGCGAAACTCTTCCAGCACGTAAGGATAGCCGTAGCGGTCGACCAATTCGACCTGGCGCGCGCTGAGCCGGCCGTCGCCATTGCGCTTTTCCCGGTCGGCTTCGGTCATCGGCGCCCGGAACCCGTCGAAATCGGTAACGATCCGGCCCGCGAATTCGGTCAGCGCCGCGCTCTGCACGTCCGGCACCAGCGCGAGGAACCGCCCGATGGCCCTGAGCACGATCGGGCCCATGTCCACCGGCGCCTGCTCGGCGGCATAGGCCTTGAGCGCCCGGTCGAGATCCTTGCCCTCGAGCTTGCCGTCGAGCGCCATCGGCGCCTTGAGCGTGGCGTGGAAACCATAGCGGCGCGCCGAAACGGTGAGCGGAAAGCGCTTCGCGAAGGAAAGGCCGCCGGCCTCAGCTTCGATCGCCTCGCCGGTCAAGGCGTCACGCCCCAGCCACTGCGCCGCCAGCGACCACAGCGGGTTCGTCACTGCGGGCGCAAAATAGATTCCGTAACGTTCGGGCATAGTCAGAAGTGTCTCGTCGAGCAAAAAGCGTCCACTAACTGCCCCGGATGACAATCCGTTGACAAGCAGTGGATAAAAACTGTCCCTGCCTTTCGGGGCTCATGGTGAGCGTGAGGAGCGCCTGCGCCAAGCCCGGCCTCGTCCTTCGACAAGCTCAGGATGAGGCCTCGGCAAGACCGCCCCACATTCACCGCGTCGTCCCGACTTTCGTCGGGATGAGGGCGGGGTGGGCGCCAGCCGGGACAACCAGGTGACGAGGCAACACCAACAGGAAGTAGGGCCTGGCCGCTCACATTTCCACCTTCGCGCCTTGCATGCGGGGGGGCCTGTCGCCATGATCCGCCACCTTTCAGGTTCCGATGAGCTAAGAATTTGTCCCGCGATCTTCTCGAAAGCCTTTTTCACGCCGCCGTCGTCCAGGCGCAGCCGGCGCTGGCCATCCGCCGCTATTTGCCACCCAAGCCCAAGGGCAAGACCGTCGTGATCGGCGCGGGCAAGGCCTCGGCGCAAATGGCGCAGGCATTCGAGGAAGCCTGGGACGCTCCCCTCGAAGGGCTGGTGATCACCCGCTATGGCTATGCCGCGCCCTGTTCGCGCCTCGAGGTGATGGAGGCGGCCCACCCGGTGCCGGACCTCGTCGGTGAAACCGCGTCCAGGCGGCTGATGGAAGCGGTCGCGGGCCTCGGCCCCGACGATCTCGTCGTCGCCCTGATCTCGGGCGGTGGCTCGGCGCTGCTGGCGGCGCCGGGGCCCGGCATGACCCTTGCCGACGAGCAGGCGGTGAATGCCGCGCTCCTTGCTTCGGGCGCCCCGATCGGGGTGATGAACGCCATCCGCAAGGAGCTTTCGCTGGTCAAGGGCGGCAGGCTGGCGGCGCTCGCGGCGCCGGCCCCGGTCGCAACGCTGGTCGTTTCGGACGTGCCCGGCGATGATCCGGCAATCGTGGCCTCGGGCCCGACCGTCCCCAGCGCCTCGACGCGGCAAGACGCCCGCCGCCTGGTCGAGCTTTACGGCATCGCCCTGCCGCCGGCCGCCGCCGCGCTCCTCGCCTCGGACGAGAACCGCGCGCCGCTACCCCAGGACCCTGCCTTTTCCGGAAACACTGTGCGCGTCATCGCCTCGGCCGCCCTTTCGCTCGAGGCCGCCGCCGAGCGGGCGCGGCTCCATGGTTTCGAGGCAAAGATACTTTCCGATGCCATCGAGGGCGAGGCGCGCGAAGTGGCAAAGGTCCATGCTGCGATCGCCCGCGAAATCGCCATTCGCAACCAGCCATTCGAAAAGCCGGTGGTGGTGCTCTCGGGCGGGGAAACGACCGTGACGCTCAAGGGCCGCGGCCGGGGCGGGCGCAATGCGGAGTTTTTGCTCGCCTTCGCCATTGCCATTGACGGCATCGAGCGGATTTCGGCGCTTGCCGCCGACACGGACGGCATCGATGGCACCGAGGACAATGCCGGCGCCTTCGCGGACGGCACGACCGCCCAGCGCCTGCGCGCGGCCGGCATCGACCCGTTGAGTGCGCTTGCCAAAAACGACGCCTATTCTGCCTTCGCCGCCATCGGCGACCTGTTTGTCACCGGGCCGACGGGAACGAACGTCAACGATTTTCGGGCGATTCTGGTGGAGTGAGAGGCACGGAGCGCGCGTGTTGCCAAAACGCCGAGCGCCCCGAGGGGAAGCCGTGACGCGGCCTACTTCGCCCGCTTTTTGACCGCGCCCGGCAAATTGGGCAGGAACACCGTGGTCAGCCCCAGCACCGGCAGGAACGAGCACACGGTATAGACGAAGCTGATTCCCATATGGTCGGCGACCTCCCCGAGGACCGCCGCGCCGAGCCCGCCGACGCCGAACGCCAGCCCGAAGAAGAGGCCAGCGATGAGCCCCACCCGGCCCGGCACCAGCTCCTGCGCGAAGACCATGATGGCCGAAAACGCCGAGGCGAGAATGAGCCCGATGATCACCGTCAGCACCGCCGTCCATTCGAGATTGGCGTAAGGCAGGGCCAGGGTGAAGGGAAGCGTCCCCAGGATCGAGAACCAGATGACGAACTTGGTGCCGAACCGATCGACCAGCGGGCCACCTGCCACCGTGCCGACCGCGACCGCGCCGAGATAGAGGAACAGCAGCAGCTGCGAGTTCTGGACCGAGACCCCGAACTTTTCCATGACGAAGAAGGTGTAATAGCTCGAGAGGCTCGTGAGGTAGATGTACTTGCTCATCACCAGCACCACGAGCACGCTGATCGCGAGCACGACCTTGTTGCGTGGCAGGGAGTCGGCCGAAGCCTTCTTGGCTGCGCTCCGCACCGGGATATGCCGCGCATACCACGTGCCGACCTGCCAGAGCACGACCATGCCCACGAGAGCGGCGATCGAAAACCACTCGATCGATTGCTGACCCTTGACCATGATGACGAAGGCGGCGAGGAGCGGCCCGATAGCTGTGCCGAAATTGCCGCCGACCTGGAACAGCGATTGCGCCAGCCCGAAACGGCCGCCCGAGGCGATGCGCGCGACGCGCGAGGCTTCGGGATGGAAGATCGAGGAGCCCAGCCCCACCAGCGCCGCACCCAGCAGCAGCAGCTCATAGGTGCCGGCATGCGCCAGGACGATCAGCCCGACCAGGGTCGAGCCCATGCCGATCGGCAGCGAATAGGGCAGCGGCCGCTTGTCTGTATAGAGCCCCACCAGCGGCTGCAGCAGCGAGGCCGTGACCTGGAAGGTCAGCGTCAAGATGCCGATCTGCCCGAAATCAAGACCGTAATTGGTCTTGAGCAACGGATAGGTCGCGGTCAGCAGCGACTGCATCATATCGTTGAGCAGATGACAGAAGCTGACGGCGAAGATGATGGTAAAGGCCGTTTCGGTGGCGCGGGGACGGGCCTGGCCGGCGGTTGTGTCAGTCATGGATGTTCCGGAAAAACTGAGCGGGGATGCGCCGGCAGAAAATGGGCCTCATCCTGGGGTGTCGAACGACGAGGAGCCGGCTCCTGGTCGTTCGGCTAGCCCACGCGAGGGTCGCCTGCAAGCACAATCATCGTCCCCTCATAGCCTCATTGTGCGCGGCCTGCATTCGTGCTCTGGTCGGCTTCTTTCGCGAGTGGGCCAACCCGATGTTGCCAGTGACCCAGCGCCGCAGCAGCGCCTCCGACCCCGATAGCGAGTTCATGAGCCGCCGCACCTTCACCCGGCTGTTTCGCCGCGAAACCGGTCTCAGCCTTTCCCTCTGGCGCTAGCAGGCGTGCCTCTTCACCGCCCTGCCCCGGCTCGCCGCCGCGAAGCAGTGACCACCGTCGCCCTCGATCTCGGCTATGAGAGCGTTGCCGCCTTCACCACCATGTTCACCCGAATGATCGGCACGCCGCCAGGGAGCTATCTGGGGCGAGGATCGGCATAGGGCTTGGGCCACCGGCTACCCCTACCCTGACCCTCTCCCCAGAGGGGCGAGGGTTTTCTAAGCCGCACCCTCGCTGCTCCTTCCTTCCCTCGCCCCTCTAAGGAGAAGGTCAGGGTGAGGGGCAGCCACTGTTACCAGCCGATTTTTCATCCCGGCGCTTGGCATCCCGCTGCCGGCATTGTTAATTGCCCGCCGGATTTGGAGGAATTTCTCGTGGCCAGGAAAAAGATCGCCATCATCGGCGTGGGCAAGATTGCGCAGGACCAGCACCTGCCGGTGATCGACAAGAGCGAAGATTTCGTCGTCGCGGCAACCGTGTCGTTGCGCGGCCTCGGCCACAATAATGTCCCGGTCTTCCGTACCCCGGCCGAGCTTTATCGGGCGATGCCCGAGGTAAAACTCGTCGCGGTCTGCACGCCGCCGGGGGTTCGCCATGCCATCGTGCGCGAGGCAATCGATGCCGGCATGGACGTGCTGATGGAAAAGCCGCCGACCCCGACGGTCTCCGAGCTCGACGACCTCGTCGCCTACGCCAAGAAGAAGAAAAGGATCCTCTTCCAGACCTGGCACTCCCAGTACAATGCCGCGGTCGACCAGGCCAAGAAGCTGCTCAAGCGCGACGGCATCAAATCGCTGCGCATCGATTGGCGCGAAAGCGTGCGCAAATGGCATCCGGGGCAGGATTGGGTATGGGAGCCCGGCGGCTTCGGCGTCTGCGATCCGGGCATCAACGCGCTCTCGATCTTTTCCAAGATCATGCCGTTCCCGGCCTTCGTCGAGAGCGCGCAGCTCAAGTTCCCGTCGAACAAGCAGACGCCTGTCGATGTCGAAATTGTCTTCAAGTCGGACGAAAAGCACCAGCCGAAAATGAGCGCCGGCTTCAACTGGCTCGAAGAGTCGGGCGAGATCTGGACGATCTCCGTCGAGACGGAAAAAGGCGACCAGATCAAACTCGAAAAGGGCGGTTCGGTGCTGCGCGTCAACGGCGTGGTGAAGGTGGAAAAACCCTCCGAGGAATATGAGGGCATCTATGAGCGCTTCGCCGAGCTGCTGAAGAAGAACAAGAGCGACGTCGACGCCGCCCCGCTGCGGCTGGTCGCCGACGCGTTCCTGCTCGGTTCGCGGGAGAATGTGGACGCGTTCGAGTGGTAGCAGGCCCCTACGCCGCCCTGGTTCGCTAAGCTCACCATAAGGGCTTGACCCAGGCGGGGTTCCCGACCTCATCCTGAGCCTGTCGGATGACGAGGTCGACACAAGGTGGAGGAGGAGACACCCATGTACCAAACTCTCAACGGTTCCGCGCACCCACTGGCGCCAAAGGAAATTGCCATCACCGCCCTGCCCGAGGACGAACGGGTCTGGGTGCCGCAGGCGGAAAGCGTCTGGTTCCGGCCGCTGATGCTCAACACGCTGCAGGGCCAATGGTGCAATCTGCTGCGCGTGCGCCGCGCCGGGATCTTGTCCAAGCACCTGCATCCGCAGCCCGTCCATGGCTATGTCATCAAGGGCAAGTGGCACTATCTCGAGCACGACTGGGTGGCTGAGACCGGCTCCTATGTGTTCGAGCCGCCCGGCGAGATCCACACCCTCACGGTGCCGGAGGATTGCGCCGAGATGATCACCTTCTTCAACATCTCCGGCTGCATGATCTATCTCGACGAGCACAACAAGCAGAACGGCTACGAGGACGTCTTTACCAAGATCGACATGTGTCGCGCCCACTATGAGAAGGTGGGGCTGGGGGCGGATTATGTGGAGCAGTTTATCCGGTAGTCGGTTCGTTCGGTGAGTTGGGCGCCCCTCACCCCAGCCCTCTCCCCAGAGGGGCGAGGGGACGATGGAGCCGCGATGGTACAGCAGAGAAAACCCTCGCCCCTCTGGGGAGAGGGTGGCCGGCAGGCCGGTGAGGGGTAGCCAGGGGCACGAGGGTGCCAAGGGAGAGACGATGACTGACCAGCAATGGGCCTCCAGCTTTTATGAAGGCAAAACCGTCGCCGTGATCGGCGGCACATCGGGCATCGGCCTGGGCCTTGCTTCCGCGTTCCGCGATGCGGGCGCCAGGGTCCGCGCGACGGGCGCGACCGAGGCCGAAGTCGCGGCCGCCGCGGCCACCCCCGGCATCGGCTTTACCCAGCTCGATGTCCGCAGCGACACCGCCGTCACCGCCTACGCCGAGAAATTTGAAAAGCTCGACGTGCTGGTCAATTGCGCCGGGGTGAACCTGCGCGCGGCCGAATTCACCCCAGAGGGCTTTGCGGCCGTGCTCGATATCAACCTTTCGGGCTCGATGCGCACCGCCATGGCGTTTCGCCCGAAGCTTGCGGGCGGCGCCATCCTCAACATGGCCTCGATGTTTTCGTTCTTCGGCGCGCCCCATGCACCGGCCTATGCCGCCAGCAAGGGGGGCGTCGCGCAGTTGACGAAATCGCTGGCGGTGGCGTTTGCGGGCGAAAGCATCCGCGTCAACGCGCTCGCTCCCGGCTGGATTGAAACGGCGATGACCGCGGCCCCTCGCGGGAATCCCGCCCGCAGTGCCGAACTCGTCGGCCGCACCCCGATGGGCCGCTGGGGCACGCCGGCCGACCTCGCCGGCCCCGCGCTCTTTCTCTGCTCGCCGCTGGCGGGTTTTGTCACCGGGACGATTTTGCCGGTGGATGGGGGATTCTTGGTGGCCTGACGCCTGCGGAAGGAACGGCCGCAGGTCGAGGCGCGCCATGCACTCAGCGCGCCCCTACTCCCCCTCCACCTCTCTCACAACCCCCGGGGCCACGCCTTTCGTCGGCGGCGGGGCGGTCAGCACGCCCGTCGGGGCCAGATGCTCGCGTACATTGCGCATCAGTTTCAGGCGCGCCTCATCGCTCGGGGCGCGGCGCAGCGCTTCCTCCAGGTCGACCAGCAATGCCTGGTAGGCATTGTTCCAATCCGACGACATCTGTTCCAGATCGACCCGCGGGCTCGCGGCGCGGCGGACGCCCGCAACGCCGGTCGCGAGCAGATCGACCGCATCGTCGAGCAGCGGCAGTAACACCTGGTCGCCGGCCATGCCGGTAGCAATGAGCGCCCTCCGCAGCGCCTCGCGCTCCTCATCCTCGCCATGGGTCAGGAACAGCGCCCCATGCGCCGGCAGCCGCGCCTTGATCCAGGCCATCAGCTCGGAATGGTCGGCATGGGCCGAATAGGTGCCGAGCGTACGGATCTGCGCCCGCACGGGCACCAGCTCGCCATGGATCCGCACTTCCCGCGCGCCCGAAAGGATGATCTGCCCCAGCGTGCCCGGCGCCTGGTAGCCGACGAACAGCACCGTGGCGCTGGCGCGGATCAGGTTGTTGCGCAGGTGGTGCTGGATACGGCCCGCATCCGCCATGCCCGAGGCCGACATGATCACCGCCCCGCCGCGAATGGCGTTGATGGCCTTGGAATCATCCACCGATTCGGTGATGCGGAAGCGCGGATCGTTGAACAGTTCGTCCGCCGACAGCTCGGTATCGGCGAACATGGACGCATATTTCTTATAGACGCCGGTCACCTTGCTCGCGAGCGGGCTATCGAGGAAGACAACGCTCGGGTTGATCTCGCCCTCTTTGATGAGCAGGCCGAAATCGTGCAGCAATTCCTGGCTGCGCTCGACGGCGAAGGTCGGAATGACGAGATTGCCGCCGCGCGCCAGCGCCTCGTTGACCACCGCCCTCAGGGACTCGCGCCGGCTTTCGAGCGAATAGTCGGCCCGCTCGCGGCCGCCATAGGTCGATTCGCACAGGATATAGTCGAAGCCGGCCGGCCCTTCGGGATTGTTGTAGAATACCTTTTCGTCCGGGCCGATATCGCCGGAAAACATCAGGCGCACCTTCGAGCCATCGGCATCGGTCACCTCGATCTCGATCGAGGCGGAGCCCAGAATGTGCCCGGCGTTCCAATATCTTGCCCTGACGCCCCGGCCCGGCTCGACCCAGTTGTTGTAATCGAGCGTGACACGGTGCCGGAGCGCCTCCTCGGCGTCTTCCATGGTATAGAGCGGGGGCAGCGGCTCGTCGCCGCGCTGGCGAAGGCGCTTGGCATCGTGCTCGGCATCGCTCTCCTGGATGCCGGCGGCATCGGGCAGCAAATATTCCAGCAGGCCCGCGGTCGGGGCCGTCATGTGCATCGGCCCGCGATAGCCATGGTGATAGAGTTTCGGCAGCAGTCCCGCATGGTCGATATGGGCATGCGTCAGCAGCACGAAATCGATTTTTTGGGGATCGAACGGCAGCGGGTTGCGGTTTAGCGCCCGCACCGTCTTGTTGCCCTGGAACATGCCGCAATCGACGAGAAATTGCCCGTTCGGGTGCACCACCCGGTAGCACGAGCCGGTCACCGTCCCGGCGGCGCCGTGAAAGTTCAGGGTGACGGTCAAAGCGGCCTCCTCCGGAATTGTGCCCTGGGCTACCCCTCACCCTGCCCCTCTCCCCAAAGGGGCGAAAGGACGATGTTGCACGGGCGGCGCCCCAAAGGAAACCCTCGCCCCTCTGGGGAGAGGGTGGCCGGCAGGCCGGTGAGGGGTAGCCCCCGCCCGCCGGACGTTACTTCGGCGCCCGCTTGGCGAGGATGCGCTGCAGGGTGCGGCGATGCATGTTGAGGCGGCGGGCGGTCTCCGAGACATTGCGGTCACAGAGCTCATAGACCCGCTGGATGTGTTCCCAGCGCACGCGATCGGCCGACATCGGGTTTTCGGGCGGTTCCGGCTGCTCCTCGCCGAGCGCCAATAGCGCATTGATGACGTCGTCGGCATCGGCCGGCTTGCTCAAATAGTCGACGGCGCCGAGCTTTACCGCCGTTACCGCGGTCGCAATATTGCCGTAGCCGGTCAGCATCACGGCGCGGGCGTCTGGCCGCTTCTGGTGCAGAGCCGAAACCACCTCGAGCCCGTTCCCGTCCTCCAGCCTGAGGTCGACCACGGCAAAAGCGGGTGGCTGCGCTTCGACCGCCGCAAGACCGTCCTTGACATTGTCGGCGGTGCGGACGGCAAAGCCGCGCTTTTCCATCGCGCGTTCGAGGCGGGTGAGGAACGCCTTGTCGTCATCGACCAGCAGCAGGCTCGGGTCGTCCTTGAGCAGGGTCTCGATGTCGGTCACAGCCATTCGTCTCCCGAATTCAACTCAGGCGCTGCTTTCCCTTAAGCCTTTGTCAAAAAAACGTCAAAGCAGCAGCCCGCCCGCCCGGACGGTTTCGCGCGACCACACGACCTTCACCATGGCATGGCCCTCGGCCGTGGCATTGTTGAATGCGATTTCGGCGCCAGTGCGCTCGAGCAGCGTCTTGGCAATGAAGATGCCGAGGCCGAGACCTGCCGTCTCGCCCTCCCGCCCGGCCTGGAGGGTTCGCGCCCGCGAGGTCAGGTAGGGGTCGCCCAGCCGGGTCATCAAATCCGGCGGAAATCCCGGGCCGTCATCGGTGATGGCGACGGTGATGCGCCGCTCATCCCAGCTCGCATCCACCATTACCCTGGAGCTCGCGAAGTGGCAGGCGTTCTCGATCAGGTTGCCGAGCCCGTAGGCGAGGCCGACATTGCGCCTGAATACGGGATCCGGGCCGTGGCCGGCGCTCACGATCTCGATTGCCTTGCCCAGGCCCTCATGCGGCTTGGCGACCTCCGCCAGCAATTCGCCGAGGGGCGCCGAGGCGAATGGATCGCCGCCGTCGTGCCCCAGATTGCGCAGCTTGGCGAGGATCGCCCGGCAGCGATTCGATTGCGAAATGATGAGTTCGATATCGTCGGCGAGCGGCCCAGGCGGCAGTTCGTCGCGCATTTCGGCGGCCGCCAGCGCAATGGTGGAAAGTGGAGTGCCGAGTTCGTGCGCGGCGGCGGCCGCCAGCCCGTCGAGGGCGGAGAGCTGCTCGTGCCGGCTCAGCGCCACTTCGGTTGCGGCCAGCGCATCGGCCAATTGCCGTGCTTCGCGGGCAACGCGATTGGTATAGGCGGCGATCAGCACCACGGCGCAGAGCAGCGAGGCCCAGATGCCGACTTCGTAGAGCCTGTCGAACACCAGGTCGACGTCCGGGTCCCACGGCAGCGGCAGATGAAAGACGGCGATCACCGAGGCGATGACGGCGATGAGCACCGCCAAAATCGCCGTCGAGCGCTGCGGCAGGATCGTCGCCGAGACCGACACAGGCGCGAGGAACAGCAGCGCGAAGGGATTATGCAGCCCGCCGGTCAGCGCCAATATGCCGCCGAGCTCGAGGCTGTCGATGGCCAATTGCGCCGTGGCAAAGCGGTTGGAGGGCCGATAGGCGGTGCCGAACCTGAGCAGCAGCGTCAGGTTGATGCCCGCCAGCAGCGCGATCAGCGACAGGCACTCGAGCAAAGGCAGGGGGAAGCCGAGCCCGTATTGGACGAACAGCACCCCCATGGTTTGCCCGCCGACCGCGAGCCACCTGAGGGTGACCAGTGTTTCGAGGCGCAGCGGGCGCCACATGGCTGCAAGCAGGCCCCCGGGTTGTTCGACGACTGCCATGGCCTGCTCCGTTGGATATACCGCCGCGCTATGGTCATTCTAACACGGCATTTCAAGGACCATAATTGGACAGATGCGCGCTTGACCGGGGGGGAGGGGGGGCCACATCAAAATACGTTCGTGACCCGGAGTATGCCTATGAACACCGCAATGTTCAGACCACAATGGTCGCCCATCACCGTTCTGGCGATGATCCTGGGCTTCATCGTCTTCTGGCCGCTTGGCCTTGCCGTTCTCGCCTACATTCTCTGGGGTGAACGGTTCGGCTGGTCTCCCGACCGCGCAGAGCGCTGGGTCGATCGGCAGAAGGAACGCGCCCAAGGCTGGTGCCAAAGCAATCACGACGGTTTTCGCCGTGGATCCAGCTGGACGTCGCGCAGCGGCAATGCCGCCTTCGACGAGTACCGCGAGGAGCAGCTCAAGCGCCTCGACGAGGAACGCCGGAGGCTCGATGAGGAAGTCCACGAATTCCACGATTATCTGCGCAATCTGCACATGGCGCGGGATCGCGAGGAATTCGACCGCTTCATGCGCGAGCGCAGCAGCCACAAGGACGTCCAGAACGGCGGCGACCAGACCGACAATCCGACCAGCGTCTGACCGGGATTTTCCCCGGTCAGGTTTCTTCGCCCAAGCTGGCGGCACGCTGACCGAGCGCCACCCCGACTGACCGCGGGGCGGCGCTTTTTTGCGCATATCTTGCATTGCGTGGCCCACCCCTCACCCGCTTGCCGGCACCCTCTCCCGCAAGGGGAGAGGGGATGCGTGGCACGCCGGTGCCCCTTCTTCCTTCTTCCCTTGTGGGAGAAGGTGGCACGAAGCGCCGGATAAGGGGGGAATCGCGAACTCAATTCCCATAGGGAAAAACCCCCGAATCTGGTCTTATCACCCCCATGATTGCCCTCTTTCAGAAGCAATGGCCGGCCAGCACGGAAGCGCGCATCGATGGCAAGGCCATCGCGGTCGCCGTGCGCGTCAGCGAGCGGGCCCGCAGTTATCGCCTGTCGATCCCCCATCACGGAAGCCCCGTGCTGACCGTCCCCCGGCACGGCCGCTGGTCGGAGGCCGTCGCCTTCCTTAACCGGCACACGCCCTGGCTCGCCGCCCGGCTCAAGCACGCTGCAACGCCCGTTGTCTTTGCCGATGGCGCGCGCGTGCCGGTCCGCGGTGTCGAGCACCTGATCGTCGGCACCGGCAAGCTGCGCGGGCGCGTGGAGGCGATGGACATCGAGGGCGCCCCCGCGTTGCTGGTCCCCGGCGAGCCTGAGCACCAGGGGCGCCGGCTGACCGATTGGCTCAAGGCCGAGGCGCAGCGCGATCTCGAGGCGCGGGTGGCGGTGCATGCGGCGACGCTGGGCGTTACCGCCAAATCCGTGCGGTTACGCTCGCAATCGACGCGCTGGGGTTCCTGCGCCAGCTCCGGCCGACTCAATTTCAACTGGCGGCTGATCCTCGCCCCGCCCCACGTGCTCGATTACGTGGCGGCCCATGAGGTTGCCCATCTGGTAGAAATGAACCATTCCCCCGCCTTCTGGGCCGCCACCGCGAAGGCCCTGCCCGATATGGCGCGCGGCCGCGCCTGGCTGAAGGCGCATGGGGGCCAACTCATGGCCTATGGCGTCGAAGGATAGAGAGCGCCTGCCACGGAGCGGACGGCGCGTGGTTTCGGTCGGCTGGGGTCAGCTCGCCGGGCCCGGCCGTGGTCTTTCCTTTGCTCAGAGGTGCCGCTTGAACACCGCCGACACCAATTCCCTCGGGTCTGCAGGGTCCACGCCCTTGGCCCCCGCAGCGGACCAGCCCGCCACCAAGCCGGGTGGGGGTTGTTCATACCGCCCGCTTTTTCACCTGCGGTCGAGGAAGGCGTCCGGCCCGTCGGGACTTCCGATTGCCATTGAAAAGTCGCGGGGCTTTTGCCAGCCTGAGCGTCAGCGCCAGACGGGAGAGACCAACATGGCATTCGAAGCGATCAAGACGGAAATTCGGGCCCTGCTCGAGCAATCCATCGAAGAGCCGGAGGACACCCACGAACTTCACCTGCAACTCATCGAAAAGCTCAACGAGATGCGGGCAACCGGCATGCCGCTGCCCGAGGACCTGGTCGAGCTGGAGCGGCGGCTCACCGCCAGTTTTGACGCGCTGCCGAAATAGGGCCGGAAGAGCAACTTGAGATAAGCCCGTACCTGAAGCGTCCTTGGCTACCCCTCACCGGCCTGCCGGCCACCCTCTCCCCAAGGGGGCGAGGGTTTTCTCTGCGGCACCCTCGCAGTTCCATCGTCCCCTCGCCCCTCTGGGGAGAGGGTCAGGGTGAGGGGTAGCGTCTAGGCTCACGCGAAGAACTTCAGCAAACGTCGCAGCTCCAGGCCCCGTGGAGCACGCCCTAGAACGGCGCCGGCACGATGAAATCTCGCATCCTGCCGTCACCCGGATGCGAAAAGCTCAGTTCTTCGGCGTGGAGTTGCAGCCGGTCGGCAGCGGCACGGGCTGCGCCGGTGGCATAGAAGGCATCCCCCAGGATCGGATGGCCGATTGCCAGCATGTGGACGCGCAACTGGTGCGTACGCCCGGTGCGCGGCACCAGCTTCACCCGCGTTATGCCGCCCTCGCGGTCCAGTACCGTCCAATCCGTCTGCGCCACCCGCCCATGCTCGAAATCGACGCACTGGCGCGGCTTGTTTTCCCAGTCGGTGGCGAGCGGCAGGTCGACCCGGCCGAAATCCTCAGCTATGTCGCCCCAGACCCGGGCCACATAGGCCTTCTTGGTCTGGCGTTTTTCGAACTGAATGCCGAGCCCGGAAATCGCCCGCTTGCTGAGCCCCAGCACCATGATGCCCGAGGTGTCCTTGTCGAGCCGGTGGACGATCCGCGCCCCCGGATAGGCCGCCGCGGCCCGCGCCGCGAGGCAATCGGCCAGCGCCGGGTCCTTGCCGGCAACGCTCAGCAGC
>DATJHO010000090.1:0-54136 GCA_035493835.1 Devosiaceae bacterium
CTTGAGGGGAGGGGTCAGGGGTGGGGGTTGTTTTGGCTTTGATTCAGGCCGGCTGGACCGTGCTCCAGCCCGCCCGGGACATAGCGTATCCCTTGCCTTAAGCGCGCCGGTGGGCGAAAAGGCCGCTAGTCTCCCTCCTGAAAGGCAAGGCGCCTCATGAACATCGACGCCATTCCCATCGGCAAGAATCCGCCCGACGATCTCAACGTCATCATCGAAGTCCCCATGGGCGGCGAGCCGATCAAATACGAGATCGACAAGGCGTCCGGGGCCCTGTTCGTGGATCGCTTCCTCTATACGCCAATGCGTTACCCCGGCAATTACGGCTTCGTGCCGCATACGCTCTGCGGCGACGGCGACCCGCTCGACGTCATCGTCATGAACTCGCGGCCGCTGGTCCCCGGCGCCGTGGTCCGCTGCCGGCCGGTGGGCGTCTTGTTCATGGAAGATGATGGCGGCACCGACGAAAAGATCATCGCGCTGCCCGTCCACAAGCTCACCCGCGTCTATGACGCGGTCAAGGACATCGGCGACATGCCCGAGATCCAGGTCGAGCGCGTGAAGCATTTCTTCACCCACTATAAGGATCTCGAGCCCGGCAAATGGGCCAAGATCCACGACATCGGCAATGTCGAGGCGGCCCGCAAGGTGATCTTCGAGTCGATCGAGCGGGCGAAGTCGGCGACGGCGTAAGCGCTTCGAGGCCGGCGCTCTGTGCCCTGGCTCACCCCTCATCCGCCTGCCGGCACCTTCTCCCACAAGGGGAGAAGGAAGCAGGTGGCGGCCTATCGTCTCCCTCCCCCTTTGCGGGGAGGGTGAGCGCGGCAGTGCCAGCGCGGGGGTGGCTGCGCGCTCCGAACTCGCCTTCTCTCGCGAAAATCGCCGCCGCGTCCTCCACTCCCGCCGCCAAAATTGCCGGTGACTGGTAATTGCGCAGCCTTTCAGCCATATAAGGCCGATTGCCCTTGAACCCCCTCTGGCGGGTCCGGGCAGATGCGTGGCGGCAGGCGCCGGAGTAGGGCCGATGAGCGGCATCCCATTTCTGAAGATGAACGGGCTCGGCAACGAGATCATCGTCGCCGACATGCGCGGCCGAACCGATCGCGTCAAGCCGGCGGCCGCGGTCGCCCTCAACGCCGACCCCGCGACCAAGTTCGACCAGATCATGGCCATCCATGATCCGCGGACACCGGGCACTGCCAACTATATCGAAATCATCAATTCCGACGGCTCGCTTGCCGGGGCATGCGGCAATGGCATGCGCTGCGTGGTGCAGTCTCTTGCGGCCGAAACCGGACAGCGGAGCTTTGTCTTCGAAACCCTGGCCGGCATTTTGACCGGCGAGGAGCACGCGGACGGGCTGATCTCCGTCGACATGGGCAAGCCGCGCTTCGGCTGGCAGGACATTCCGCTCGCGGAAGAATTCGCCGACACCACCGGTATCGAACTGCAGATCGGGCCCATTGATGCGCCGGTACTGCATACCCCCTCGGTCGCCTCGATGGGCAATCCGCACGCGACCTTCTGGGTCAAGGACGACGTTTGGGGCTACGCGCTCGACCGTTTTGGCCCCTTGCTCGAGAACCATCCGATCTTTCCGGAGCGGGCCAATATTTCCATCGCCCAGGTGGTCGCGCCCGACCATATCATCCTGAGGACCTGGGAACGCGGCGCGGGCCTCACCAAGGCCTGCGGCACGGCGGCCTGCGCGGCGCTGGTCAATGGCGTTCGCACCCGGCGCTCCGAACGCAAGGCGACGGTAACGCTCCCCGGCGGCGACCTCGTGATCGAGTGGCGCGGCGACGACCATGTGGTTTTGACCGGGCCGGCCGAACGCGAATTTTCCGGCACCATCGATCCCGCCACCGGGACGTGGTCGCGCGAGGCGGAGCTCGCCTGATGCCAGTGGAAACCCTCACCTTCGGCTGCCGCCTCAATGCCTATGAATCTGAGGTGATGAAGGCCGAGGCGGAAAAGGCCGGGCTTTCGGACGTGCTTGTGGTCAACACCTGCGCCGTCACCGCCGAGGCCGTGCGGCAGGCCAGGCAGGCGATCCGAAAAGCCCGCCGCGAGGCGCCGGAGCGGAAAATCATCGTCACCGGCTGCGCGGCGCAGACCGAGGCGCGCTCGTTCGGCGACATGGCCGAGGTTGATCTCGTCATCGGCAATGCCGACAAGCTCAAGGCGGAAAGCTATACCCCCATTGCCTTCGGGGTGCCGCTCAACGACAAGGTCCAGGTCAACGACATCATGAGCGTGCGGGAAACCGCCGGCCACATGATCGACGCCATGGATGGCCGCGCCCGCGCATTCGTCCAGGTGCAGAACGGGTGCGATCATCGCTGCACCGTCTGCATCATTCCCTATGGCCGCGGGCCTTCGCGCTCGGTGCCGATGGGCGTGGTGGTGGACCAGATCAAGCGGCTGGTCGGCAACGGGTTCCGCGAGGTGGTGCTGACAGGCGTGGATATCACCTCCTATGGTCCAGACCTGCCGGGACAGCCGAGCCTGGGCAAGCTGGTGCAATCGATCCTGCGCCATGTGCCGGACCTGCCGCGGCTCAGGATTTCCTCAATCGATTCCATCGAGGCGGACGAGGCCCTCTACGATGCGATCGCCTCCGACCTGCGGCTGATGCCGCACCTCCATCTCAGCATGCAATCGGGCGACGACATGATCCTCAAGCGGATGAAGCGGCGGCATCTTCGGGCCGACACGCTGGCGTTCGTCGCGAAGGTTCGGGAGTTGCGGCCGGAGATGGTTTTCGGCGTCGACATCATTGCCGGATTCCCGACCGAGACCGAGGAAATGTTTGCGAACACGCTTCAGATAGTAACCGAAGCAAACCTAACCTATCTGCATGTGTTTCCCTATTCGCCGCGACCGGGAACCCCCGCAGCCCGCATGCCGCAGGTTGATCGCGCCATCGGCAAGGCGCGGGCAAAACTGCTGCGCGAGGCGGGCGACAAGCAGTTCGCAAAGTTCTGCGCATCGCGGGTGGGCGAGATCGAAAATGTGCTGGTGGAGCAGGACGGCATCGGCCGCACGGAGCAGTTCGTGCCGGTCGAGCTCGGCGGCCATGCCCCCGGCGAGATTGTCACGACCCGGATCGTGGGGGTTTCGGAAACTGGCCTCATCGGCGAAGCGGTGAGGTCGGCAGCCTGATGGCGGAGAACAAACCCAGCTTCTTCAAGCGGCTGTTCGGCGGCCAAGCGGAAACGCCCCCGCCAAGCCCGGCTGAGGAGAAACCGACCGTCGCGCCCGAGGCGGAGCGCCCGTCCGTCCCCGCACCGGAAGAGGCGGAGACCCCACCCGGGCCGCCCGAGACCACCGTCGAATACGTCGAAGAGCTGGAAAAGGCCGTCGAGCCCGAACCGGAGCCCGTTGCACCGACTCCCGCGCCCGAGCCGGCTTCGGCGCCGCGGCAAAACTGGCTGCAGCGGCTGACCTCGGGGCTAAAACGCTCGTCGGACCAGCTGACCGGCGGCATCACCTCGCTGTTCACCAAGCGAAAACTCGATGCCGCGACCCTCGACGAGCTGGAAGACATTTTGATCCAGGCCGATTTCGGCCTCGAAACCACCGAGGCGGTGACCGGCACCCTGCGCCGCGATCGTTTTGACCGCGACGTCTCCGTCGAAGACGTGCGGGAGGTGCTTGCGGCCGAGGTGGAAAAGGTGCTGGCGCCGGTGTCGCAGCCGCTTTCCATCGATGCCGCGCAAAAACCGTTCGTGATCCTGATGATCGGGGTGAACGGGTCGGGCAAGACCACCACCATCGGCAAGCTCTCGGCCAAATTGCGCGCCGAAGGCAGGTCGGTGATGCTGGCCGCCGGCGACACTTTTCGCGCCGCCGCCATCGAGCAGCTGCAGGTCTGGGGCCAGCGCACCGGGGCGGTGGTCGTGGCAAAACCAGCGGGCTCGGACGCCTCCGGCCTTGCTTTCGACGCGGTCACCCGGGCCAAGGCCGAGGGCACCGACGTGCTGATCATCGACACCGCCGGCCGGCTGCAGAACCGCGACGAGTTGATGAGCGAACTCGAAAAGATCATCCGCGTCATCCGAAAGGTCGACCCGAGCGCACCGCATGCGACCTTGTTGACCCTTGACGCGACCACCGGACAGAACGCCCTTAACCAGGTTGAGATTTTTGGCAAGCGGGCGGGTGTCACCGGCTTGGTGATGACCAAGCTCGACGGCACCGCGCGGGGCGGCATCCTGGTCGCCATCGCGCGAAAATTTGCCCTGCCGGTACACTTCATCGGCGTCGGCGAAAGCGTGGACGACCTCGAGCCGTTCGCGGCAAAGGATTTTGCGGCGGCGATCGCCGGCAAGGATTTATGATGGCCAATGCGCCCGAAAAAAAAGACGACGTCGACTGGAAGCAGTTCAAGCCGCAGGCCCTGAAGCTGGGGCTCGAACTGGGCCCGCTCGTCATCTTCTACATCGTCAATGCGCGGGCCGATATCTTCGCCGCCACGGCCTGGTTCATGGGCGCCATGGTGGTGTCGCTGCTGCTGAGCTGGCTGCTGCTCCACCGGGTTGCGGTGATGCCGCTGGTCACCGCCATCGTGGTGCTGGTCTTCGGCAGCCTGACGCTCTGGCTCAAGGACGACACCTTCATCAAGATGAAGCCCACTATCGTCAACGCCCTGTTCGGGGTGACGCTGCTGGGCGGCCTTGCCTTCGGGCAATCGCTGCTGCGCTACGTCTTCGGCGAGGTCTACAAGCTCAAGCCGCAGGGCTGGACGATTTTGACCTGGCGCTGGGGGCTGTTCTTCCTGTTCCTCGCCGTGCTCAACGAAGTAGTCTGGCGCGGCGCCGATGCCTATGTCCACGACCCCAAGCAGGCCACCGACCTCTGGGTCGCGTTCAAGGTCTGGGCAACGATGCCGATCACGGTGATTTTCACCCTGTTCCAGCTGCCGCTGCTGACCAAATACGCCCCGGACGCCGAAACCCCGGCGGCGCCGGGCGGTGAGCCGAGCATTTAGGCTCCCCACAACGGCTGTCCCCCTCACCCGCCTGCCGGCACCCACTCCCGCGAGGGGAGGTGCTGCGCGGCTTTGCCCCCTTCTTCGTTCTCCCCCTGCGGGAGAAGGTGGCGCGCAGCGCCGGAATGAGGGGTAGGCCACAGGCGGGAAGACCTCGTGGTTCGACAAGCTCGCCATGAGGTTTTTGAGGCTTTGAGACTTGATGGGTCTTTGGCTTGGCCCCAAAGCCCGCTTCCCCTACCACCACTGCCGCCTCATGGTGCGCTTGGCGAACCACGGCAACAGGCATACGCCCCCATGCTTGCCCAAAAAAGACCCCCGCTTTCGCGGGGGCCACGGTTAGCCTTAAGCGGCGAAAAATTTAGTGCCGCTTCATCAGCTGGTCCTTGCTGACATTGAGCAGCAGTTCCTCGCCTGAAGCGGAGGCGATCTGGTCGGGGAAGATGAAGCGGTCGACAGCGAACAGGCCCTTGGTGTCGAGCCGGATATAACCCTCCATCAGCAGCCGCTCCCGCAGGTCATCGGGCATGTCGTCCGGCGCGAAAGCCTGGGCAATATCTTCGACGAGCGAGCTGTCGGTTTCACGATCGGCAGCATCGAGATCGGAGGGGTCGATGCCCGGCTCGTCCTCGTTCTCGCTGAAGCGGAAATCCTCAACCTTGCCGATCTCGTTGTGGGCATTGTCGAAAACGCGCATGCCCTTGTGAACGTCGCGAGGCAGGGTTTGCATTTTTTCGTCTCCATCTGTTGGCGGCCCAGGCCGCTGCTGCAGGGGGAAACGGGGAAAGTGGCGTGGATGTTCCCGGGGGCACCTTCGTGCGTGTTGCTACCCCTCACCGGCAGGCCGGTGAGGGGTAGCCAAATGCGCCGCTCTTACGACGCCGCCGCCTTTGCGATCGCCGGCTTCAGCACATTGGCGATGGTAGCGTCGTCGATGGGCCCCACCACCTTGTAGGTAATGATGCCCTTGGCATTGACCACAAAAGTTTCCGGCACGCCGTAGACGCCCCAGTCGATCGAGGCCCGGCCATTGGTATCGGCGCCGACGGCCGTATAGGGATTGCCATTTTCCGCCAGGAACGACTTGGCGTTGTCCGGCTGGTCCTTCTGGTTGATGCCATAGATCGGCACGTTCAGCTGGCTCTTGAGAACCATCAGCTCGGGATGCTCGTCATGGCAGGGGACGCACCAGCTGGCGAAGACATTGACGAGGCTCACATGGCCCTTGAGCGAATCCGTATCAAAACCCGGCACCGAGAGCCCGGGGACGGGCGGCAGGGCGAAATCCGGCGCCGGCTTGTTGATCAGCACCGAGGGCAGATAGCCCGGATCGTGGTTGAGCCTGACGGCAAAGACCCCGAGGAGCCCAATGAGGGCCACCAGCGGCAGGGCAAAGAGCGCGATGCGTTTCACGAATTTCTTTCCGAGCGGCGCCGGATGCCGCGGGCGTCGAGAGCCTTGAGGTGGGCATTGACCCGCCGGGAATCGAACACCGTATAGGCGATGAGGGCGACAACGCCGACGATGACGCCGACATAGGCCCAGATGATGAAGATGGCGTGCGGACCGAGATCAAGCATTGCTTATCCGAGGCTGGCGGCGGCCTGGCGCTCGAGCGTTTCGGCGCGGCGGCGGAAAATTTCGGTGCGGATGCGCACGATGTGAAGCGTAACGAAGAGCGCGGTGAAGGCCAGCGTCATCACCAGCAGCGGGATCAGCATGGAGGGCGGCATGTGCTCGCTGCCCATCAGCGAAATGCTCGCGGGCTGGTGCAGGGTGTTCCACCAGTCGACCGACCATTTGACCACCGGGATATCGAGCGCCCCCACCAGCGTGAACACGGCGATGACGCGCCCGGCGCGGCCCTGGTCCTCGAAGGCGCGCCACAGGGCGATGATTCCCAGATAGATGAGGAACAGGATGAGGGTGGACGTCATGCGCCCGTCCCACTCCCAGAACGTCCCCCAGGTCGGCCGGCCCCAGAGCGAGCCGGAAAACAGCGCCAGCCCGGTGAATACGGCCCCCAGCGGGGCGGCGGATTTGGCGGCAACGTCGGCCAGCGGATGCCGCCAGACCAATGTGCCGATCGAAGCGGCCGCCATCACGGCATAGACGAACTGGCTCAGCCAGGCGTTGGGCACGTGGATGTACATGATCCGGACCGTCTCGCCCATCTGGTAATCGGGCGGGGAGTCGAAGAGCGCCAGATACAGCCCGGCGGCGAAAAGCAGGGCGGTCAAAATCGAAAGCGGCAGGATCCATGCCTTTGACCAGGCGAGGAACTGGCCGGGATTGGCGAGCCGGCTAAACCAGTTCGGCTTTTTAACTGCGAGGTCGACGGTCATTGTTCGCCATCCGGAATCCGTCTTCGGCTTTAGTCCTCGGCCAACCGCAAGGCAAGGGCGGCGGCAAAAGGAGCGAGCACCAGCGTCACGAGGCTGATCGCCGCAAGAAACAGCAATGCGGCCTTGCTTAGTCCCTCGGGGCTCGCCTCGGCAATCGCCCCAGTGCCGAAGATCAGGATGGGGATGGAGAGCGGCATGATCAGAACCGGCGCAATCAACCCACCCCGCTTGAGACTTACGGTTACCGCGGCCCCAATGGTGCCCAGCGCAACGAGCCCAGGCGTGCCGAGCAGCAGCGAGACCACGGTCTTTTCCCAGGCTGGAAAATCCATCGCCAGCAATATTGCCAGCACCGGCGAGGCGACGATCAGCGGCAAGGCGGTGAGCAGCCAGTGCGCGATCACTTTTGCGACAACGATCATTTCGAGCGGCAGCCCGGCGTGCCGGAACAGCAGGAGCGAACCGTCCTCGTCATCGGCGCGAAACAGCCGGTCGAGCCCCAGCAGCATCGAAAGAAATGCCGCGATCCAGATGATCCCCGGGGCAAGGCGCGACAGCGTCGCGCTGTCCGGGCCGATGGCGAACGGCACGATCACCCCGACCATGACGAAAAACAACACCAGCGTCAGGGCATCGCTGCCGACGCGGGTCGCGAGCTTGAGGTCACGGCCGATGAGAGCGAGAAAGCCGGTCATGGACGGGTCTCCTTCCCTTCTCCCCTTGCGGGAGAAGGTGCCCAAAGGGCGGATGAGGGGTTCCCCTCGACCGTCGCTGCCCCCTCATCCGTCTCGCTTCGCGAGCCACCTTCTCCCCTTGCGGGAGAAGGAAGAGAGGCTGGGGCATTGAATAGGGCCAGACCCACAAACTCCACCTCATCCTGAGCTTGTCGAAGGATGGACCCCAGGCACTGTGCCCGCCCCCATGGTTCGACAAGCTCACCGTGAATGCCGCGAGAGGCCAGAGCAGGAAGAAACCCCCACCCCATCCCTCCCCTCAACGGGGAGGGACACCTTGCGGCACGGCAGCGGTCCATCGCCCCCCTCCCCCTTGAGGGGAGGGGTCGGGGGTGGGGGTTGTTGCAACGCGCGCTGGAGTTCATGCAGCAAGACTCGCTGCGGGCCGGCTGAGTGCAATCGTCCTCGCCTCGTGCCGCAGATGCAGGTCGTGATGGGTCGCCGCCAACACCAGGCCGCCGCGGTCGAGATGGGCGTCGATCAGGTCGGCCACGAGCTTTTCCCCCTGCGAATCGAGGGCCGAGGTCGGCTCGTCCATCAGCCAGATCGGGCGGTCGGAAAGCAGCAGCCGGGCCAGCGCCAGCCTTCGGGTCTGCCCGGCCGAGAGATAGCCGGCATCGAGCCCGGCAATCGGGGCAAGGCCAACCGTCTCGAGCGCCGCCTCGATCCCGTCCTTGTCGCTGCCGTTCAGCGCGCCCCAGAAGCGGAGATTCTCTGCGACCGTCAGCCTCGGCTTGATTGCGGGCTTGTGGGCGAAATAGCCGATTTCGGTTTCCGGACGCCCATCCGGATCGCCGCCTTCGATGCGCACCCCACCGGCGGCCGGCCGCACCACCCCGGCGACGATCATCAACAGCGTCGTCTTGCCGATGCCGTTGGGCCCCCGCAATTCGGCGATCTCGCCGGCCACGAGCGTTAATTCCACGCCGGCAAACAACAGCTTTTCGCCGCGGCTTCCGGCGAGATCCTCGAAAATCAGCATGCGGGGCGGCAAGGGCGAAGTCCGGCTCATACCCCACCTATCGAGAGCAAAGTCGGCGCTGGCAAGCAGGAAATGATTTCGCTATATCGGGCCCAGATTGGAGTCATTCCAGTCGAGACGCGATGTCCCACCTGCGAAGGGCCGCTCCGGCCGCATCGGGCATGGCGCCACAACCCGAGCTATAGGCGGTTCCAGTGGCAGACACTTCCAATTCCTTCAACTCCAAGTCGACGCTCTCCGCGGGCGGCAAGACCTATTCATACTTCTCCCTGCCAGCGGCCGAGAAGGCGGGTCTCACCGGGATCTCCCGGCTGCCCAACTCGCTCAAGGTGGTGCTCGAGAACCTGCTCCGCTTCGAGGATGGCCGCACGGTCAGCGCCGACGACCTCCGCGCGATCGGCAAGTGGCTCGACAACCGCGGCAAGGACGAGCACGAGATCGCCTACCGTCCGGCGCGCGTGCTGATGCAGGATTTCACCGGTGTGCCGGCCGTGGTCGATCTCGCCGCCATGCGCGATGCGACGGCCAAGCTCAAGGCCGATCCGCAGAAGGTCAACCCGCTGGTGCCCGTCGACCTCGTGATCGACCACTCGGTGATGGTCGACTATTTCGGCACCCCCTCCGCCTTCGCCCAGAACGTCGAGCGCGAATATGAGCGGAACGGCGAGCGCTACGAATTCCTGCGCTGGGGCCAGTCGGCCTTCGACAATTTCCGCGTGGTGCCGCCCGGCACCGGCATCTGCCACCAGGTGAACCTCGAATACCTGGCGCAGACGGTCTGGACCAAGACCGAGAACGGCGAAACGGTCGCCTATCCCGATACCCTCGTCGGCACCGACAGCCACACCACCATGGTCAACGGCCTTGCCGTGCTGGGCTGGGGCGTGGGCGGCATCGAGGCCGAGGCGGCCATGCTCGGCCAGCCGATCTCGATGCTCATCCCCGAGGTCATCGGCTTCAAGTTCACCGGCAAGCTGCCGGAAGGCACCACCGCCACCGACCTCGTGCTGACCGTCACCGAAATGCTGCGCAAGAAGGGCGTGGTCGGCAAGTTCGTCGAATTCTACGGCGCCGGCCTCTCCAACCTTTCGCTCGAGGACAAGGCAACGATCGCCAACATGGCGCCGGAATATGGCGCGACCTGCGGCTTCTTCCCGATCGACAAGGAAACCATCACCTATCTCAACGCCACCGGCCGCGCCGATGACCGCGTTGCGCTGGTGGAGGCCTACGCCAAGGCGCAGGGGATGTTCCGCGACGACCAGACCCCCGACCCGGTGTTCACCGATACGCTCGAGCTCGACCTTTCGACGGTCGTGCCCTCGCTCGCCGGCCCGAAGCGTCCGCAGGACCGCGTGGTGCTGAGCGATGCGGCGCCGGCCTTCACCAAGGCGGTTGAAGGCATTCGCGGTGGCCCGAAGGATCCCGAGTCCGAGCCCAAGTCGACCGGCGAATCGCGCTTCGTGTCGGAAGGCGCGACCGGCGTCGAGGACGTGGTCGAAGGCCATGCTGTCGTCGGCCAGAGCTATCGGCTCACCGATGGCGACGTGGTGATCGCGGCGATCACCTCGTGCACCAACACCTCGAACCCCTCCGTGCTGATCGCGGCGGGCCTGCTGGCGCGCAAGGCGCGGGCCAAGGGCCTGATGCCTAAGCCGTGGGTGAAAACCTCGCTGGCGCCGGGATCGCAGGTCGTTACCGAATACCTGACCAAATCTGGCCTCCAGACCGATCTCGATGCCATCGGCTTCAACACGGTCGGCTATGGCTGCACCACCTGCATCGGCAATTCGGGCCCGCTCGATGAGGCGATCTCCAGGTGCATCTCGGACAACGACATCGTCGCGGTCTCGGTGCTCTCCGGCAATCGCAATTTCGAAGGCCGCGTAAACCCCGATGTGCGGGCGAACTATCTCGCCTCCCCGCCGCTGGTCGTCGCCTATTCGCTGCTCGGCAAGATGACCCAGAACATCACCACCGAGCCGCTCGGCAATGACCAGGATGGCAAGCCGGTCTACCTCAAGGACATCTGGCCGACTTCGCAGGAAATCGCCGACGTTGTCCGCACTTCCATCAATGTCGACATGTTCCGCAGCCGCTATGGCGACGTATTCAAGGGCGACACCAAGTGGCAGGGCATCAAGGTCGAGGGCGGCGAGACCTATCGCTGGAACTCGTCCTCGACCTATGTGCAGAACCCGCCCTATTTCGAGGACATGTCGCTGACCCCCAAGCCGGTCACCGATATCGAGAACGCCAAGATCCTGTCGCTCTTCCTCGATTCGATCACCACCGACCACATTTCTCCGGCCGGATCGTTCAAGCCCTCGACCCCCGCGGGCGAGTATTTGGTCGAGCGGCAGGTCAAGCCGGTCGATTTCAACTCCTACGGCGCGCGGCGCGGCAATCACGAAGTGATGATGCGCGGCACCTTCGCCAACATCCGCATCAAGAACCAGATGGTGCCGGGCGTCGAAGGCGGCTTCACCAAGGGTCCGGACGGCAAGCTCGCCCCGATCTACGACGCGGCGATGGCCTATAAGGCCAACGGTACGCCGCTGGTGGTGTTTGCCGGCAAGGAATATGGCACCGGCTCCTCGCGCGACTGGGCGGCCAAGGGCACCACGCTCCTCGGCGTCCGGGCGGTGATGGCCCAGTCCTTCGAGCGTATCCACCGTTCGAACCTCGTCGGCATGGGCGTCCTGCCGCTGGTCTTCACCGACGGCGCCTCCTGGCAGTCGCTCGGCATCACCGGCGACGAGACCGTCTCGATCCGCGGCATTGCGGCGCTCCAGCCGCGCCAGACCATCGAGGTCGAGATCGTCTATGCCGATGGCCGCAAGGAAACCGTGCCGGCGCTGGTCCGCATCGATACGCTGGACGAGCTCGAATACTACAACAATGGCGGTATCCTGCACTACGTGCTGCGCAACCTCGTCGCCTGATCCCGCTTCGGCAGGCTTGAACCAGGAAATCCCCGCGCGAGCGGGGATTTTCGTTTGTGTGGCGGGCTATAGCCGCCAATCCGCCGAGGCCTTTTGCCGACCGGCGCCTGCCGGCAGATGCCGCCTCTCTCCGGGCGGTCGCACCGAAGTGACTGGTAGTTGTTATTCTGCGCCGGTATGAGTGGCGACCATGAAAGTTCAAGGGCTCATATCTATCCTTTTGCTCCTTTCGGCCGTTGCGCCGGCGGATGCTTCCGAGATCAAGAGCAACCCCAAGGCCGTGCTGGAACTATTTACCAGCCAGGGCTGCTCTTCCTGTCCGCCGGCGGATGCCCTGCTCAAGACCTTGCAGCAGCGCCCCGATATTATCGCCCTCGCCTACCACGTGGACTATTGGGACTATATCGGCTGGACGGACACTTTTGGCTCCAAGGCCAATACCGAGCGGCAGCGGGCCTACGCCGAATCCTGGGACAGCAACAATATCTATACGCCCGAGCTGGTGGTGAACGGCGCCAAGGATGTTGTGGGATCGCGCAAGGCCGAGGTCGAGAGCACCGTCCAGCAGGCCTCGTTGCCGGTTCCGGTCTCGCTCAAGACCGACAAGGACATGCTGGACGTGACGATCGGCGGCATGCCGGGCGCAGCGGAATCAGGGGTCTGGCTCGTCACCTTCATCGACAAGGCCTCCGTCGACGTTGAGCGCGGCGAAAACGCCGGCCAGAAGCTGGAATATACCGAGGTGGTCACCGGCCGGCACATTTTGGGAATGTGGGATCCCCAAAACGGGGCGCATCTCAGGCTGCCGCTCGACGAGGTGCTGAGCGGGCCCAGCGACGGGGCCGCAATCCTTGTCCAGCGCGAGACGCGGGGCCTTCCCGGCCCGATCATGGGGGCGGCCTCCTTCGTCCGCTAAACGCCACCCACGCCCTTCGGAAGGGCCGGTCGCGGGCAAGCATGCTAGGAGTAATGCCCCCACCGCCAACAACAAAACTCCCGCTCCAGAGGAACGGGAGATAGAGTGTGACTGGGTTTAGGGGCGGCCGGCGCCCGGGCTTCATGGTTTGGGGGCTCGATCCACCCGGACACCGGCCTCTGGAGGCAATGATTAATTCTTGACCGACCAATGGGGCGCAAGATGGGACACAATGTGACCGAAATTGGATGTTTTGGCCGCCCCCCCTTGCATGTCCCGCCGTTCTTCTTAATCATGACGATTGTGTAACGAAGGAGTTGGCCGGATGGAGCAAGCCGGACAGAAGTCGTCGCTGCAACTGGATTTGATGGTCAACGATGTTTCGTTGCAGCGGGCCGGCAGCAAGCCGCCAGCCACGGTCCGGTTCAACCGCAAGGAACTCCAGTCGATCCTGAACGTCTATGGCCGCCACGTCGCGGACGGCAGCTGGCGGGACTATGCGATGGACTTCCTCCGCGACCGGGCGCTGTTTTCCATCTACCGGAACCATTCGGAGCGGCCGCTCTACGTAATCGAGAAAAACCCAAAGCTGCGCGAGCGGCAGGGACAATATGTGCTGATCTCCCAGCACGGCCGGGTGCTGAAGCGCGGCCAGGACCTCGACAATGTCTTGCGCGTGCTGGAGCCCACCCTGACGCTGGTGAAATGATTTTTTAGGCCTGGCCGATTTCGGTTCGGGCGGCGAACAACCATCTTAATGATGCCCAGGTGATCGAGTGATCGAGGCCTGGCGCCTTGGCGACCCCACACCGGCCTGCCGGCCACCCTCTCCCCAGAGGGGCGAGGGCCTTCTCCACCCGCACTCGCGATTCCATCGTCCCCTCGCCCCCTTGGGGAGAGGGTCAGGGTGAGGGGTCGCCAAGGGCGCTGAACGGCGGGTGCATTGATCGAGCGCCCCGGCGCTCCGGTTCCGTGGGCTCAGCAAGGCCCTGCTTGCGGCCATGGAGGCCGAACTGAAGCGGCGCGGCGTTGTCGAAGCGCGGCTGACCAGCACCGCTACCGCCCGTCAATTCTACGGGAGCGCCGGCTGGGCCGATGTGGGCAGTTTATCCGGCGCATCCGGCCCTCGGGCAGGGCGCATTCGGCACGGTCCCTCGTCATGGCCGGGCTTGACCCGGCCACCCATGAGGCCTGACCAAGTCCACCCAACGTACTGGAGAGGCTGCATGGGTCCCCGGGTCAAGCCCGGGGATGACGATGTGGCGAGGGGGGCGACCAATGTCGACGCAGCGCCGCTCGCCCGTGCCCTACAGCGCCTTCTGCATGTGCACGATGCCGACCCACCGGTCGAATTTGAAGCCGAGATTGGGCTGCCGGGCGACGATCTCGAAACCGTGTTTGGCATGAAGCTTTATCGATGGCTCGATCTCGTCGGCAATCACGCCCAGCATCTGCTTGAAGCCGAAGGCCCTTGCCCTCTCGATGACAGCCCCAAGGAGGGTGCTGCCGAGGCCGCGCCCGACCATTTCGGGGGCGATGTAGACCGTATCCTCGCAGGTGAAGCGATAGCCCGCGCGCGGCCGGTAGAACGAGGCGTAGGCGTAGCCCAAAAGCTCGCCGTCCCGTTCGGCCACGAGCGCCGGATGGCCGAGTTCGACCATATGGCCCCATTTGGCCGCGATCTCCGGCTCGCCCGGCACATCGGTATCGAAGGTCGCAACCGACGTCCGCACGTAATGGGCATAGATTGCGGTGATCCGGGGCACGTCGCCCCAGGCGAAATCTCGGATGGTGAACTCGGGATCGGACACGGGGAAGCTCGCAAATGAAAGGGGCCGCGGTCCCTTTTTAGACCGCGGCCCCCGTTTATTCCAACAGTGTTCCGGCGCTTAGCCGCGCTGGTTGCCGAACAGGCGGAGCAGCATCAGGAACAGGTTGATGAAGTCGAGATAGAGCGACAACGCACCCATGATGGCGCTTCTCTGCAGCACGTCATTGCCATAGCTCTCCGAGTAGCCAAGCTTGATGCGCTGCGTGTCGTAGGCGGTGAGGCCCACGAAGATCAGCACGCCGATGATCGAGATGGCGAAGGAGAGCCCGCTCGAAGCCAGCCAGATGTTCACCAGCGAGGCGATGATGATGCCGATCAAGCCCATGAACAGGAACGAGCCGAAGCCGGTCAGGTCACGCTTGGTGACGTAGCCATAAAGGCTGGTGGCCCCGAACGTCGCCGCTGAGATGAAGAACACCTTGGCGATCGAAGTGCCGGTGTAGGTCAAGAAGATCGACGACAGCGACAGGCCCATCACCGCGGCGAAGGCCCAGAAGGCCAGTTGGGCGGCGGCCGGGCTCATCTTGTTGATGCCGAAGCTCAGCACCAGCACGAAGGCTAGCGGGGCAAAAATGATCAGCCACATCAGCGGGCTGGTGTAGATGGCGGCGCCAAAGCTCGTCAGGTAGATGCCGGCACCTACCTGTGCCACCGCATTGGTGGCGTCGGTGGTTACGGCTGCGGAGTAAGCGAACCAGGCGACAAGGCCGGTTACCACCAGGCCAACGCCCATATAGTTGTAGACCCGCAGCAGATAGCGGCGCAGCCCCTGGTCGACTACCGCGGCGGAGCCGGCCCGGGCGGCATATGTCGGACGGTCGAATTCGGCCATGGTCATTCCCTTTCATTAAGCGGATTTTCCGGAACCGGAAAACACTTGACCGCTTTTGTGGGTAATATGGCCGTGGCACCCGTTTAATACAAGATACGTTTCGGTAAGCTGGCGGACATGATGCGGTGCTTTTGTGCCGGCCAAATAAGCATCTAGCCGCATACTCCATCTGTGTTAGGCTTTCCACGACAGCGTGCCGAATCGGGCTACCCGCTCGGCATGTGCGGCAGGAACGCGCTCCGGCAGGTTCGGAGCGCCAGATGAGAGGAGGGTCCTTTGCCCAGACTCTTTACCGGCCTCGAAATCCCCCACGAGGTGGGATTTGCCCTATCGCTCAAGCGGGGCGGCCTTTATGGCGCGCGCTGGATGGATCCAGAAAACTACCATATCACGCTGCGCTTCATCGGCGACGTCGATCACCAGACCGCCGATGAGGTGACCGACGCACTCGACAGGCTGTCCAACAGCGAGGCGTTCACCATCAAGCTCAACCACCTGGCCTCGTTCGGCGGCGACAAGCCGCGGGCGCTCTATGCCGGGGTGGAGATCAATTCCACCCTGGTGCGCCTGCAGGCGGCGCAAGAGCGGGTGCTGCAAATGCTCGGGCTGCCGCCCGAAGGCCGAAAATTTACCCCGCACGTTTCACTGGCGCGGCTGCGCGGTACCAGCGCCCTCGAGATCGCCCGCTTCATCGCCATGTCCGGCCGCTTCGAGCCGCTGGAATTTCCCGTCGGGCGGTTCGTGCTGTTTTCCAGCAAGGACTCGGTGGGGGGTGGCCCGTACCTCATCGAGCAGGCCTATCCCCTGGCCGCCTGAAGCCGCAAATCGGCGTGTTAACGCTATCTTCACCAAGCGGGAGCAAGAAAGATGCGCGGCCCGACGGCGCCAAAATGAGGACATCATTGCCACATAGGTCGCAACTTAGATCAAATGCGGCCGGCTTCAGACGCTGATACGCCTGCTGCCGCGGCAGGAATGCTTCGGGCCTGTCCGCCGGACCGCCGACAGAAGGATGGTTTGGCCATGAAATCGTTGCATCGCGGAATTGTGTCGGCAATGGTACTCGCCGGGCTGGCTTTCGGGGGGGCGGTGCCCGCCCTGGCGGCACCGGCCAAGAAGCCGGCAGCCGCTAAGCCCGCGAGCAAGCCCGCAGCGACCGACTCGATGGCCCCCACCAGCATCGGCAATTTCAGTTCCTGGACCGCCTGGTCCGGCAAGGATTCCAGCGGCCTGATCTGCTACGTCTCGGCCGAGCCGGCCACGAGCCAGCCGAGCGGCGTCAAGCGCGACCCCGTGCATTTCCTCATCGTCGACCGCAAGGGCCTGGGCACCACCAATGAAGTGCAGACCCTGATCGGGTATGACTTCAGGAAGGACAGCAAACCGTCCTCCACCATCGACGGCAAAGTCTATCCGATGGTCGCGGACGGCGCTGGCGCGTGGCTGGCGAGCACCGGTGACGAGGCCGGGTTCGTGGCCGCGATGAAGAAGGGCAAGTCGCTGGTGGTCAAGGGCACCTCGCTCCGGGGAACCGAAACGACCGACACCTATTCCCTTTCCGGTGTGACCGCGGCGCTCGACGCGGCGACCAAAGCGTGCAGCTGAACTGGGTAGGACAAGGATGAGCAATCGGGGGCGCGTCCTCGCGGCCGGCGCCTTGGCGTCGGCTCTGCTGGCCAGCGGCGCGGCGCAAGCCCAAGCCGTAAAACAGATCGGCAGCTATCACGACTGGTCGGCCTATTCGGCCAACCAAGGCAACGGGCAGATCTGCTTTGCCGTGGCCAAGCCGACTGACGTCGCGCCCTCGCCCGAGGGCTATTCGCAAGCCTATCTCTACATCACCGACCGGCCCTCCGAGCAGATCACCAACGAGATCAACCTCATCGCCGGCTTCACCATGGCGTCGGACCAGCCCGCGACGCTGAGCGTCGCCGACCAGAGCTTTCCGCTGTTCGTTCAGGCCGACTCGGCCTGGCTGCAGGATCCGACCAAGAACGAAACCCTGGCCGGAGCGATGCGCGCCGGCACCACGATCGTGGTCGATGCCACCACCGACAAGGGCATCAAGGTGCGCGAAACTTTTTCGCTTGCCGGCGCCACGGCGGCATCAAAGGCCATCGGCGGCAGCTGCTGAGTTTTTGCGCTTTCCGGGGGTTTGTGCTACGAGCGGCCGCTCCTATCTACGAACGTCCGAAACTGCCCGCCGGAGCGGGATGCCATGACCATTTCGCTTGATCTTTCGACCGTCCCGATGCCCCGCTCCACCGCGCCGGGCAAGCCCTCGCTTGTCGGCCTGTCGAAGCCGGAGATCGCGGCAAGGCTCGTCGAGGCCGGGATTGCCGAGCGCGACGCGAAAATGCGGGCAACGCAGCTCTGGAACTGGATCTACGTCAACGGCGTCACCGATTTCGACGGCATGACCAATATCCAGAAGGGTGTGCGGGCGCAGCTGGGGGAAAACTTCCAGCTCGACCGGCCCGAGATCGTCTCCGAGCAGGTCTCTTCGGACGGCACGCGAAAGTGGCTCTTCCGCTATCGCGACCCGCAAAACCCGCGGCTGCCGCCGGTCGAGATCGAAACCGTCTATATCCCGGAGGAGGACCGCGGCACGCTCTGCGTCTCCTCGCAGGTCGGCTGCACCCTTACCTGTTCGTTCTGCCACACCGGCACGCAGCGCCTGGTGCGCAATCTGACGGCCGGCGAAATCCTCGGCCAGATTCTGATGGCACGCGAACGATTGGGCGACTTCCCCGGCGGAGTGCGGCCCGACGATGGCGGGCTGGTTCCGGGCGGAGAAAGCCGCGCCATCACCAATGTGGTGATGATGGGCATGGGCGAGCCGCTCTACAATTTCGACAACGTCAAGCAAGCGCTGCTGATCGCCTCGGACGAGGCCGGCATTTCGCTGTCAAAGCGCCGGATTACGCTCTCGACCTCGGGCGTGGTGCCCCAGATCGAGCCAACCGGCCGTGAGATCGGGGTGATGCTGGCGATTTCGCTCCACGCGGTGCGCAACGATTTGCGCGACATGCTGGTGCCGATCAACAAAAAGTACCCGCTCGAGGAGCTGCTGGCGGCTTGCCGGAATTTTCCGGGGCTGTCCAACGCCCGCCGCATCACCTTCGAATATGTGATGCTCAAGGACATCAACGATTCCGACGCCGATGCGAAGGAACTCGTGCGCCTGCTCGCCAATATTCCGGCCAAGATCAATTTGATCCCGTTCAATCCCTGGCCGGGGACCAATTACGATTGCTCCTCCTCGGCGCGGATCGAGCGCTTTGCCGATATCGTCAACCGGGCCGGCTATGCCTCCCCCGTCCGCACGCCGCGCGGCCGCGATATTTTCGCGGCCTGCGGGCAGCTCAAATCGGAAACCGAGCGCCTGAGAAAGACCGAGCGCGACGCGCTGACCGCCTGAGTTCCAAGAGCCGATTGCCCGCCGCATGGCGCGGCAAAACCATTCCGGGACTTTGATGCAGAAGAAGAGCCCGCCCCGCCCGGCCCCCCGCCGGCCGGGAAATCCGGATCCGGCAGTCCCGCGCATGCTCGGGGAAGCGCTGGCCCTGCTCAGGGCAGGCCAGGCGGCCCGTGCCGGCGAGATCTGTGACGCCGTGCTGGCCATCGATCCAAAACAGCCGGATGCCCTCCACATGGGCGCCGCCATCGCCTTGCAGCAGGGGCGGCCCGAACGGGCAAGCGAGCGGCTGGAGAAGCTAACGAAGCTGCAGCCGCAAAACGGTTCTGCGTTATGCGATCTGGGCCTTGCCTATCATCTGGCGGGGCGTTTTGCAGAGGCCGAAGCGGTGCTGACGCGTTGCCTCCAGCTCCGCCGCGACTTTCCCGAGGCGTGGAATAATCTCGGCAACGCGCTGGCGGGCACTGGCCGCGACTCCGAAGCTGCCGATGCCTACCAGCGCGCCCTTGCCCTCCGGCCCGCCTTCCCCGAAGCCCACAACAATCTGGCGCTCGCGCAACTCCGGCTCGGCCTGCCGGCGCTTTCGCTCGAGGGCGCGCAGCGGGCGCTAGCGCTCCGGCCGGCAATGTTGGAGGCCCTGCAGACGCTGGCCGCGGCCCTGGATGCGCTTGGCCGCCCGGAGGAAGCCATCGCCGTCAGCCAGGAGCTGATCCGGCGCAGCCCCCGCCCCGGCGCTGCCTACTACGCTCTGGGCAGCATCCAATTGCACTACGGCCGGCTCGATGCGGCGGCGGAGAATTTCCGTAAGGCCATCGCGCTCGAACCCGGCCATGGCGAGTGGCACCGCATGCTGGCGCAGATCGTCAAGCATGACGCGCGCGACGTCGAGATCGAAACGATGGCGCGCCTCTATCAAAGCGGCGGGACGCGCCAGGCCGAGCGCATGCATCTGAGTTTCGGGCTCGGCAAGGCGCTCGACGACATTGGCGCTTACGAAGAGGCGTTCGACTACTTTCTTGAGGGCAACCGGCTGAAGCGAGCCCGGCTCTCCTACGCCTCCACCGATTCCGACCGCCTCTTTGCTGATATCAAGCAAGCGTTCACCCCCGACCGCCTCGCCCGCAACGCCGCCGCCGGCAGCCCGGACAAAACCCCGGTCTTCGTGCTCGGCATGCCGCGTTCGGGCACCAGCCTCGTGGAGCAGGTGATCGCCAGCCATCCGGCGGTGCGCGGCGGCGGCGAGTTCACTTTGCTCAACCGACTCGTCGGCTCGCTCGGCCAGGGCGAGGGGCGGTTCCGCTTCGATGACCTGCTCGACCGGGTGGGCGATTCCCAGCTGACCGAACTCGGGCAGAGCTATGTCGCCCAGTTGCGGGCGCTTTCGTCCGATGCGCGCTTCATCACCGACAAGACGCCAGGCAATTTCCTGCTCATCGGCATGATCAAGCTGCTGCTGCCCAACGCCACCGTCATCCACTGCCGGCGCGACGCGGTCGACACCAGCCTCTCCATCTTCAAGACCTATTTTGCCGCCGAAGGCCTGCGCTACGCCTATGACCTCGCCGAGATCGGCCACTATCACGCGCTCTATCGCGACCTGATGGCCCACTGGCATCAGGCGCTCCCCGGCTTCGTCCACGATGTGAGCTACGAGGCGCTGGTCGGCGATTTCGACACCGAAGCACGGGCGCTGCTGGCGCATTGCGGCCTGGATTGGCGCGACGAGGTAAAAGAGTTCTTCAACACCCGCCGCTCGGTGCAAACGGCCAGCTCCGCGCAAGTCCGGCGGCCGATCTACAACAGCTCCATCGGCCTTGCCGCGCGTTATGGGGATCGGGTGGCGCCGCTATTGCGGGCGCTGAACAAGTAACGCAGTCTTATCACTCGGCTACCCCTCACCCCGACCCTCTCCCCAGAGGGGCGAGGGGACGATGGAACCGCGAGGGCGCGGTGTGAAGAAACCCTCGCCCCTCTGGGGAGAGGGTGGCCGGCAGGCCGGTGAGGGGTCGCCCAGCGCTCAGTCCTCCCCCCGGATCCACTCCACCCGCCATCCGCCGCGACCATCATCGGCGAGAATTTTGGCCAATTCCGGCAGCAGCAGCTTGAGTTCGCCTTCGAGCGTGAAGGGCGGGTTGACCAGGATCATGCCGGTGCCGAACAGCCGCGACGGATGGGCCGGGGCGCGGACCATCAGTTCGACGCGCAGCATCTTGGGAATGCCGGTTTCGGCGAGCCCGCCGATAAAGGCGTCGCGTTCCTTCTGGTCCTTCAGCGGGTACCACAGGGCATAGAGGCCGGTAGCAAACCGCTTGTGCGCCTTCACCAGCCCCTCGATCAGCCGCTCGAATTCGCCCTCCTGCTCGAAGGGCGGATCGACCAGCACGAGGCCCCGCTTTTCCTTGGGCGGCAATTGCGACCCGAGCGCCAGCCAGCCGTCGAGCTCGATCACCCGCGTCTGGATGTCGCCGGCGAACAGGGAGCCCAGCGTTTCGGCGTCCTCCGGATGGAGCTCCATGGCGAACAGCCGGTCCTGCTCGCGCAGCAATTTGCGTACCAGCAGCGGCGAGCCGGGATAGGCAACGAGTTCGCCCTCCGGGTTTTCGCCCCGAACCACGTCGACATAGGGTTTTGCCAGCGCCGCCGCCGCGGGCGGCAAAGATGCATCAATCAGCCGCTGGATCCCATCCACCCATTCCGGCGAACGCCGCGCCTCCTCGCTCGTCAGATCATAGCGGCCGATGCCGGCATGGGTATCGATGACGCGGAAGGCAGCCGGCTTGAGTTTCAGATATTCGACCAGCCGGGCAAGGATCAGGTGTTTCACCACATCCACGAAGCCGCCCGCATGGAAGGCGTGGCGATAGTTCATAGGCGCCGCGTCTCCGGGTCGTGCCGCATCCTCAATGCCTCGCCTGCGCCGTCAGGATAACGCCGGCAAAAGTGGTGAAGACGCCTGCAAAGCCCCAGTTGAGGCCCTTCTGTACCCAGCGGCTCTGGGTGAGCAGCCGGGTGATGTGGGCCGCGCCGAGCACGGTCAGGAACGCAAACGGGATCGAGACCACGATGAATTCGAAGCCGAGGAAGAACAGTTTTCCCGGCGCATGCGCGTCCCCACGATCGACGAATTGCGGCAGGAAGGTCACGAAAAACAGCACCACCTTGGGATTCAGGAGGTTGATGCCGATGCCGGTTAGATAACTCTCCTTGACGCTCGGCACCCGCTTGGCCTTGTCGGCGAGCCTGAGGCCCCCACCGTGAACGATCGCCTGATAGGCGAGCCAGAGCAGATAGACTGCGCCCGCGATCTTCAGCCCCATGAACAGAGGCGGTGCGGCGATGATCAGCACCGAGATCCCCAGGGCCACGAGCGTCGTGTGCACCGCAATGCCGGTCATGGCGCCGGCAGCGGTCGCAAGCCCATGGGCCCGGCCGTAATTGATGGCGCGCGAAAGCTGCAGCGCCATGTCGGGGCCGGGAGTGATGGCGAGCACCACCGAAGCAACGGCGAATGCCAGAATGACGGGCAAATCGGGGACGAATGGGGGCATCGTACGCGTGTCAGAATTGTTACGGCCAACAATTGCACGCGCGGGCTGGCTTGAATAGGGTGCGTGCGGGTTGTAGGGGGTGCAGCGAAATCAACCGCGCCTGCGGTTAGACAGGCTTCTCCAGGGCCGCCCGCATGGGCGAGATAAAATGGCAAAAGACATCAAGAAGGTCGTGCTCGCTTATTCGGGCGGGCTCGATACCTCGATCATCCTCAAGTGGCTGCAGAACGCCTATAATTGCGAGGTGGTGACATTCACCGCCGACCTCGGCCAGGGCGAGGAACTCGAACCGGCGCGGCAAAAGGCCGAGCTGCTGGGGATCAAGGAGATCCACATCGAGGATCTCCGCGAAGAATTCGTGCGCGACTTCGTCTTCCCGATGTTCCGCGCCAACACCGTCTATGAGGGCCAGTACCTGCTCGGCACCTCGATCGCACGGCCGCTGATCGCCAAGCGCCTGGTCGAGATCGCCGAGGCCACCGGCGCCGATGCCGTCGCCCATGGCGCGACCGGCAAGGGCAATGACCAGGTCCGCTTCGAGCTGACCGCCTATGCGCTCAACCCCTCGATCCGGGTGATTGCGCCGTGGCGCGAGTGGGACCTTCATTCCCGCACCAGCCTCCTCGCTTATGCCGAAGAGAACCAGATCCCGATCGCCAAGGACAAGCGCGGCGAGGCCCCGTTTTCGGTCGATGCCAACCTCCTCCACACCTCGTCCGAGGGCAAGGTGCTGGAAGATCCCGGCGAGGTCGCGCCCGATTACGTCTATCAGCGCACCGTCGATCCGGAGAAGGCGCCGGACACTGCCGAGATCATCACCATCGGCTTCGAAAAAGGCGACGCGGTTTCGGTCAACGGCAAGCGGCTGTCGCCGGCGACCCTGCTGACGACGCTCAACGAGTTCGGCGGCAAGCACGGCGTGGGCCGGCTCGATCTGGTGGAAAACCGCTTCGTCGGCATGAAGAGCCGCGGCGTCTACGAGACCCCGGGCGGCACGATCCTGCTCGCCGCCCATCGCGGCATCGAATCCATCACGCTCGATCGCGGCGCGGCGCATCTCAAGGACGAGATCATGCCGAAATATGCCGAGCTGATCTATAACGGCTTCTGGTACTCGCCCGAGCGCGAGATGCTGCAGGCGCTGATCGACAAGAGCCAGGCCTATGTGACCGGCGAAGTGACGGTAAAGCTCTACAAGGGCAATGCCCAGGTCATCGCCCGCACCTCGCCCCATTCGCTCTATTCGATGGACCTCGTCACCTTCGAGGAAGGCACCGGCAGCTACGACCACCACGACGCCGAAGGCTTCATCAAGCTCACCGGCTTGCGGCTGAAGACATACGCGGCGCGCAACCGGCGGAAGTAGTTTTGGCAGGGGGCCGTGGCCAAAGCGCCACTCCCCCAGCCCCGCAAACCCTAGAGCATGATCCGGTTGAGTTGACGCAGGTCCGAGAGCTTGGCGAGGTGCCAGCAGTGCGGCGTCGGCTTTAGGTCCCTCCCTCCCCGCATCGTCATCCCCGGGCTTGACCCGGGGACCCATGCTGCCGTTCCAATAGCGTGGGCGGACTTGGCGAGGCATCATGGGTGGCCGGGTCAAGCCCGGCCATGACGAGCGAGCACGGTGAATGTTTCAATTCAACGGGATCGCACTCTATAGATCTTCCGGCAGCCCCTTCTTCATGAAGGTGGCAAACTCGTCCTTGAAGTCCTTGTGCCAGCGCGAGAGCGCCGGGCGGTTGAGGATGATGTCCAGGGCATTCCAGAGGATGCGCTTGCTGTCGATCTCGCGCGTCGTCTCCTCGTCCGGACAGAGGATGAAGAACTCGTCCTTGCCGATCGCCGCCACCATGAAATCGATGACCTGCTCGGGCAGCCAGGCGCCCGGCCGATGCTCGGCATCGCCCGTCGTGGTCCAGCCCGGAATCAACAGGTGCGCCGAGATGTTCGCGCCCGGCCGATCACGCAGATCGCGCGCCAGATTCTGCGAATAGGCGTTCACCGCCGCCTTGCTGGTGTTGTAGGCGGGGTTGCCCGGCGGGTTGGTCAGCCCCTGCTTGGAGCCGGTGTTGACGATCTGCGCCGTCCGGCCGGCGGCCAGCATGCCGGGGAGGAACGCCTGGACGCCGTTGACGACGCCGAGCACGTTCACGGCGAACAGCCGCTGCCAGTTCTCGTTGGGATCGAGAATGCCGCCGGGGCCGCCGGAAACGAAGGTGGCGGCGTTGTTCATCAGCAGCGTCGGGCTGCCGAAGCGCGCCTCGACTACCCCCGCCAGCGCCGTCATCGCGTTGAAATCGGCGACATCAATGACCTCGGCAATGACACGGTCGCCGCCGATCGCCTGCCCGATCTCGGCGCGCAACACCGCCAGCTTTTGAGGGTTCACATCGACAAAGGCGACCTTCATGCCGGCGGCCGCGGCGCGACGAACCGCAGCACGTCCGATGCCGCTCGCGCCACCTGTGATTACGGCTACGCCGTCTGCAACGAAGGGTTGGGGCATTTTTTGCTCCTTTGCTAGATTGAGTGGCGCACACTAACCACAGGCTTGGCGCAAAAGCACTCTCACGACATGGCGATGACGATTCCGGCAGGTTCGCAATACAGCTGTGCGGTAAAGCAGCTTGAGTTTTCCGGGCTGCTCCACTATGTGCAGGCGCGACAGCTTCCCATTCAGAAATGGCCTTTACCTATGGCGTTGCGCAACATCGCGATCATTGCCCACGTTGACCATGGCAAAACCACGCTCATCGACGTGCTGCTGAAGCAGTCGGGTTCGTTCCGCGAGAACCAGCGTGTCGAAGAACGCGCCATGGATTCGAACGACCTCGAGCGTGAGCGCGGCATTACCATTCTCGCCAAGGTGACGTCGCTGGTCTGGAAAGACACACGCATCAACATCGTGGATACGCCCGGCCACGCCGATTTCGGCGGCGAGGTGGAGCGCATCCTCTCCATGGTCGACGGCGTGGTGATCCTTGTTGACGCCGCCGAAGGTCCGATGCCGCAGACCAAGTTCGTGCTCGGCAAGGCCTTGGCACAGGGGCTCCGCCCGATCGTTGCCATCAACAAGATCGACCGCCCGGACGAGCGGCACCTCGAGGTGCTGGAAGAAATTTTTGACCTGTTCATCGCGCTCGAGGCGACGCCCGAGCAGCTGGATTTCCCGGTGCTCTACGGCGCGGCAAAACTCGGCTGGATGAGCGCCGAGCCCTCGGGCCCCAAGGAAAGCCTCGCGCCGCTGCTCGATAAGGTCATCGAATACGTGCCGGCGCCGAAGGTCGAAGAAGGCCCGTTCCGCATGCTGGTGACAACCATCGAACGCAACGCGTTCCTCGGCCGTATCCTCACCGGCCGCATCTTTTCCGGCTCGGTCAAGGCGGGCGACGCCATTCACTCGCTCGGCCGTGACGGCAAGGAAGTCGAGAAGGGCCGTGTCTCAAAAGTGCTCGCCTTCCGCGGCCTCGAGCGCACCCCCGTCGACGTGGCCGAGGCCGGCGACATCGTCGCCATCGCCGGGCTCGAGACCTCGACCGTCGCCGACACGCTGACCATCCCCTCGGTCAACGAGCCGCTGCCGTCGCTGCCGATCGATCCGCCGACACTGTCCGTCACCTTCCGCATCAATGACGGCCCGCTGGCCGGCCGCGAGGGCGACAAGGTGCAGAGCCGCGTCATCCGCGAGCGGCTGCTGCGCGAGGCCGAAGGCAACGTTGCGATCAAGATTACCGAAGGCGTCGACAACGATTCCTTCGAGGTGGCCGGCCGCGGCGAATTGCAGTTGGCCGTGCTGATCGAAAACATGCGCCGCGAAGGTTTTGAGCTCACCATCGGCCGGCCGCGCGTCGTGCTGAAGGAGGAGGACGGCCAAAAGCTCGAGCCGATCGAAGAAGTCATCATCGACGTCGACGACGAGCATTCGGGCGTCGTGGTGCAAAAGCTCACCGAGCGCAAGGGCGACCTCGTTGATCTGCGTCCCTCGGGCGTTGGCCGCACGCGCCTGCGCTTCCACGTGCCGACCCGCTCGCTGATCGGCTACCAGCCGGAACTCTTGTCCGATACCCGCGGCACAGCGATCTTCAACCGCCTGTTCCACGAGTACCAGCCCTACAAGGGCGCCCTGCCCGGCCGCCGCACCGGCGTGCTGATCTCCAACGGCACCGGCACCTCGGTGGCGTTCGCGCTGTGGAACCTCGAAGACCGCGGCCCGATCATGATCGATGCCGGCGTCGACATCTACGAAGGCATGATCGTCGGCGAGCATGTCCGCGAGAACGATCTCGAGGTCAACGCGCTCAAGGGCAAGCAGCTGACCAACATCCGCACCACGTCCAAGGACGAAGCGGTGCGGCTGACGACGCCGAAGAAGCTGACCCTCGAACAGTCGCTGGGCTACATCGCCGACGACGAGTACGTGGAAGTGACGCCGAAATCGATCCGGCTCCGGAAGATCTGGCTCGACCCCAACGAGCGCAAGCGCCAGTACCGCGCCAAGTCCAGCTGAGGCCCGTCAGCCTCATTCGACCCGATCGCCACCGGCGATCGGGCTTCTTCTTGCTATCGGCGCCAGCCGCAAGGCGATGGTCATCGCCATGCCGGAGGCGTCATGGCACTGCAAATCGCATGGGCCTCACCGACGCCCCGCCCTCGATCCCGGGCGGCCGCAAATGCGTATTCGCGCTTGAAGACAGTTGCGGCAAGGCGGCTGCCGGCCCTCCGGCTTCGACTACATGCGGCCGCTCTTTGCCATCGGCATCGTGGCCAGCGTCGACATCAGCTACGGCCCGGTCGCCGCTACCAAGTTCTGGGACAGCCCGTTTGTCGGCATCATGATTCCGGGCCCGTCCCAACCACGGCGTCATCCCGGCTTCCGCCGGAATGACCCCATGGAGGGGGCTACCTAACGCTCGAAAAGCTGGTCGGCGCGAGGAACGAATTGGCGACGTTGGCAACGATCGGGCCGTCCTTCTCGCTTTCATCGCGCGCCACGAGCCACTCCGGATCCGAAATGAAGGCCGCCCATTTCTGCTGCCGTTCGGCCAGCGATTCCCAGGCGAGCAGGTAGGTCAGGTCGTTGCTCGCGGGCCCCGCCAGCGTGGTCCAGAAGCCGGCCTGGCGAATGCCGTGCTTTTCCCAAATCCGGAGGGTTTGCGTCTCGAAACGCTTGAGCAGGGCCGGCATGCGGCCGGGCAGGCAGCTGTAGACGCGAAGTTCGTAAATCATTTTGGTTAGCTCCGGTTTGGGTGCCCGACCTTATGGCGAGTCCATGCCGCCGTCAGCCCCCGCACGCGTATGCTAACCACTCGTGATCACTATGCCATTGCCGCCTTGCCGCTCCCACGGCGAGCGGCTAGATAGTTGCGGCCGAATTCATCGCCGAGGCGCGCTCGGATCGCGCTCTGAATGGAGAACCTTATGCGCGCGATTCTCGATGTGATCATGCTGGTCCTGCAGCTCTACTGGTATGTGGTGCTGGCCATGATCATCATGAGCTGGCTGATCTCGTTCAACGTGGTCAACACCCGCAACGAGTTCGTCAACCAGATCTGGCGCATCCTCAATGCCCTGACCGAGCCGGTGCTGCGGCCGATCCGGCAGCGACTCCCGAGCTTTTCCGGCCTCGACCTGTCGCCGCTGGTCCTGTTCATCATCATCTACTTCATCCAGCAGATCATCATCCGCTACATCTATCCCAACGTTTTCTAGGCCTTGGCTGATTTTTACCGGTCAACCGAACATGGGCTGACGCTGCATGTCCGCGTGACCCCGAGGGCTGCGGCGGATCGGATCGACGGCGTCGAACTCAGGGATAACGGCCAAAACGTGCTGCGCGTGCGGGTGCGGGCCGTGCCCGACAAGGGCAAGGCCAATGCGGCGGTGATTGCCCTTCTCGCCGAGGCGTTCGGGGTGCCGAATTCATCGGTTGCGGTGATAAGCGGGGAGACCGCCCGGATGAAGACCATCGCCATTACCGGCGATGCGGCCCTCCTTGTCGACGTGGCGCGCCGCTTTTCTGGCTGACCGGCGGCGCTATGGGCCGCTGGCGGTAGTCCCGTAGAGAATCACCGAAAGAATCCGCCGGTTGTGAGCCGAAAGCTCGCCAAGGGGGATCGGCGGCAACCGGTGATGGGCGCCGCGAGCCCCGTCGGTAAGCAGGCTCGCCAGCTCGCCGGGGATGATCCCCGGATTGAGCGTCAGCAGCTTTTTCTGCTCCATGGCAACGATCAGCGTTTCGAGCTCCGCGTGGAAATAGGTGGCCTGCTCCACCATGATGTCCCGCGCCAGCCGATAGGCCTGGTCGAAGATTTCGGCCGCATGCGGCGAGGTGGCCAGCAGGCGCCTCGCCTCGCCGAAGCGCACGTCGAAAATATCGGTAAGCACGTCGACGGCGCTGCCGCCTTGCCGCAGCTGGCTCCAGCCAGCCGCCAAGCCGAGCTCGACGACATCGTCGCCGTAAGCCCGCATCACGCAGCGGAACGCATCAGCCTTGTTGGAATAGTGATGGTAAAGCGCGCGCCGCGTCACGCCGCACAGCTGGGCCAGCTCGCTCATCGTCAGTTGTTCATAGCCGTACGCAAGAAATGCCTGCTCCAGTCGCTGGACCAGGGGGTCGCGCGGCTTCTCATATTGCTCATTACCCGGAATTGTGAGAAGTCTCCCGCCATTTAAGTGGCACGCGGCAAGTCGATGTTAGCCGCAGGGGGGAATAATGGAAACGACAAAGCAGGATGAGCATCGCGAAGTTCGCCATGCACAAATGACGTCGGCGGTGCCGGCAGAAACCGCGGCCTCGGCACTTGCGAGCTGGCCAGCAATTTCGCTGTGGAACTGGGGGCCGTTTCTGGAAGGTCTGGAGCCGCCGCGCTTTGCCGGACGGCGGCGCTATGTAATTGGCATCGAGGCGCGGCGCCATGACCGGGTGCGCCGCCATCGCTGGCAATTGGATGTAGCCGAAACGCCGGCCCGCCGCGAGCATCGCCTCCGGCGCAAGCTTGCCCGCACCGTGCGCCGGGATCGTCTCATGCTCGCGATGTAACGGGGGAGCCCAGCCAAGCAAAAATCCGTTTGCCGAAGTAATCGCCTTCGTCCTAACGTTACCTATTCTGAGGGGGCGGGAGGCCGGCCAGGCGCAGCAAGACGCCATCCGGAAAGTGTCCCCCGAGCAACATCAAGGACGAGGGACAATTCATGACTTTGCTACTATGGCTGATCGTGATTTGTGGGGCGCTGTCGATCGTTTACGGCATCGTGACCACGCGAGGACTGCTTGCTGCAGATGCTGGCACCGCCCGCATGCAGGAAATCTCCGCCGCCGTACGTGAAGGTGCTTCCGCCTATTTGAAGCGCCAATACACAACGATCGGCATCGTTGGCATCGTCATCTTCGTTCTCGCCTGGTATTTTCTGGGCGTCTATGCGGCAGTCGGCTTCTTGATCGGGGCCGTGCTTTCGGGTGCCGCCGGCTTCATCGGCATGAACGTTTCCGTCCGCGCCAATGTGCGCGTGGCGCAGGCGGCAACCAAATCGCTGGCCGGCGGCCTCGACCTCGCCTTCAAGTCGGGGGCGGTCACCGGCCTTCTGGTCGCCGGACTCGGGCTGCTCGGGGTCACCCTCTATTTCAGCTATCTCATCGGGGTTGCAGGCTTTGCCCCCACAGATCGCACGGTGATCGATGCCCTGGTCGCCACCTCCTTCGGCGCCTCGCTGATCTCGATTTTCGCGCGCCTGGGCGGCGGCATCTTCACCAAGGGCGCCGATGTGGGCGGCGACATGGTGGGCAAGGTCGAAGCCGGCATTCCCGAGGACGATCCGCGCAATCCGGCGACCATTGCCGACAATGTCGGCGACAATGTCGGCGATTGCGCCGGCATGGCGGCGGATTTGTTCGAGACCTACGTGGTGACGATCGTCGCCACCATGGTCCTCGCCGCGATCGTTTTGCCCGATGCCTACAAGCTCGCCGGCATGGTGCTGCCGCTGGCAATCGGCGGCGCCTGCGTCGTTACCTCGATCATCGGCACCTATTTCGTCCGGCTCGGGCCTTCGGGCAGCATCATGGGCGCGCTCTACAAGGGCATTTTCGCCACCGGGGTTTTGTCGCTGATCGTGTTGCTGCCGGTGCTGGCGCTGGTTTTCGGGGGCCTGAACGTGCCGCTGGGCAATGCCGACAAGGCGTTCACGCCCTGGAACCTCTTCTGGTGCGGCGTCACCGGACTCGTGATCACCGGGCTCATCATCGTCATCACCGAATACTATACCGGCACCGGAAGGCGGCCGGTCAAATCCATCGCCGAGGCATCGATCACCGGCCACGGCACCAATGTCATCCAGGGCCTCGCCGTCTCGCTCGAGGCCACGGCGCTGCCAGCGCTGGTGATCATCGCCGGCATCATCGTTGCCTATAACCTCGCCGGCCTCTTCGGCATCGCCGTCGCAGTCGCCACCATGCTGGCGCTCGCCGGCATGGTGGTGGCGCTCGATGCCTTCGGGCCGGTCACCGACAATGCCGGTGGCATCGCCGAAATGGCCGGGCTCGACAAGGAAGTGCGGCACAATACCGATGCGCTCGATGCGGTCGGCAACACCACCAAGGCCGTGACCAAAGGCTATGCCATCGGCTCGGCGGGCCTCGGCGCACTGGTACTGTTCGCGGCCTACACGCAGGACCTGCAATATTTTGCCGCAAAGGCCGCCGAGGGCACCTTCTTCTACGGCATGGGCGCCGTGAATTTCTCCCTCGCCAACCCCTATGTGGTCGTCGGCCTGTTGTTTGGCGGCCTGTTGCCGTTCCTCTTCGGCGGCATGGCGATGACCGCCGTCGGCCGCGCCGCACAATCGGTGGTGATGGAAGTCCGGCGGCAGTTCAAGGCTGATCCCGGCATCATGGCCGGCACCTCAAAGCCCGATTACGCCAAGGCCGTCGACATGCTGACCAAAGCGGCGATCCGCGAAATGATCGTGCCCTCGCTGCTGCCGGTCTTGTCGCCGATCGTGGTGTTCCTGGTGATCTTCCTCATCGCCGGCAAGGCCAACGCCTTTGCCGCGCTCGGCGCCATGCTGCTGGGCGTCATCGTCACCGGCCTCTTCGTCGCCATCTCCATGACCGCCGGCGGCGGCGCCTGGGACAACGCCAAGAAGAGTTTTGAGGACGGCTTTGTCGATAGCCACGGCCAGACCTACTACAAGGGTTCCGACGCGCACAAGGCGTCGGTGACCGGCGACACCGTCGGAGACCCGTACAAGGATACGGCGGGGCCGGCGGTGAACCCGATGATCAAGATTACCAACATCGTGGCGCTGTTGCTGTTGGCCGTGCTGGCGATGCATTGAGGGGTGGATCCTGTGTGCTTGGGGGCTTGCCGGCCTGGATCGCCTGAGGCTGCCCCCTCACCACCCTAACTCTCTCCCCTCAGGGGGGACGGTGGGCCGGTAGGACCGGGTGAGGGGTGCACGCCTTCCGCATCCTCTGCGCGTTTCGCATCATCATTGCGATGATTCATGCCCGCCCTGTACCAGCCGTTCGGCCGCAGCAACCTCTTGCGGCAAGGCCCGGAACGATCCCGGGCCTTCGTCTTTGCCCCGAGCCTATTTCGGCGTGCGCTCTTTTACATTGGCATGCGTGTTGGCGGACTCGGTATCGGTCGCCGGCGTTTTCGTGTCGGCGCCGGCGAACGGGCTGCCCTGGCCGGGGGCGAGGTCGCCGCTATGGCCGGCCTTGTTGGTCACGAACGGCTGGCTGTCCGTGGTGAGACCGTGCTGAAGGGCATTGAAGAGGTGGTCGTCCGCCCTGGCGACGCCCGCGATGGCGATCAGGGAAGCACCGGCGATAATCAGTGTACGGATTTTCATGACAAGGCTCCTTGTTTTCGCATCAAGCCCCCTTTGCTTCACACCGTAGCAACACCTGAGGTGGCGGATTCGTCCATAGGCCCGAACAAAAACGCGTTGCCGACAACAGTCTTTCTCTCCTCCGGCGATGTCCGCTAGAATGCGCAGGTATTGGCTATAGCTTCGTCCTCGGTTCACCGGAGATTGCCATGTCCCGCATCATCGTCATCGGCGGCCACGGCCGCACCGGCATCCTCATCATCGAACAGCTGATTGCGCACGGCGATACCGTCGTGGCCACCATCCGCAATCCCACCCACATGGCCGATCTGGTAAAGCGCGGGGCCGAGACGGTGGTGCTGGATCTCGAGAAATCGAGCGGCCCGGATTTTGCAAAAGTGTTCGAGGGCGCTGATGCCATCGTGTTCGCGGCCGGGTCGGCGGAGGGCGAAGGGAGCGCGCTCGACAGGACCGGCACGCTGAAGACGGTGCGGGCCGCCGAGCGGGCCGGGGTTTTGCGCTATGTCACCATTTCGTCCATCGGCGCCTCGACCGGCCTCAGGCTCAGCGGCGCCTGGGCGACGGACGAGATGCGCGATTACTACGAGCAGAAGCGCGCAGCCAACAAGCTGCTCCGCGCCTCCTCGCTGAACTGGACCATCCTCGAACCGGGCGAGCTGACCGACGAGAAGGGCACCGGCAAGATCACGCTCAGCGAAGCGGCGATCGCACACGGCTCCATTCCCCGCGCTGATGTTGCCGCGGTGGTCGTTGCGGCACTGCAAGAGCCCAAAACCATCGGCAGGACTTTTCAGCTCGTCGGCGGCGACACGCCGATCGAAACGGCCATCCGGGAAACGGTCGCGCATCCGGTGGCCGACGCAACAGGCCGCTGAGCCGGCGATCCCGGAAAACAACGTTCCGATGAACCGTAATTTTACCAATCCCAGCCATTTTGGGCCGCGGCGGCTGTAGCTTACTCGGATCAGGTGACTGCCGGTGGTCGGGACTCATGGCGACACGACAGGCGGTTCTCTTCCTGCTTTCGTCGGCGCGAATTCTGGCTTCGGCCAAACAACAATAATGTCAGCGAAACATCTATTTAGACCGGGGAGGGTCCGGCAACCGGCTAATTGTGGCCGGCTAGAACACAAGGGTCTTGGCGTATGCGCCTGATTATCGGCATTATCGTCCTTTTCGCCAGCGTTGTAGGCGGTTACCTCGCGCAGGGCGGCAACATCATGGTGCTGGTCCAGCCGTTCGAGGCCCTGATCATCCTGGGGGCTGCATTTGGCGCCTTCATCATCGGCAATACGGGGCCGGTGCTCAAGCAGACCCTCAAGGTCTTCGGCACGCTGTTTCGCGGGCCGCGCTACAACAAGGCCGCCTATATCGAGCTGCTCGGCGTCCAGTTCAGCATCTTCAAGCTGGTGCAGGCCAAGGGTGTGCTGGCGCTGGAGCCGCATATCGAAAATCCGGAATCCTCGCCCCTTTTCCAGAACTTCCCGACCTTTGCCAAAAACCATCACGCCGTGGAGTTCATGTGCGACTATCTGCGCATGGTCACCCTCGGCACGCGCAACACGCACGAAGTCGAAGCGCTGATCGATGAGGAACTCGAGACCCACCATCAGGAAGGCTCGCGAGTGGTCGGCGCTCTCCAGGCCCTGGCCGACGGCACCCCGGCCCTTGGGATCGTGGGCGCGGTCCTCGGCGTCATCCACACCATGGGCGCGATCACCGCGCCGCCCGCCGTGCTGGGCGAAATGATCGGCGGAGCGCTCGTGGGCACGTTCCTGGGCGTCTTCTGCGCCTACGGATTCTTCGGCCCGATGGCCCAGGCCCTGCGCAATATCTACGATGCGGAAGCCAAGTATCTGCTGTCGATGAAAGTCGGCTTGCTGGCCCACATTTCCGGCCACCAGCCGGCCATGGCCATCGAATTCGCTCGCAAGATGCTGATGTCGGAGGTGAGGCCCACCTTCCTCGAGGTCGAAGCGGCCACCGCCGGGCTGACGGCGCTAAGCTGAGCCAGGGTTTTTCGGGAGTATAGCGCACCATGGCTGAAGGCGATCCACCCTTCGTCATCAAGAAGATCAGGAAGATCCCGCACGCCCACCATGGCGGCAGCTGGAAGATCGCCTACGCGGACTTCATGACCGCGATGATGGCGTTCTTCCTGTTGATGTGGCTCATCAGCATGACCACCCCGGAGCAAAAGCGGGGCATCGCCGATTATTTCTCGCCGCCCAACGTCAGCGAAAGCACCAGCGGCGCCGGTGGCGTGCTGGGCGGCACCGCCGATGACAGCCAAGAGGCCAAGCTCTCGGGCTCGAATTCCAACGCACAGGCCCTCACCTCGCCGGATAGCCAGCGCAAGAGCGGTCCCATGGTTGCCGTGAGGGGCGGCGACAACGAGCGCAGCGGGGAGCTCGAGGCGCAGGCCGCGGCGATCACCACCGCCAGTTCATCGTCGGTGGACGTCTCCTCCCGCTTCAACCAGGATTTCCAGGGCGCGGCCGCCAGCATCCGCCAGGCCTGGCAGGCAATGCCCGACATCACCGACCTGAAGGACAATCTCGTTGTCGAGCAGGTAAAGGACGGCCTCATCATCAAGATCATGGACCAGCAGGGCCGGCCCATGTTCCCGCCCGGCTCCGCCCAGATGTACGATGCGACGCGCAAGGCCGTGGCCGCCATCGCGCCGGTGCTGCAGAGGCTGCCGAACCAGATCGCCATTGCCGGCTTTACCGCTACCGGCATGACCTATCCCGATCCGCACCGCGGCCCCTGGGAGCTTTCCATGGACCGAGCCAACGCTGTGCGCGATACCCTCGGTCAATACGGGCTCACCGACGACCGCATCAACTCGGTGAGCGGGCGTGCCACCAACGATCCGATCTTTCCGGACGACCCCTATATGGTGGCCAACAACCGGGTCGAAATCAAAGTGCTTTACCAGCCGCCATCCGTTCCACCGGATATGGCGCCCTAACGCTGATCCAAGGCCCCCTCACTACGCGCCTCAACCTCTCTCCCCTTGACCCGAGCGTAAACCAAAACCTGTCAATCCGGCGGCCACCGCGCTAGTCTCTCACGGAGACTGTCGGAGGTTTGACCATGTTGGACCCAACGACGCCAAGCGCGACGGCAACCGGGGGGAGGGACGATCGCAAGACTGCCCGGCTCGCAGGCTGGGCGCCACACCCTCCCTTCGCACGCGATAGCGCCGGCACCATCCACATCCACGGACACGAATTGGCGCGCGCCGTGCTGCGGGCGCCCGAGGTGGAGCAATCGGGCTTTGGCGCCGACATCATGCGGCGCGTAAAAAGCTCGCTGATGCGGCTGCCAATGCTGTTCCTCGAAGGCGAAAAGCATCAGGAACAGCGGCGCGCCACCGCCCGGTTCTTCGCGCCGCGCACCGCCGAGGAAAACTATCGCGGGTTGATCGAGCGGGAAACCGAGCGGCTGATCGGAGAATTGCGGCTCAGGGGCGAGGGGCCGCTCGACCGCATGGCGATGGAAATGTCGGTCACCGTCGCCGCCGAAATCGTCGGGCTCACCGAACACCTTTTGCCCGGCATGTCGGGGCGCATCGCCCGCTTCCTCAACAATCCGCCCGTCGGGCTGCCAATGTCCCCGCTGCTGGTGTGGCGGATCGTCACCAGCCAGAGCAAGCTCGCCATGTTTTATGTCATCGACGTCCTGCCCAATATCAGGAGCCGGCGCAGGAATCCGCGCGAAGACGTGATCTCGCACCTCTTGGCCCACGGCTACAAGGGTAGTGAGATCTTGACGGAGTGCGTGCTGTTCGGCGCAGCCGGCATGGTGACGACGCGCGAGTTCATCACCATCGCGGCGCTGCATCTGATTGAGCGGCCGGCGTTGCGCCAGCGATTCGTGGCAGCCGGCGACGAGGAACAGCGCGCCATCCTCGAGGAGATTCTCCGGCTCGAGCCGGTGATCGGAAAGCTCTACCGGCGAGCGACGGCGCCCTTCGAGCTGCCGGGCGGCCACAAGGTGGACGCCGGGGAGGAGTTCGTGGTTGATATCCGCTCGGCCAATGCCGATGCCAAGGCGGTCGGCGCCTGCCCGTTGGAACTTGATCCCGACCGCGTCCTGCCCGATCCGCGCACCGGCCGGGCGGCGATGGGTTTTGGCGACGGCCGCCACCGCTGCCCAGGCGGTTTCGTCGCCATGCAGGAAAGCGCGGTGTTTCTGGCGCGCCTTCTGGCGTTGCCCAACCTCCGCGTCGTCGGCACGCCCTCGATGAGCTGGAACACGCTGGTTGGCGGCTACGAATTCCACCAGTGCACGATCGCGGTCGATAAGGCGGGCTGAAAAGCCAAATTAATGGCGCGGGGAACCCCCATCGCCCCCCTCCCCTTGTGGGTCTCGCCTATGGCTCCATCAATTCGGCCGAGGAAAACCAAACCTCCCCGCAAACCGCCACCGCGGTTGCATCCGGGGGACGCTCAGCGGCTACCCAAACCGAGCGGACGGATCGGGCCTCGCTGCGTCCCGGCGTCATTGTGCAATCGCGAAACGCCAGCGCGCCGGTGCAGCGAATGAACAGGGTCGACATCAGCGGCTCGACCGCAAACCCGGCCGGGCGTCGCGTCACCAGCAAGGTCAGGCCGACATCTCCGGCCGGCTGCCATGGAAAGATCATCCGCCCCCCATCCGTCAGGGCGGAAAGCCATGCGGCGGGCGGGGCCGCCATGGCGGCGTTCACATAGATCAGGTCGGATTGGGGAAGCGCGGCCGCAGTCGCATCGCCGGCGATCACCGTCACCCCATAAGGCTCGAGATGGCGCTGCGCCTCGCGGGCGAGATCCTCCTCGATTTCGAAGGCCGTGACCTTGCCGCCCGGCGCGACCAGCGCGGCAAGGACGGCGGTGTAATAGCCGGTGCCCGCTCCGACATGCGTCACCGTCTCGCCCGACTGCGGCAGGGCCGCGCCGATCCAGGCCGCATGGAGAAACGGCTGGCCATTATTGATGCCTTTTTCGGCATCGATCACCACCAGTGCGTCCTGGTAGAGATGGGCCGGATCCGAATCGGGCGTTTCGAAGATGAGATCGTCGACAACGATCAGCCACGGTCCGGGCGGCAGGAAGGCCTCGCGCGGCACCTCCCCGAAGACGCGTTCCAGCCGCGGGTCGCGGGACCCGCTGGCGGCTGCCATGGCCCTGGCATAAGCCTTTCGGACCTTCTTGAGATTTGCGCGCCTCGCCACCATTTCGGATGCCTTCAGCGTTCGGACGCCTATTTTAGTCCGTTCGGCACGTCCTGTTGAAGCCCGGCGGCTTGTAGCGCGGAGAGAAATTTGTGGCGCGATGTCGATTCCCAAAGCCCTCATTCGTCAAACTGGGCATCGACACCAACTCGGCCGCGCGCTAAACACTAAAGCCAAAACTTAAGTGTCATTCCGCCGCCACGGCTTTCTGGCAAGCGGAACCTTCAATCGCCATCACCGGGCCTCCGGCCGACAACCAGCAGGTACACCATGACCTCTGAAACCCTTTCGACCGATCTCGCCGCCGAAGCCTATTCGCCGAGCCTTGCGGCCCGGAACCGGCTCGTCATCAACATTCTGCTCGTCTCCACCTTCGTCGTCATCCTCAACGAGACGGTGATGAGCGTTGCGATCCCGCGGCTGATGGAGAGCCTTTCTGTGCCGGCCAGCGCCGCGCAGTGGCTGACCACGGCGTTCCTGCTCACCATGGCGGTGGTCATTCCCGTGACCGGCTTCCTGCTGCAGCGGCTCAACACGCGGCCGATCTATCTCACGGCAATGACGCTGTTCTGCCTCGGCACGCTCACTGCGGCACTGGCGCCCGGGCTGGAAGTGCTGATTATCGCCCGCGTGGTGCAGGCCTGCGGCACCGCGATCATGCTGCCGCTGCTGATGACGACGGTCATGACATTGGTGCCGCCCGAAACGCGCGGGCGCACGATGGGCAACATTTCCATCGTCATTTCCGTCGCGCCGGCAATCGGGCCGACCCTTTCCGGCCTCATCCTCAATTACCTCGATTGGCGCTGGATGTTCATCCTGGTGCTGCCGATTGCGCTCGCGGCAATGGCGCTGGGCGCCCGCCGCATGGTCAACGTGACGACGCCGCGCTATGCGCCGCTCGATTTGCCCTCGGTGGTCGTTTCCGCTCTCGCCTTCGGCGGCATCGTCTATGGCCTCAGCAATCTCGGCGTGCCGGAAGCCGGCCAATCGGGCTGGATCGCGCTCGGCGTCGGGGTGCTGGCCATGGCGATCTTCATTGCCCGGCAGCTCGTGCTGCAAAGAAAGAACGGCGCGCTGCTCGATCTCCGCCCCTTCGTATCGAAGAATTTCTCCATCTCGATCCTGATGATGGCGGTTTCGATGATGGCGCTGTTCGGCACCATCATCCTGTTGCCGATCTATCTGCAGAACGTGCTCGGCCTGAGCACGCTGCAGACCGGCCTGCTGCTGCTCCCCGGCGGGCTGCTGATGGGCCTCCTCGCCCCGCCGGTCGGCCGCTTGTACGACCGCTTCGGCCCCACCGTGCTGCTGGTGCCGGGGACAATCATCGTTTCGGGGGTGCTCTGGGCCATGACGCTGCTGGGGCCAACCACCTGGGTCGGCGCTATCCTTGCCGGCCACATCGCCATGAGTATCGGACTCGCGCTGCTGTTTACGCCGCTGTTTACGGTCAGCCTTTCCTCGGTGAAGCCCGAGTTCTATTCGCATGGCAGCGCCCTGCTCGGCTCTATCCAGCAGGTGGCGGGTGCCGCTGGCGTCGCCCTGTTCGTGGCGCTGATGTCGTCGCGGTCAGATGCGCTCGTTGCCGCGGGTGAGGCGCAGAAACTGGCGCTATCGGGCGGCATCACCACCGGGTTTTTCTGCGGGGCGGTCATTTCGGTGCTGGCGGTGATTGCGGCGTTCTTCATCCGCCGCGCCCCTGAGCAGCAAGGGCCGGCTCCCGGGCACTAGATTGGCGTACTGGGTCGGCCGGCGCGCCGGTGCTATGTTTTTGCAAGCAAATGAGGAGAGGAGAACGCGAGATGATCGACCATATCGGCCTTCGCACGACCCGCTTCGAAGACATGACCGCCTTCTACGCCAGCGTGCTGAAACCGCTGGGGTATGAAAAGCTGATGGAGTTTCCCGACGCCGCCGGCTTCGGTAAGGACGGCGACCCGGCGTTCTGGCTCAGCCTGACCGACGTGACGCCCACCGGCATCCATCTGGCGATGACCGCCCCCACCCGCGCCGCGGTCGATGAATTTTTCGCCAGCGCCATGGCCGCCGGAGCCAGGGACAACGGCCCGCCCGGCCTGAGGGACCTTTATGGCCCCGACTACTACGCCGCCTTCGTCTACGACCTTGACGGCAACAATCTCGAGGCGGTGTGCCAGGGCGGCCAGTACGGCAGCTGACCAGGGGCATTCCTCATCGGTAGAATTGATGGCGCCGAGCACATTGCAAACGAAGATTCCTGCCGACGCGGGAACGAGGGACTTGTTGGGAGACCCGTGCTACATCCACGGCCTCATTTCCACGCAGGCGGGAATCTCTGTTTGGAACCCGCTCGGCGAGGCAGGGGCACAATGACCCCCTAACTAAACCGCGCCCTCGGCGGCAAGGGAGCAGGCAGCGGCATTGGTCTCGATCTGGATAGTTGAGTGGCCGATGCCAAACTGTGCGTTGAGCCCGTCGCAAAGTTGATGGAGGAAGGCGTCGCCCGGGTGCGAGGCCATGACCAGATGGGCGGTCAGCGCGGTTTCGGTAGTGCTCATCGGCCAGATATGAATGTCGTGGACACCCAGGACGCCCGCCTGCCCTTCCACGAAGCGGTGCACCGCGAGGGGATCGATGCCCGGCGGCACCGCGGCGAGTGACATGTTGAGCGAATCGCGCAGCAGCGACCAGGTGCCCCAAATAATGACGGCGCTGATGGCAAGGCTCGCGACCGGATCGAGCCAACTCCAGCCGGTCAGCATGATGACGAGGCCGGCAACCACCACGCCGGCCGAAACCGCGGCGTCGGCGGCCATGTGGAGATAGGCCCCGCGAATGTTGAGATCGCCCTTCCGGCCCGAAGCAAAAAGCATGGCGGTGGCGCCGTTGACGAGAATGCCGAGAGCCGCGATCACCATCACCGTCAACCCGGCGACCGGCGCGGGCTGCCCGAGGCGCTGGATGGCCTCGAGCGCAATCGCCCCCACCGCCACCAGCAGCAGCACGGCGTTGAACAGCGCAGCAAGAATCGATGAGCCGCGCAGGCCATAGGTGAAGCGGGCGGTGGGCGCCCGCCGCACGAGTACGCTCGCAACCCAGGCGACCACAAGCCCGAGCACATCGCTCAGATTGTGACCGGCATCGGCAAGCAGGGCGACCGAATTGCCGAGAAGGCCGGCAACCACCTCGGCGACGATGAAGGCCGTGTTGAGCCCGATACCAATGAGAAAAGCCCGCCCGAAGTTAGTCGGCGCATGAGCATGCCCCGGGCCGTGATGGTGATCATGGTGATGGTCGTGGTCGTGATGCGACTGATCGTGGGGCATGGCATCCTCTGATACCCAGAAGGTAAGACCTCCAGCCGCTATAGGTTCAAGGGGATTTTTCGCCGAGCGGCTGTGCCCCGCCTTGGCGCCGCCCTTCCTCCCGAAGGGAATTGCGGTTCCTTCGTCTTCCTCCCCCTTGAGGGAAGGGGCGCCTATGGCGCGGCTTTGCCTTAGCCATCGCGTGGAGATCGCAGCCACATCTTCCCCCCTTGGCCCCACGCCAATTGACTCCCGAAGGCTTTGCCCCTATTTCCACCTTGTAAATCCATCAGGCCAAACCCCTGATCAGCCGACCGGGACCCGCAAAGGTATAAAGAGATCCCGGAGGTCAACACCCGCCAGCGTTAGCGCCCGCGGGTGCGATTGGTGTTTGGCACGGCGGAAACCATATCTCGACGAAGCGCCGTCGAGAAAGGGACCAAGAGCATGTTTGAAAGTCTAAGCGACCGCTTAGGGAAAGTTTTCGATGGCCTCAGGGGCCGCGGCGCGCTGAGCGAGGCCGACGTCGATGCGGCGCTGCGCGAGGTTCGCCGCGCGCTGATCGAGGCCGACGTGTCGCTCGAAGTGGTCCGCGCCTTCGTCGAACAGGTGCGCGAGCGCGCCGTCGGCGCCGAGGTGACCAAATCCGTCACCCCCGGCCAGCAGGTCGTCAAAATCGTTCATGACGAACTGGTCCGCGTGCTGGGCGAGACGCAGGTTGGTATCGACCTCAACGCCCCTGCCCCCGTCACCATCCTCATGGTCGGCCTGCAGGGCTCGGGCAAGACCACCACCACCGCCAAGATCGCGAAGCGCCTGAAGGAGCGGCAGAACAAGAAGGTTTTGCTTGCCTCGCTCGATACCCGCCGCCCCGCCGCCATGGAGCAGCTCCGCGTGCTCGGCGAGCAGGTCGAGGTCGACACCCTTCCCATCATCGCGACCGAGACGCCGGTGGAAATCGCCCGCCGCGCCGTGCGCGAAGGCCGGCTCGGCGGCTATGACGTGCTGATGCTCGATACCGCGGGCCGCACGCATATCGACGAAGAGCTGATGGCCGAGACGGCCGAGATCAAATCCGTCTCCGATCCGCACGAAATCCTGCTCGTGGTCGATGCGCTCACCGGCCAGGACGCGGTCAACCTCGCCCGCTCTTTTGACGCCCGCGTCGACCTGACCGGCATCATCCTCACCCGCGTCGACGGCGACGGCCGCGGCGGTGCTGCGCTCTCGATGCGCGCCGCGACCGGCAAGCCGATCAAACTGATCGGCGTCGGCGAAAAGATGGATGCGCTCGAGGACTTTTATCCTTCCCGCATCGCCGACCGCATCCTCGGCATGGGCGACATCGTCTCGCTGGTGGAAAAAGCCGCACAGACGGTTTCCGCCGACGAAGCCGCCAGGATGGCGAAAAAGCTCAAGAAGGGCGTTTTCGACCTTGATGACCTGCGCAACCAGCTCATCCAGATGAAGAAGATGGGCGGCATGAATGGCCTGATGGGCCTGATGCCGGGCATGGGCCAGATGAAGAAGGCGATGGCCGGCGCCAATATTGACGAAAAGGTCTTCGACCGGCAGGTCGCCATCATCAATTCGATGACCAAGGCCGAGCGCGCCAACCCCGATGTGCTCAATGCCAAGCGCCGAATCCGCATCGCCAAGGGCTCGGGCACCAGGGTCGAGGACGTCAACAAACTCGTCAAGCAGCACCGCCAGATGGCGGACATGATGAAGAAGGTTTCCAAGGGCGGCCTCGGCAGCCTCGCCGGCATGTTCGGCGGCAAGATGGGCGGCATGATGCCGGACCTCGGCAACATGCCGGACCCGTCGAAGATGGACCCGGCCCAGCTCGAGCAGATGGCGCGCCAGATGGGGATCGACCCCAATTCCATTCCCGGCGCCGGTGCTGCGCCGAAAACCATGGCCGAAAAGCTGCCGACCGATGTCGGCAAGCTCCTCAGTTCCGGTCCGGGCGCCTCGCGCTTTCCGGGCCTTCCCGGTCTCGGCGGCGGCTTTTCGCCCCGCAAGAAATAATCTCAACCAATCAGCAGAATCTCAGGAGAAAACATGTCGCTGAAACTTCGTCTCGCCCGCGCCGGCACCAAGAAGCGCCCGTTCTACCACATCGTCGTTGCCGACGCCCGCTCGCCCCGCGATGGCCGCTTCATCGAAAAGCTCGGCACCTATGACCCGATCCTTTCGGACGAGACCAAGCGCGTCACCCTCGTGACCGAGCGCGCCCAGCATTGGATCGCCGTCGGCGCCCAGCCGACCGATCGCGTGGAGCGCTTCCTCGACGCCGCGGGCCTCCTGAAGCGCGCCCCGCGCAGCAACCCCAACAAGGCCAAGCCGGGCGCCAAGGCGACCGAGCGCGCCGAGACCCGCGCCAAGGCCCAGGCCGAAGCCGAAGCCGCCGCCAACGCGCCGGCCGAAGAAGCTTCCGCGTAAAGGCCAAGTTGATGCCGCGGGCCCACCCCCTCCCCAACCCTCCCCCCAAGGGGGAGGGTGCCCGGTGTGGCACGGTCGTGCGGCATCGCCACCTCCCCCCTTGTGGGGGAGGACGGGTGGAGGGTGCTACGGGCACGGACGCAAATCATGCCTGATCCCAAAACACAGCGCCTGTTGATGGGCCGGATTGGTGCCGCCCACGGCATCAAGGGCGAGGTGCGCATCCAATCCTTCGCTGAAGAACCGTTGGCGCTGATTGAATACGGCACGTTTTCGACCAACCGGCCGGGCCTCAGCATCACCGTCGAGACCGCGCGGGCCACCACCAATGTCCTGGTCGCACGGCTGAAGGGCGTCACCGAGCGCTCGGCGGCGGAAAAGCTCAACGGCGTTGAGCTCTATATCGACCGCGACCGGCTTCCCGAGATCGAGGACGAGGACGATTTTTATCTCGTCGACCTCATCGGCCTCGAGGCCCGGGGGCAGGACGGCGCCGTTTTCGGAAAAGTGCTGGCGGTGCCGAACTATGGCGCTGGCGACATTCTCGAAATCGGCGGCACCGGCCAGGAGACGCGGCTCATCCCCTTCACCCACGCTGCCGTGCCGGAAATCCATCTCTCGGGCGGCTATCTCGTAGTCGTGCCCCCGGTCGAGATCGAGGGCGAGGAATCGGCCGGCGAAGATTCCAACGGGGAAACCGCGTGAGCTGGCGTGCCGACGTCATCACGCTTTTTCCCGACCTCTTTCCCGGCCCCCTCGGCGCCTCGGTCATCGGACGCGGGCTGGGGGAAGGACTCTGGTCGCTAAAAGCCACCAATCTCCGTGACTTTTCGGTCGACAAATACCGGACGGTCGATGATACCCCCGCCGGCGGCGGCCCGGGCATGGTGCTGAAACCTGACATCCTCGCCTCGGCAATCGATGCGGTTTCACCCCCGGACGACCCACGCCCAAAAATCCTGATGAGCCCGCGCGGAAAACCGCTGACCCAGGCGCAGGTTCGCGAACTTTCGACGGGGCCCGGCGCGGTGCTTATCTGCGGCCGCTTCGAGGGGGTCGACCAGCGCGTCATCGAGGCGCGCGGGCTCCAGGAAATCTCCATCGGCGACTACGTGCTCGCCGGCGGCGAGGTCGCCGCCATGGTGCTGCTCGAAGCCGTGGTTCGCCTGATCCCCGGCGTCCTCGGCGCAGCCGACAGCCACGCCGACGAGAGTTTCGAGAACTGCCTTTTGGAATATCCGCAATATACCCGCCCGCCGGTGTTCGAGGGCCAGGAGATTCCACCCGTGCTCACCTCGGGCGACCACGCCAAGGTGAAAAAATGGCGGCACGAGCAGAGCCTTGCGCTGACACGAACTCGGCGGCCGGATCTGCTGGAGTAACTCAGCCTTCGGGCCTGCTCTCCTCTGAGGGGCGAGGTCGGCCGAGCGAAGCGGAGGCCGGGTGAGGGTGCAGCCTTTCCACATGATCTGGTTGCCAGCTACACCCCGCCCGCTTCACCGCTGCACCCCTCACCCTGACCCTCTCCCTTGAGGGGGGCGAGGGACGAAGGGGCACGCCTCCCCTAGACTCTTCCCGCTCTTTCCAGTATAGGCGCGCAACCAATGCTGGCCCTTGGCGAAAGCCTTGAAGGAACCGGCAAAAACCTCCGTGCAACCAAGACCGGGCGATCGGATCACTTTTCCGAGCAAGTCGCCCCTACGAAAAGATCAGAACGGATCGACGAATGAACATCATCGAACAGCTCAATAAGGAGCAGGCCGAAGCGCTGGGCGGCAATCGCCACCCCGAATTCACCCATGGCGACACCGTCAAGGTGTGGGTGAAGGTGCGCGAAGGCGAAAAGGAACGCCTGCAGGCCTATGAAGGCTTGGTGATCGCCCGCTCCGGCTCGGGCATCCACGAAAACTTCACCGTCCGCAAGATTTCCTATGGCGAGGGCGTGGAGCGCGTGTTCCCGATCTATTCGCCCAATATCGACCATATCGAAGTGATGAAGCGCGGCAAGGTGCGTCGCGCCAAGTTGTACTACTTGCGCGATCGTCGCGGTAAGGCCGCCCGCATTTTCGAATCGACCAACGCCCGTACCCGCAAGATCCAGGATACCGAGCGCACCGCCGCGCAGGCCGCCAAGGATGCACGCGAGGCCGAAAAGGTCGCCGCCGCCGAGGCCCTGGCCCAGGAACTGGCCGCCAAGGAAGCCGCAGAAGCAGCCGCGGCCGCTGAGGCCGCCAGCGCCGAGCCCAAGGCCGAATAAGCCTCAGGCGAACTCAGAGTTTTTAAAGCCCGGCCCCGCAAAGGCCGGGCTTCTTGTTTTGCGGGTACTGCTCCACGGCTGCAGTGCTTGGCCACCCCCACCCCAACGCAAGCGCATTGGCCTCCCACCCGCTCCCGCGTTACCTTCCCTTCGACGAGCAAGGAGGAGGCCGTGCCCGACAGTCCCTACATCTGCATCACCTGCGGCGTGCAATACGCCCCGTCCGGGTCCCCGCCCACGCACTGCCCGATCTGCGAGGACGAGCGGCAATATGTGAACCCAAACGGGCAGGCCTGGACCACGCCGGGCGAACTGCGCCAAATCCACCGGATCGACTGGCGCGAACTCGGGCCAGGGTTCTTCGGCATGGGTACGACCCCGGGCATCGCCATCAGCCAGCGGGCGCTGGTCGTAGCCCAGACGGGCGGCGCCGTGATGTGGGATTGCATCCCGCTGGTCCACCCGGACGGCATCGAAAAGCTGCGGGCGCTTGGCGGGCTCAGGGCGATTGCCATCTCGCACCCGCACTTCTTCGCAGCGATGGTCGAGTGGAGCGAGGCGCTCGATAACGCGCCGATATATCTTCACGAAGACCTCGCCCCCTATGTCATGCGGCCGAGCGCAAACATCCGCTTCTGGGCGGGCGAGACGCACGATCTTGGACAGGGCATCACCCTGATCCGCTGCGGCGGGCATTTTAGGGGTTCGACCGTGCTGCATTGGGCCGCAGGCGAAGCCGGCAGGGGCGCCCTTCTCACGGGCGATACCATCATGGTTGCCGCCGACCCGCGCTGGATGAGTTTCATGCGCAGCTTTCCGAACTATATCCCGCTCAATCGGCGCGCGGTGGACGCCATCGTCGCGGCCGTCGAGCCGTTCGCCTTCGACCGGCTGTACGGTGCCTGGTGGGGGCAGGTCAGCAGCGATGGGGCCAAGCGGCGCCTCAAGGAGTCCGCCGCGCGCTATCAGCTGGCCATCGCCGACTGAGGGATCGAGTGCGCCACGATATATCTTGCGGCGTATCTTGACTCGGCGGCGGTGAGAACGCATCTTCCGTGCATCACAAGATATATCGGAGAGCATTATGCGAGATTTTCATCGCGACCATCACCACGATCGCCACTGGCACCCATTCGAGGCCGGCGGCCGTCGCGGCTTCGGGGGCGGCTTTGGCGGGGCCGGCTGGGGCGGCGGCTTTGGCAATTGGGGCAATTTCGGCGACAACATCCGCGTCGGCAGGATGCTGGCCAGCGGCGATCTGCGCCTTGTCGCGCTCTATCTGATCGAGCAGCAACCGCGCCATGGCTATGACCTGATCAAGGCGATCGAGGAAAAGACAGCGGGCTTTTATTCGCCCAGCCCCGGCATCGTCTATCCGGCGCTGACCTTCCTCGAGGAAGCCGGCTTCGTCACCTCCTCGGCCGAAGGCAACAAGAAGCTTTATACCATCACCGAGGAGGGCCGGGCGCACCTCAATGAAAACCGTCAGGCCGTGCAGACCACCCTCGATTTTCTCGGGGCGGCCGGCGAGCGCATGAAGCAATGGCGCGAAAAGGCAGCCGAGCACGACGGCGGCTGGTGGAATGACCGCCCGCGCGACGACGACCGCCGTGACCGCCCCGGCCGGCGCGACCGTGAAGACCGCGACATCCCCGGCGTCATCGAGGAAGTCAACGTCGCCCGCCGCGATCTCAAGGCCGCCATCTCGGACACCCTCGACGAGGGCGACGAGGAAAGCCAGCGCCGGCTCGCCGACATTTTGCGCAAGGCCGCCGAACTGATCCGCCGCCGCAACGTGGATCTGTAACGAGATCCGGTGGCATTGCCACCGGTAAAGCCGGGTGGGGGTTCAACCCGTCACGAACACGCCCCCATCCGGCAATTCTTGATGCCCCCTCGACGACGTGCCGCAGGATTCCCTCCCCCTTGAGCGGGGTGGCGACAGTCGGATGGGGGTTGTTGTCGCAGGCACTGAGCTTGTCACAACAACTTCCACCCTCGATCCCTCCCCCTTTAGGGGAAAGAGGCGATGGGGCCAGCAAGAACCCTCAAACTCACCACCTTCCGGCTTCACTGTCCCTTCCCCCTTGCCGCCGATCGCGTGTAACATCGGGGAAAATACAGCCGAGGAGGGGCGGAAATGAATAAGATTGAGCGCATCGAGGTGGATCGGCCCGCGGCCGCGAGGCGCATCGTCGCCAGCCTGGCCGACGTGATCGAGGCGAGCCGGATGCTGACCGACCCGCTCTACACCTACGCCTATTCCGGTGACGCCAGCGCCTATCGGCTGGTGCCGGCGCTGGTAGTAATCATCAACACCGAACACGAAGTCCGCGCCGTCTTGAGCGCGGCCCGCGCCGAGGGGCTGCCTGTGACCTTTCGCGCCGCCGGTACCTCGCTTTCGGGCCAGGCAATCACCGAGGGCGTGCTCGCCGTACTCGGCGACGGCTGGCGCAAGCTGCAAGTCCATGAGAACGGGGAGCGGGTGACGCTCGGGCCCGCCATTATCGTCGCCAACGCCAACCGGGCATTAAAACCCTTCAACAAGAAGCTGGGACCGGATCCAGCGAGCCAGGCGACCTGCAAGATCGGCGGCGTCGTCAACAACAATTCCTCGGGCATGTGCTGCGGCGTTGCTTATAATACGTACCACACCATGGATCGCCTCCGCGTGATGCTGACGGACGGCACCGTGCTCGATTCCGGCTCCCAGCAGTCGCGCGAAAGTTTTCAAAAAAAGAAGCCCGAATTGCTGGAGGCGCTGCACGAGCTTCATCACGAGGTCGAAGCCGATCCGGAACTGGTGGCGCTTATCCGCCGCAAATACCGGATCAAGAACACCGTCGGCTATTCGCTCAACGCACTCATCGATTTCCACGACCCCATCGATATCCTGACGCACCTGATCGTTGGCTCGGAGGGGACGCTCGGCTTCGTTGCCGAGGTCACCTACAACACCATCGACGAGCACCCGTTCAAGGCGACGGCGCTGGTGCCGTTCCCGGATCCCCATTCCTGCGCCCGTGCCATCACCCGGCTTTCCAATGGCGGCATCCAGTCGACCACCGGGGTGACCGCCGCCGAATATATCGAGCGCCGTGCGCTGGCGACCGTCGAGCACCTGGCCCCGCTCGCCTCCCTGCGGCCGCACCTCACCGAAAACTCCCCGGCAGTGCTGATCGACGTCGCGGCCCCCGACGAACTGTTGCTCGAGGAGGAACTGGAGAAAACGATCGAAATCCTCGCCGCGGAGGGCGCGACCTGGATCGATTTTTCGACCGATGAGGCGCGCAACCACGCGCTCTGGGACATTCGCAAGGGATTTTTCGCCTCGGCCGGGGCGGCGCGACCCAAGGGCACGGCCATGCTGACCGAGGACGTCGCCGCCCCGATCGACCGGCTCGCCGATTTCGTCATCGACCTCAGAAAGCTGCTCGACCGTCACGGCTATCCCGATGCGGTCATTTTTGGCCATGCCCTTGCCGGCAACCTCCATTTCCAGATGGGCGATGACCTCGCCGCGCCCGGCGCCGCCGAAAAATTCGACCTTCTGTCGAAGGACCTCTCCGATCTCGTCTCCGTCCGCTATCAGGGCTCGCTCAAGGCCGAGCACGGCACCGGCCGCGCCATCGCGCCCTTCGTCGAGGCCGAATGGGGCGCCAAGGCCTACGCGCTGATGTCGCGCATCAAGACGCTGTTCGATCCCGAGGGGCTGCTCAACCCGGGGGTGCTGCTCACGGAGGATCATGAGGTTCACCTCAAGAATTTCAAGCAGATGGCGCCCACGGACGAAGCCATCGACCTCTGCATCGAATGCGGTTTTTGCGAGCCGGCCTGCCCCTCCGCCGGCCTGACGCTGACACCGCGGCAAAGAATCGTCGTCGCCCGGGAACGAGCCCGGCTGAGGCGCAGCGGCGAGGACCCGGAACGGCTCGCAGCGCTGGACGAAGGTTTTGCCTATGCCGGCCTTGCGACCTGCGCCGCCGGCAATGTCTGCGCGCTGCGCTGCCCGGTGGGCATCGAGACCGGCACCATGGTGCTGGGCGAACGCGCCCGCGGCCGCAGCGAGGCCGACAAGCGCACCGCCCATTGGCTGGCCGAGCACGCCGGCGCCGCCGAAAAGACCATGGAGCTGGCGGTGGGCGTGACGGCGTTTTCGCGCACCATCATCGGCAATGGCGCAACCGACGCCCTGGCCCGGATCGCGCGCCGGGTGAGCAACAGCCGGGTGCCGCGCGTTTCGACCGCCACCCTGCGGCCGGGCCCGGGCGCGCCGAAGCGGCCAAACCTCCGCCAGTCGCCCAAGACTGACGGTTTTCCGGTCAGCATCGCCCAACAAATCTCGCCCCGCGGCAAGGTCGTCTATTTCCCGGCGTGTCCGACCCGGATGTTCGGCAGCGCCGACACCGACGGTGATTTCCTATCGACGCCCGAGGCGATGATCGCCCTGCTGCAGCGGGTCGGCTACGAGGTGACCGTGCCGGAAACCGTGGATGGAAAATGCTGCGGCCAGCCCTGGCAGTCGAAAGGCTTTCCGGAGGAGGCGAAGCAGGTTGGCGCGCGCCTTGCGACCGAGCTTTCGTCCCTTTCTGAACATGGCGCCCTGCCGGTTCTCACCGATGCCTCCACCTGCGCAAAACATCTGCGCGGGACTGACGGCGCGATGGTCGCCGACAGCGCCGAGTTCTTGGCCGAGCACGTGCTGCCGCACCTCAAAATCACCCGGCCGCTGCCGGTTGTGGCGGTGCACCACAATTGCTCGGCCCAGCGCCTCAAGGAGCAGACCGCGACCGAAGCAATTGCCGCCGCCGCCGCCAACCGCATCGCCGTGCTTTCCTCCGTCAGCTGTTGCGGCTATGCCGGTGACAAGGGGCTTTTCGTCCCCGAACTCAACGAATGGGCTACCCGCTTCGCCAAATCCGACATTCCTGCCGATTGCACCCTCGGCGTCTCCACCGTCTCCACCTGCGCGTCCGGCCTCTCCGAGCGCACGGGGATTCCCTTCATTTCGCTGGCGAGCCTGCTCGAAGCGGCGAGCCGACCGGCTGCATGAGTCAGAACCCCTCACGCGCCTGCCGGTACCCTCTCCCGCAAGGGGAGAGGGAAGCTGCGGCACGGCTTTCTTTCCTTCTCCCCTTGCGGGAGAAGAGCCTGCCCCGCACCCGATCCGGGGTGGCGCGCAGTGCCGGATGAGGGGTGAGCCATGAGCACAACCGTCCGAATCACCTCCCTCGGCCAGCGCGGCGAGGGGATTGCCGAGGTCGAAGGCCGCCGCGTCTTCGTGCCCCTGACCCTCTCCGGTGAAGAAGTCGAAATCGCCGTCGCCGGCGAGCGCGGCACTTTGCTTTCGCTACTCGCGGCGAGCCCGCACCGCATCACGCCGTTCTGCCCGCATTTCGGCGCGTGCGGCGGCTGCCAATTGCAGCATCTCGATGCGGAAACCTATGCCGGCTTCAAGCGCTCCCTGGTCGAAACGGCCCTGAGCCATGCCGGAATCGCCGTGCCAGTCGGCCCGCTTGTAGACGCGCGCGGCACCGGCCGCCGCCGTGTGACGTTGCACGCGAAAAAGACCGGCGCCGGCTTCATGGGTTTTCACACCCACGAGCTCCACGACATCGACCATTGCCCGATCACCGTCCCGGCGCTGGCCGGGGCTCCAGCCATCGCCCGCGCCATCTACGGTGCGATCGGCGATTGCGACGTTTCCTTTACCGCAACGCTCACCGGCATCGACGTTGCGGTCAAATCCGAACGAAAACCCAAGCCGGACCGGCTGGCGCCGCTGATGGCCCGTTTCGGCCTCGCCAGGCTGTCGCTCGATGGCGAGCCGATCCTCGTGGCACAAGCGCCTGCCATGCGCATGGGCAAGGCCTTGCTCGAAATTCCACCCTCAGGCTTCCTGCAGGCGACCGAGGCGGCCGAAGAGATCCTCGCTGCCGCGGTACTCACAGGGCTCAAGGGCGCGGAAAACATCGCGGACCTGTTCTGCGGCGTCGGCCCCTTCGCGCTGCGGCTGGCCGAGCGGACAAAGGTCTATGCCGCCGACAGCGACAAGGCCGGCATTGCTTCCCTGATCAAGGCCCACAACAAGACGCGTGGGCTCAAGGCCATCACCGCCGAGCGCCGCGACCTTTTCCGCGAACCGCTGACGGCCATCGAGCTCAACCGCTTTGATGGCGTGGTCTTCGATCCGCCCCGGGCCGGCGCCGAAGCGCAATCGCGCGAACTTGCCAGGAGCAAGGTCAAGACCGTGGTCGCCGTCTCATGCGATCCAAAGACGTTTGCGCGCGACGCGAAGATCCTGACCGAGGGAGGATATGGCCTCGAAGCCGTAACCCCGGTCGACCAGTTCGCGTTTTCAACGCATGTGGAAGTGGTGGGTGTGTTCCGGAGATAGCGGGGGCGACCTCTCCCAGCCCCCTCATCCGCCGCTTCGCGCCACCTTCTCCCATGAGGGGAGAAGGAAGACCAAGCTGTGACCGCGCCCCCAACTTCCCTCTCCCAGAGGGCGAGGGTTTTCGCCGCTGCACCCTCGCGGTTCCATCGTCCCCTCGCCCCTCTGGGGAGAGGGCCAGGGTGAGGGGTAGCCCAGCACGAAAGGCTCAAAAATGCCGACCTTCCGCCCCGCCTTCGCCCACGCCGATCTCGGTGATGCCTTTTACGACATCGTTGCCCCGGCACGCTTCCCAGCCCTGACGCTGCGCTACCGCAATGAGCGTTGGGCGGCACGGATGGGGCTCGGCGATCTCACCGAAGCACAATGGCTCGAGCACTTCGGCCGCTTCGTGCCCCTCCCCGGCAGTTTCGAGCAGCCGCTGGCGCTGCGCTATCACGGCCACCAGTTCCAGTCCTACAACCCCTTCCTCGGCGACGGCCGCGGCTTCCTGTTCGCGCAAGGCTATGACCTCGAGGACGGGCGCCTGCTGGATTTCGGCACCAAGGGCTCGGGCCGCACCCCGTGGTCGCGCAACGCCGACGGCAGGCTGACGCTCAAGGGCGGCGTCCGCGAAGTGCTGGCGACCGAAATGCTGGAGGCGCTCGGAGTCTATACCAGCAAATCCTTCGCCCTCGTCGAGACGGGCGAGGAGCTGGAACGCCACGACGAGCCCTCACCCACCCGCGCCTCGGTGCTGACCCGGCTCAGCCATTCCCATATCCGCATCGGCTCCTTCCAGCGCCTCGCCTATCTCAGGGACGAGGCCAATCTCGAAAGACTGCTCGATTATTGCATCAAGACCTATTTGCCCGATTGCTGGCGCGACGACCGGGCCCAGCGCGCCGCCGCCTTCATGGAGCGGGTGGCAAGAAACGTCGCCCGGCTCGGCGCGCAGTGGATTGCCGCCGGGTTCGTGCATGGCGTGCTCAACACCGACAACATCAACATCACCGGCGAGAGTTTTGATTACGGCCCATGGCGCTTCCTGCCGTTCTACGATCCGGCCTTCACCGCCGCCTATTTCGATGAGAGCGGCCTTTATGCCTTCGGCCGCCAGCCCGATGCCCTGGCCTGGAATCTGACCCGGCTGGCCGAATGCCTGGTGCCGCTGTCGAACGTGGACCTGCTGGAGCCGGCGCTCAACACCTTCTGGCCCGCCTTTCGCGCCGATGTCGCCGCCGCAATCCTCTCCCGCTTCGGTCTCTTGTCGCAGGGCGAGGAGAAGGATGCCGAGTTCGTCACCGCGCTCTTTGCCTTCTTCATGGCCAGCAAGGCGCCCTATGAGCAGTCTTTTTTCGACTGGCATGGCGGCCGCCTGAGCGCAGGCCGGGCCGCCGCAAGCCCCGCCGCCGATCATTATGCCACCGAGGATTTCGCCGCCTTCCGCGCCATCCTCGACGCCTACGAGCCGCGACCCGGCCTCAAGCTCGATCACCCCTACTTCGTGCGGCAAAAACCCCGGACGATGCTGATCGAGGAAATGGAGGAGCTATGGGCCCCCATCGCGGCCGAAGACGATTGGCGGGCGTTCAATGCCGCGCTGGCCGAAATCGCCGAGATGCAGGTGGCCTACGAGTAACCACAATATTGTTCCTGATGATTTCGCCAGACAACTGACGTTTGCGGTTGATTGCAGCCATTTGGACCAGATTCTCTGGTCATCATGGCCAGATGCTGCGGAACTATTCACGTTTGCTGCCGTTATCCGGTCAAAATATCGCCTTCTGTAGCGGTACTCCGGATCATATTTGGGCCCTTTTCGCACAATACTGGCGGCAGGGCAGGAAATTAGGAGACCATCATCAATGTCAACCTTTGCGCGACTGGCCGTCGCAGCGGTTTTTTGTGCCTTGCCTCTGGCCCCTGCCCTGGCGGCCGGGCCGAAACTATCACCGGTCGGCTCGTGGCAGTCCGATGATGGGCAGGCGCGGGTCCGCGTCACGTTGTGCGGCGACGGCACCCAGCTCTGCGCCCACCTTGTCGGACTGAGCGGCGGAGCCCGCACGCCCAAGAATTTGCGATTACTGAATTCCTATGTCGTCCAGGGCGCGCAGCGGGCCGACGACAATGTGTGGGAAGGCATGGTGCGCTTCAACG
>DATJHO010000091.1:0-51291 GCA_035493835.1 Devosiaceae bacterium
AACGCGCTCGCCCAGTACGGCCCCAACCTCCTTATCGCCCCCAGCTCGCCGGCCGCGACGTTGATCCTGGATCTGGTCAAGGCGTCGGTACCGGAGGCGGTAGATCTGCTCGGCGCCACCGACAAATGGATCCTCAACGCCGCCACCAGCAAGCTCGCGCTGTCGGCCGCTGCGACTTCAGTCGTCGCCCCGACGCCGCTTCCGCCGTCGCCGGCCGGCTGATCTGGCGCGGGGCAAGACGACATGAACACGCAACGAGGGGCGGCGCTGGTGATGGATCCGTGGCTGGCTAAAATCGTAGGTTCCATCATTGGGGTTTCAATCTCAATGATCATGGTGGCCCCCCGCAATTGGGCCAACGCGGTCTATCGCGGCGCCTGCAGCATACCCGCCGGCGTCATCTTCGCCCCGGCGGTTCAGAAGATCCTGTGGTTCCTCGATGGATCCGGGTTGGAGTTCCATCTGGCGGCCGGCTGCGCCGCCGGCTTCTCGACATGGTTCGTGCTCGAGGCGACCGCGCGCTTCCTCTCCTCCAAGGACACCATCCGGCGTCTGCTTGAGGAGATGGTGCGGCTCGGCGGCCCCGACCACCGGGATCACGAGTAGCCCGGCATGAAGACCTTGATCACGACCTGCTTATTGGCCGCCCTCATCATGGGCGGCCTTTTCATTTTCGCTGTCACGCACGGCCAAGCGGCCGAGTTCCACCAGTGTGGGTTGGCATCCAGGTACGGGCCTGAATCCGGTCACCGCACGGCCAATGGCGAACACTTCGACGGCAGCGGCATGACGGCGGCGCACCGGAGCCTGCCGTTCGGGACGATGGTGCGGGTAGTCGATCAGCGCACCGGCCGCAGCGTGGTGGTCAGGATCAACGATCGGGGGCCGTTCGCGCGGGGCAGGGTGATCGACTTGAGCCGGGCGGCGGCTCGCCGGCTGGGAATGGGCGGGACGGCGAAGGTGTGTCTCACCAGCAAAGCTGATGAGGCGCTGCCTTACTGAACGTGGATGATTCCGCCGCCCATCGCCGGATGGTCTGGCCCACTATGTTCGCGAAAAATGGAACCTACTTTTGACCATACGCTCGCCGGATCCGCTGCAGCTTCGCTCTTCACTTTACTGACGGTAATATCGTCACTGAGGTGAGTGAAGAGAAGTCCAAGCACAAGCGTGATCATTGCCCGGTGCGCATCTCAGCGACTTAACGTCAATCCGGCTTCCTACCCGATTGCACCGACGCCTTGGCGGGCAAGACAGTGCCCCGCTTCCGACCTACCGGGCGGATATCGCGATGGCCGCCGCCCTACCCGGCTACCTGCGCAAAATCGCAAACTAAACGGAATGCTTGCCCCGGTCCCCGCTTTGGTAGGGCCAGGGCTTTCGTCATTTCAGGTCAGCGCCGCCGTCCTGTGCGAGTCTAGGGAGCGCTTGACAGTTGGGCGTCCATAAGGCGTAGACTGGCCCAGTCTCGCCTCACTTCGGAGGCGCTTTGTTGGACGTGGGGGATAAAATGAAGCGCAGCTTTGCAATCAGTGTCGGTATCATCTTGGGGCTGGGGCAGTGGAGCGTGATGACGCCTCCTGCGTCTGCTGCGGTTGAGTACGTCAGAGTCTGCTCGCTCTATGGGGCCCATTTCTTCTACGACCCGGGAACTGCCACTTGCATCAATGCCCAGACCGGCGTGACCAAGACAGTCACAGCGACTGGCGTCGTGACCGGAGTTACCCAGACCGAGCAGGACGCCCTCGATGCGAAGGCGGCGGCTGAAAAGGCGCAGGAATCGGCCAACAAGGCTCAAGAGGGTGCGGCACTCGGACTTTCGTTGCCGGGCACGACCGTGGACCCGGGCAAGCACTTCGGCGCCTCGGCGCACGTGGGCACTTTCAACGGCTATTCGGCCGTTGGCGTTGGAGGTGCCTTTCGCCTGAACGACGATGTGACCTTTGACGGCGGCATTGCCGTCGGCACCAGCTATGGAACGGTTGGTGGTCGCGCCGGCGTCAACGTATCCTGGTAAGGCGTGGGCAAGCCGACCACCTAGTAGTTTGTTGGACACGAACGTAAGCCCCGGTCTCCGCTTCGGCGGGGCCGGGTTCTTGTGCATGGGGGTTACGCTTGCGCCTGCCGCGTGGCGGTCGGAGTCGACCGTTTGTCGATCTCGGCCATGAGCGCCGCTATAGCCGAGTCATCGAGGTCGCCGATGACCATGTAATCCTTGGTAACCAAGTCCACGACCAGCATCTTGTCCCGCGAGGCGTGCAGTAGCGATTTGAGATAGATCGAGTGTGCCAACTCGGTGCTGGTCTTGGAGGACTCCAGCACGAAGAATGACGCCGCTTCTGCCCTAACGGGACCAACTGCCTCCTGCCGGCAGCATGCGGCGATCGATTTGCGGCGCGAGCCCTGCTCGCCTTGCTCATCAATACGGAACGTAACGGCAAAGATCGACATCCTCACTCTCCCGTAGCTGAGGGGGGTGGTGGGCCAAACTTCTTGAAGCCGGGCGCGAGCGAAGCTGGCGCTCGGGCAACGGGTGTTGCCGAGTCTCCACAGCGCAGGCCGATCGATTGAAAAGAAAGGCGCCCGGCAGCAACATCCCTCCCCACCGGGCGCCAACCCTCCCCGAGATAGTGGATCCCGCGCCCACACATCAGCATGGCCGCCGCGCCGCAGGGCCGCAATTCCTACATGGATGTACCCTCAGAGCCGCCATCGGCCGCGAAGGGCGAGGGAGCATCAGATCCGCTTGCCAAGTTTTTGCTTGTGCACAGTCTTTGGAGCTAAACGGATGCCACCGTTCATGGTCGACGGAGTAGAGGCGGACGGCCCGAGCCGGTCCAGCGTCGCCCGTTCCGATCCTGAGCGCTCTTCGTGTAGTTGAACGAACCGCGGCCGCCCTCGTTGAGGTGGCGGGCGAATGGACCCGGCGAGGGCGACGGCGTTCGCTTCTCCATCTGGTCTAATTTGGACCAGGATCCCCCGGGGCGAAACAAAACTTTCGTGTTCGCGGCGGCCCCGCATCCGATCTCCTTTCCGTGCGTTTGCTGTCGCACAATCCGCTGGAACCAAGCGCATGCCGAGGTACTTCTTTGTCATCGACGATGGGATTTCGACGACCGACGACAGTGAGGGATTGGAACTGCCCAATCTCGGCGCGGCACGACGGGAAGCCGTGCGCGCGCTGACCGAAATTGCCAGTGAGGAATTGCCCGACGACGGCGACCAGCGAGGTTTGTGCGTCAAGGTGCTCGACGGGGCCGGAAGGCACCTCCTATCAGCTCTAGTGTCGTTCCAGATTGACGACACGCACGACAGCACGGTTTCCGGCAACTCCGGCTGACCTCACCTGATCGCCGTCCTTGATGCCGTCTCTCCAGCTGTGCCCCGGTCTCCACTTCGGTGGTGACCGGGTCTTTTGTCGTTTCGGGCCGGGCCGTGACGGGCGGTCTTGGGCGCCCAAAAAAAACGTCGGACGTCAGGGAACCCGAGGAAGGAATTGGCATTTATTGGGTCGCCGAGGCCAAAGGGCTCGGCACTTCGTGCGCCCGTACGGGGCGCTTGGACCCATGTTGCTCAATGAGGATATGGCTATGAGGACCATCGACTTCGCACCCCTCTATCGTTCCACGGTCGGCTTCGACCAGCTGTTTGAAATGCTCGACAGCAGCGCCAGGCCGGACTGGCCGCCCTACGACATTGAGCGGCTGAGCGAGGACCGCTACCGCATCACCATGGCCGTCGCCGGCTTTGGCCGCGGCGACATCGAGCTGACGCAGCAGGGCAATACCTTGCTGATCGCCGGCGAGAAAAAGGCCGACAAGGAGGAGCGGCAGCTTCTCTACAAGGGCATCGCCGATCGCAGCTTCCGGCAGACTTTCAACCTGGCGGACTACATGCGCGTAGCCGATGCCTCGCTGCAGGACGGCCTTCTGGCCATCGATGTCGTGCGGGAAGTGCCCGAACAGCTGAAGCCGCGCCGCATCGAGATCGGCTCGGCCTCCGGGCGCCCGGTCGAAACCAAACAAATCGACCAGCAGCCCAAGGCGGCCTGACCCTATTGCAGTGTGATGCTGCGCCTCCCGGCTTCCGGCCGGGGGGCCGTGCATTGGAGAATGGAGATGCTCACCCGACACATGAACCTCACCGACCTGCAACTGCGGCCGGCCATTGGGGCCACGGCTCTGCTCATTCGAGCGGTGGGCGGCGTCGCGCCCCATGAGGAGAAGCGGGCAACCCTGGCCTCGTGGGCCTCGGATGCCCGAGCCGTCGAAAATGCGCCGGCCCTGCGTCGCCTCGACGATGGCACGCTGGTGTCGGTCGACGCCATTCTCGAGGCGTTGCGGCACCTCGATGCGATCGAAGATGCCGGTACCCGCGCGTCCCGTCCGATTGCGGAACGGCGGCGCCGGCCGTTACGATGGCGACCGAAGTTCCGGCGCCATCGCCGGGATGACGATGACGATCCACCGCCTTGCCCGGCTGCCGCCACACTTCCGCGTCCTGTCCCGATCCTCGATGGTGCGGCAGTGGCGCCGGCAATCTAACCGGGCGGCTCCGGCCGCGCGGCATCGCTTTTTCTAGCCGATCAGGAGGAAGTGATGGGACATCGCCCCTTCCAGAAACCTGTCTATCTGCAGCTCCACAGCACCGGGAACTATCAGGCCCGAAGTGCGTGGGAAGCACTGGAATACCTCGACCTCTACTGGACCGCGCCGAAGGACGTCTATTTCCGTCGGGCGCACAAGCTCTGCCAAAACGCCATCGATGGCTGGACGACGGCCGACAAGGCCCGATCGGCCCTGATCGACGCCGCACGGCGGGCCGGGCTGCTTGCCGAGGGGCGTCAGACCACATCTGGCGCCACCAACGTGGTCTATCGGGCGGTCCCGACTAACGCTTATGACGGGCGGGCCCCGGAGGAGGCATAGTCAACAACGGGACCACTGCCCGACCAGGGATTTTTGTATTCAGAAACCGAGTCGCTGCCGAGCAAACGCCAAACGATGATGACCCGATTTTGTCAGCGCTCGCGAGAGCCGCCAGGGGGCAGATGTCTCTCCGCCACCCGTCGGGCGCAGCGGCCAATTCACGTGGATGGGGCGTTAAATGAAGGGCTTGCCGCCGGTCACGGCGATGGTAGACCCTGAAACGTAGCTAGCTTCGTCGCTCGCCAGCATGACATAGACTGGGGCGAGCTCGCATGGCTGAGCTGGCCGTTTCATGGGCACCTGTTCGCCAAAACTCTTCACTTTTTCCGGCGGCATCGTCGAAGGAATGAGTGGTGTCCACACCGGTCCCGGCGCAACCGCGTTGACCCTGATGCCGCGCTCCGCCAGGAGCTGGGCCAAGCCACCGCTGAAGTTCTGGATGGCGCCTTTGGTGGTAGCGTAGGCGAGAAGCTGCGGGCTGGGCGAATCTGCATTGATCGAGGTGGTATTTATGATCGAGCTGCCTGGCTTCATATACTTGAGCGCAGCTTTGGTAATGAAGAACATCGCCGAAATGTTCGTGGCGAAAGTTACGTCCCACTCCTCGTCGGCGATCTCCTCCGGCGAGGCGAACGTTGCCTGGTGAGCAGCGTTGTTCACCAGCACATCAATCTGTCGGAACTCGGCCGCTACTCTCTCAACAACCGCCCTGCAGTTGGCTGCCTCCGCCAGGTCGGCTCTTGAGCCCAGGAACCGGCGCCCTGCGGCCTCGACCAGCCGTTGGGTCTCCCGTGCGTCTTCATCTTCGCTGAGGTAGGCGATCGCGACGTCGGCCCCCTCGCGCGCGAAAGCCAACGCGACCGCCCGGCCGATGCCGGAGTCGCCGCCGGTGATGAGCGTCTTCTTTCCAAGAAGCCGCCCTGAACCTTTATAGCTGTCCTCCCCATAGTCCGGCTCCGGCCTCATGGCCCGGCTCAGTCCCGGCGGTTGTTGTTGGGGCGTATCGAAAGGCGGCGTGGGGAACCCGCGCGGGTTACTGTCGGACATGACGGACCTCCTGATGCAGCACCTAACTTGGTGCCGGCAGCCAGGTTCCATGCGGTCGTTCCGTCCGGCGTCATATCAGCCCCGCTCTGCTTCGGCAGGGCGGGGCCTTTTGCGTTTTTGCTCCTTCCGCCCAGGTCTGTTGAGGGGCATCAGACCTGGGCGGCCCTTAGGGGGCTAAGGGGGGCTGCTGCGGTCGGAGACCGGACTCACGTGCCGCATTCGGGTATCTGCAGCGACAAGCATTTCCAAAACCTTAGCGGCCAACCCTAATACTGCTGATGCTCTGATGATCCCGGTCTCCGCCTCGGTGGGGTCGGGCTTTTTTGCGTTTTCAAGGGCAAAGGCCTATTCTATCGGGATGGCCGACCGATACAGAGTTGTCGAGCACTATGAGAGCGGATGGAGCGTGGTTGACGCCCTCACCGGGGGACCGGTCGAGATCTACGGCGTGCTGCTCTATCGGCTGGACTGGGAGGATGCCGAGGATCTTGCCGACGCACTCATGTGGCAGGATGCCATGGTGCGGCAGAAGCTCGAGGAGATCACGAACCCGAAGCCCAAGCAGGACTGACGGAACGGACTTGCTGTCGCAAGGTTAAATCGCATCCCAGCTGAGTTGCGAGTGCCCGGTGATCGAGACCACGAAGCCCGCGCGACCGTCCCGCCGCTCCCGGCCCGAGTCTGCTCTACCCGCCTTCCGCCCGTTCCAGCTCGCCACCCTCGCTGACAAGGTGCCCAGCGGGCCCGACTGGCTGTTCGAGATGAAGTTCGACGGCTACCGCTGCGAGGCCGCGATCAGCGGGGGCCAGGTGCGGCTCTATTCCCGCCAGGGGCACGACTGGACCAAGCAGTTCGGATACGTCGCCCCGGCGCTCGCCAAGCTCACCAAGGGCACGCTGCTGATTGACGGCGAGATCTGCGCCTTTGATGACTATGGCCGCTCCGATTTCTCGCTGCTCAAGAACTCGCTCGACGGCCATACCCCGATTCGGTTCATGGCCTTCGACCTGCTGGAGCAGGATGGCGAACTGGTGTGGCGATTGCCGCAGGTCGAGCGGAAGAATCGCCTCGAGGCGCTGCTCGGCCCTCCCGATCCATCTTCGCCGGTCCAATACTCCCACCATGTAGAGGGCCACGGCAAAGAGGTTCTCGCGGCCATGTGCGAGGGCGGGTTCGAGGGTGTCGTCGCGAAGCGGACCAACGCCATCTATCACTTCCGCGATCGCTCCCCGAACTGGATCAAGGTGAAGTGTGTCCAGCGGCAGGAGTTCATCGTTATCGGCTGGCGTCCGCCGGCGTATGGGCCGGACGATGTCCGAGCCCTGTTCCTTGCCACCTATGAAAATGGCCAACTCGTCTATCGGGGGAGCGTGGGCAGCGGCGTCAGCGAAAAGGATCGGCGCGAGTTGCTGGCTGCTTTGAGCACGATCCGGGTGGAGCGGCTTCCGGTCAAGGGCCTGCCGCGTGCCGAGGCGCGAGTAATCCGCTGGGTGCAACCGCTGCTGCTAGCGGAAGTTGCCTTCACCGAAATCACACCCGACGGGCTGGTAAGGCACCCATCGTTCAAGGGGATCCGGCTCGACAAGGAGCCGCATGACGTTCACCTGGAGGAGCCATGACCGACATTCCCTCGAAGCCGCCAAACCTCGCGCCAGATACCGGCGGTTCGCTCAGTCACTGTACGTAAACTCCGGAAGAGCCTTCAGCGTCTCTTTGGTCGCACCGGGGAGCACCATCTGTTTATTGCGCACTTCCAGTGCGCTGTAGGGCACCACAACGAGTTTCGTGCCCACGCCTAGGAAGCCGCCGACCGCCAGTACCGCGAAGGGCACCTTCTCGCTGGAGGTGACGATCAGGTCGTCGATCGTTCCCACCGTCTCGTTGGACTCGTTGATAACGGAGCTACCCACTACCTTTGATGCCCGAAAGCCGGTGGCTAGCGACTGCGGGTCAACCTTCATCAGGGACAGCGTCTGCGGCGCGCCCTGCGAAAACGCTGGCCCCCCAAGTGCAACCGAGAGAATGACAGCACCCGCCAGCAGCGCAATCGAACGTGTCATAGTCGGTCCTTTCAACTGATTGATCGGCGCGAGAAGGGCCGGCCTTAGGATCCCGGCACTCCCGCGTTGTACTCGTCAGCGCATCCTTAACGCCGCCAATGGCATCCTGGATCCGTGTCCGCAGGGGAACCGGTGGATTAAAGAAATCCATGCCGCGGTCGGTCAACAGCGCTGAGCCGTCGCGGCCTGGGCGCAGTCGCCGGGCGATAAGCTCGTTCAGAGCGGCCTCAGCCTCGGCCGTGCCATACCCGGCACACCATAGACCGCGCGGTGGCTGAAACGCTTCCGAGCCACAAGCCCTATGGCTTGTTCTCATTCTGTTCATGTCTTGGCTTTGGACATGGACGAGATCGAGACCCTTGGACAGGCCTATGATGCAGGCTGGAAGCTGAAGGTGCGCTGCGCGCGGACTCGTGAGGGGCTGAAGTCGAAGAAGCCGTGCGCTACCAGCGGCATGACGCTCGACCTGGCGACGATGCTCTGGCCCCATGGCCGGGCCTGTCCGATCACCTGGTTGGCCGGGCGCATGCGGTGCCCGCTGTGCGGCTCCAAACAGGTCCTGTTCATGTGGGTCCAGCCGCCCGCCCCGGCGACTGTCCGGAGGTCGGCATGACGGCACGTCTCCCATGGCGCCGGCAGCCCCAAGGCGGCTTCATCGCCTATCCGAACGGCGAGGATTCGCCGGAGCAACGCGCTACCCTCTTTTGGACGCCAAAGGCGGCGCACGAGCCCGAGGGCGCCCCTGAGTGGCACTGGCTGGTCGAATGGGAAGGGCGATTCCGGTTCGCCGACAACGCCTATTCCAAGCAGCAGGGCGCCGATCGAGCGACCGAAGCATGGTGGCTGGAGATCGCCCTGGCGGACAGGCGAGAACGGGAGGAGCGCCCCATCCGCGTCTTCATCAATCGCCTGCTCGAGACCGGGCTCTATGATCTCGCCGACATCGATTTCCAGAACCTGCCCCAGCCGCAACTGGCAAAGCTGATGGATGACCTGACGGCAATTTGGAGGGGACAGAAGGACGGCGGCAGCATCTACCGGAAGCAGATCCACGAGGTGATCAAGGTGCTGTCGATGGAGCTCTTTCGACGTCGAACGCTGCCTGCTGATGGAAGAAAAAGGTGAGACACTTCCGAATCGGAACTGTTAGGATTTCCGGCGAATCGTAGTTGTCTCACCTTTGACCTAAGTTGTTGGCACCGCTCACTTGACGAAGTCCGGACGTGGCCTCCATTTTCCTCCATCGGCTGGCTACTGGACGGAACGGAGAATCGGTCCGACCGTTCGGATTGAACTCCTGTCGTGCTGGATCCTTGGGGGCTTGCCAGACGAATGAACAACATCATCGACCCGTCGGAAGTGGGCAATTTCGCCGCTGTTGCCTGGGGTTGGGCCGAGGCGTTCGCGCCGCGCCTGTTGGGCGCGCTGGTGGTCGTGGTCGCGGCGCTGGTGCTGATGCGCTGGGTCGATCGGGGGCTCGGCAGGCTGCTGGGCAGGATGCCCGGGGTCGATCCCGCGCTGCGGCCGGTCGCGATGGCGGTGGCGCGCTACAGCATTTTCATCCTGATGCTGGTGCTGCTGCTCAACCAACTCGGCATCGAGACCACGACGTTGCTAACCGTGCTGGGAGCGGCTGGCATCGCCATTGGCCTCGCCCTGCAGGGAACGCTGAGCAATATCGCCGCCGGCATTATGCTGCTTTGGCTGCGTCCGTTCACGATCGGCGACTACATCGAAGTCAACAACCAGCCCGGTCTCGTCGGGTTCGTGGAAGAGACGGGCCTCTTCAGTTGCTCGCTGCGGACCTATGACGGCGCCCGGCTGTTCGCCCCGAATTCCGCGCTCTGGAATTTTTCACTGAGGAACCACAGCCGCGTGCCCCGCCGCATGCTGGCGGTCAGCCTCACACTGGCGGGCGACGCGCAGGGGCCGGCAATGCCCGCCATCGAAGCTGCCTTGCGCGGCGACAACCGCATTCTTGATAACCCGGCCCCGGAGATCTTCCTGGAGCAGTTCACCAATACCAACGTCGTGCTCACCTGCCGCTTTTGGTCGACTCATGCCGCCTATGGAGCGCTGCAGCGCTCGATTGTCGACCTGCTGCGGAGCCGGCTGGTTGCGGCGGGGGTGGCGCCGGAGGATATCCAACTGATTGCGCGGGTCACCCCGTCGCCGAGCGACCCAAGCCGGCTGATGGATCTGAGCTGATCCCGCTTCAGTTCGCGGGGCGCAGCGGGGCGACGCCGATGATGCCGGTGGCGCCGCAGCGGTCGAAGTCGATCAAATAGACAGTGTTGCCCCGGGTGGCGCGGGCCCGGATGACGTCCTCGATGGGGGCGTTGAGGAAAATGTTGGTAAAACCCTGGGCGGCGATCGCCTGCCGGACCTGGCGATCGGTGTAGCAGAGCAGGGGATTGATCAACACTTGCCCCTGGCTGTTGCGGCGAAATTGCGCCTCGGCGGGGATGGCAAACTGCAAAAGACACAGCGTCGTGCTCGCCGCCACCACTGCCAGCCGAAGTATGGACACCCGCCAGCCCATCGAAAATCCTTCACTTCGCTCCGCGCCAACAACGTCTGCGCTGGCCGCTCTGTTCCGGCCAAGGGAGGAATGTCTCGGGCGGGCGCTAACGAACCTTGGCCGACACGCTGACCCCGGCGGCGGAAACTGAAACGCCCACCCCCTGGTGGTCCACCGCGACACTCGCGCTGGCCTTCTCAGCCTCGCTTGCAAGGGATGCGGCCGCCGAACCTTCTGCCACCACACTGCCATCGGATGACGATCCATCCGAACCTCGCCCCCCCGAGTCGCCTGGTGCGCCCCGTACCTTCAACTCGTCCAGCGGCGCCCATCCCTGGAGCTCACCGCTCCGTACCATGCACCAATCCGCCGCAGCATTGCACCAGAGCACGGTTATCGGCATGCCGGGTTCGAGCGTCGCGCGCGTGATGAATCTGGCATCCGGCCCGCTGAACAGGGTGAGAGGCCGATGGGTGAACATTTCTGCGCCACTGGAAGCGACAGCGCTCGTCAGTACAAGTAGTGCTGAGGTAAGAAATCTGCGAGGAATCATGCGTTGACAGACTCAGGTTATTTAAATCAGCTACTGGTAGGGAGGCGCCAATTGCAAGCAAACTTACCGAGGAAGTGCTGAGCGGGCTGAAGGTTCCGCTTCCTGCTGGGCTTCGTGTCAGTAGTATGCCGGTGGTTGGCTGTCACCTGCTTTCGCCAATTCATTAGTCGGAAAGTATTTAATGCAAGTGTTGGGCATGTCTTCGTAATTCGGGGGCGCGATCCGTCGCCGGCTCCGCCCTTGAACGGCGGACGGGGCAAGGCTAATGACTAGGTTCCTGACTGCCGTTTTAACGGGAACGTCTCACCCATGATAGACTTTGTCGCCGCCCGCAAGAAGATGGTGGAGAACCAGCTCCGCACGACCTCCATTACAGACCGCCGACTGCTTTCAGTCATGGCGCAGGTGCCGCGAGAAATATTCGTGCCCGAGGCTCGCCGCGAACTTGCCTACATTGACGAGGCGCATGTGCTGCCCGCGAGCGGCGAGCCGCGCTATCTCCCGGCGCCGGCGCCATTCGGGCGCCTGGTGCAGCTTGCCCGCATCAACACCGATGACGCCGTGCTCGATCTCGGTTGCGGCACCGGCTATTCGACCGCCGTCCTGGCTGAGCTTGCAGTTCGCGTCGTTGCGGTCGAAAGCGATGTTGCACTCGCCGAAGAAGCGCGGAGGAACCTTGCGAGCCTTGGCCTCGACAATGCCCAGATCGTGCAGGGTCCGATCGAGGCGGGAGCCCCATCTGAGGGGCCTTTCGACGTCATCATTCTCGATGGCGCTGTCGAGGTGGTGCCGGAGGGTCTCTTCGGCCAATTGGCGGAAGGCGGCCGATTGGTCGCGCTGGTGCGGCAGGGAGCCGCGGCCGTCGCCCATCTGTTCGTGAGATCCGGCGCCGACGTGGCCGGTAAGGCGGAATTCAATACCACTTTGCCACCCCTGCCGGCCGGTAAGGCCCCTCGGGAATTCGTGTTCTGAGGGGAAAGCTGGGGCGGCCGGCCCGAGTGTGGCGACAAAGTGTTGCCCCCCAAACACGGTTGCCTGGAATCGTGCGTCGGCTATCCACAGGCAAGGTGCTAACAGGTTGTTAACGCGCGGGCGCCGGCTTAGTGTGCTCCAACAGGAGGCCGTTGTTATGTTTTCTATAACTGGTATGCGTGCGGGGATGACGGCTGTCGTGCTCCTCGGTTTTTCCATGTCTGGAGCAAATGCAGAATCGCTCAAGGCGGCCTTGACCGCCGCATACGCGAACAATCCTGCCGTTCGGTCTGCCCTGGTAAGCGTAAAGGTGGCGGCCGAGACCATTGCATTGCAGAAGGCCGCGACGCGGCCGCAGGTTGGTGCGGCGGCGAGCGTCACCGACGCTTTTGGCCAGTCGGCTGGCTTTGGCTTCAACCAGCAGGCGGCCAGCCTGGGGCTTAATTATAGCCAGACGCTTTTTGACAGCAATAAGACCAACGCGAATGTGGAGCAGGCTCGGGCGCAGGTTCAGGTCGCCAACCAGTCCCTGAGGTCGGCCGAAGCCACCGTGCTGTTGAATGCAGTTTCGGCCTATATGAACGTGATCCTCAACACGCAGTTGGTGAAGCTGCGCAGCGATAGCGTCACGTTCTACCAGAGCCAGGTCAAGGCCGCGCAGGACCGCGAGAATATTGGCGAAGGCACCAAGATCGACGTCGCCCAGGCACAGGCCTCCCTTGCCTCGGGCATTGCGCTGCAGAAGGCCGCCATTGCGGCGTTGCAGACCGCGCAGGCGAGCTACGTGCAGTGGGTCGGCCACAAGCCGAGCAATCTGAGCTCCGATTTCGACTTCGGCGGCCTGATCCCCGCTACGGTAGACCGGGCGGTCGCCCTGGCCAATGCATACAACCCCTCGATCCTGGGCGCGTCGGCGAGCATCCGTGCCGCCCAGGCGGCGCTTGATGCCGCAAATTCCGGCTTCGGCCCGACGGTTGCGGTGACTGGTTCGCTGGGTCCCTCTTTCACCAGCAACGTCACGACCGCCGTGGGTGACAGCATGACGGTGGGCGGTGAGGTCGGGCTGAGTGTGTCGGTGCCGATCTATGCGGGCGGCGCTCTCGGCGCGGCGACCCGGCAGGCCAACAACTCGTTGATCGTTTCGCAGCTCAATGCCCAGTCGGCTGTGCTCGAAATCAACGACCTGGTCGTGACGTCCTGGAGTCAGTTGCAGAATGCCGTGGCCCAGATTGAATCGGCCAAGTCGGCGGTCGATGCCGGTCAACTGGCGCTCGAGGGCGTTATCCAGGAGCGCGACGTCGGGCAGAAGACCACGCTCGATGTGCTCAACCAGGAAGCTACGCTCGAGACCAGCCAGGAATTGCTGGTCACGTCCAATGCCAACAAGGTGATTGCCGCGTTCAGCCTGGTGGCGTCCACCGGCCGGATGTCGCCGATCGACCTGCGCCTGCCGACCCCGGTAAAATCGGCGGTGGCCTACACGCAGAAGGTGGAAGACACCTGGGAAGAAGTGCGCTCCTTCAAGTAATCCAGGAACGGATCCGTCTGGATCGGAACTGCCGACCGGCTCGCACCATGCGGGCCGGTTTTGCTTTTCCGGCAGCGCTTTTCGGTCGTCAGTGGCGAAGGCTGGTGAAAACAGCGCGCAAAACGGGTGGCCGGGATTTTCGTGTCCGCCACTGTGTTTATACTAAGTTAAGACGAATCAGCAGGAGCCGCCCCGGCTGCCCTATGGTTGGTCGGTATTTGCAGGTGGTTCGGTTACGCCCGAGGGCTGCCGGCGGGGCAAACGAGGTACTAATGAACAAGCCGGCGACAAAGGAGCCGTCGATGGATGAGATTTTGTCGTCCATCCGGCAAATCATTGCCGATGATGATGCTTCCGGGACAGAAAGTCATGTTCCGGAGCTTTCCGACAGCGAGATTGCCAACGCCGAGAGGTCGCTGCAGTCCGCCATCGAAAGTGCGTTGGAAGGCGAGCCGCTGGCCCTCTCGCCCGAGCAGATCCTTTCGGCCGACGCGGAAGCTTTCGAGGCGATCGATTTCGGCGATGTTGTCGCCGAGGGCGATCAGCACGAAGTTTCCCTGGAGGCTGAGCCGGGCTTGATGGACGCAGAGGACATCGCCTTCACTTCGCCCAAAATTGGTGAGGAACTGGCGACGTCGGCACCTGACATGCTGCTGGCCGCGACCACTGCGATATCCCCGGCGCAAGAAACGCCGGCATCGTTTCAGCAGGCGGCCGAGCCGACAAGCTTCCGCCCCCGTCCCACTCTTGCCCAGGCTGCTCCCATGCCCGATCCGAAGCTCTCCACAGCCATCGCCGAGGAACTGCTCGAGCCGGCAACCAATTCCGTCGTGCGCGCCAATTTTGCCAAGCTGAACAATTTCGGGCTCGGCAATTCGGGCCTCACCATTGAATCGCTGATGCGCGACATGCTGCGCCCGATGCTGAAGGATTGGCTCGACGAGCATCTGCCGGCGCTGGTCGAACGCATGGTCGAAAAGGAAATCTCGCGTATTTCGCGCGGATTCGACTGAACCAAGGGGCTGGCGCGAAGCTTGTCATTGCTGTTGCAGTTGACGAGTAGCGGCGGCATTTCCTAAGTCAAAGCCTGCCCATTTTTCCGGCCCGCCCAGATCGCAAGGATTTTGGCGGGTCGTTGCTGTTGGAAAAAACGATGATCGACAAGACCTACGAGCCGCAATCCGTGGAAGGCCGCATCTACGAGGCGTGGCAGGAGGCCGGCGCGTTCGCCGCGGGCGCCGGCGCCAAGCCGGGTGCGGAGCCCTTCTCGATCGTCATTCCGCCGCCCAACGTCACCGGCAATCTTCACGTCGGGCATGCGCTCAACAATACCGTCCAGGATGTCCTGACGCGCTTCAACCGCATGCTCGGCCGCGATGTGCTGTGGCAGCCGGGCACGGACCACGCCGGCATCGCCACGCAGATGATCGTCGAACGGCAATTGATGGAGCGCCAGCTGCCCGGCCGCCGTGAGATGGGCCGCGAAAAATTCCTGGAGCGCGTCTGGGAATGGAAGGCTGAGAGCGGGGGCGCCATCATCAACCAGTTGAAGCGCCTAGGCGCCTCGGCCGATTGGAGCCGCGAGCGGTTTACGTTGGGCGAACGCGGCGAGGCCGACGACCAGATGGTCCGCGCCGTCACGAAAGTGTTTGTCGACCTCTTCAACAAGGGGCTGATCTATCGCGATAAACGCCTCGTCAACTGGCACCCCGGCCTCGAGACGGCGATCTCGGACCTCGAAGTCGAGAACATCGAGGTCAACGGCCACATGTGGCACCTGCGCTATCCGCTGGCGGATGGCGTGACCTATGAGTTCCCGATCGAGTTCGACGAGGACGGCAAGCCGACCGGCTTCGAAACGCGCGACTATATCGTCGTCGCGACCACCCGGCCCGAGACCATGCTCGGCGACACGGGCGTTGCCGTGCACCCGAACGATGAGCGCTACAGATCGCTGGTCGGCAAGTTCGTGACCCTGCCGCTGGTTGGCCGCCGCATTCCGATCGTTGCCGATGAATATGCCGAGCCGGAACTGGGTTCGGGCGCGGTCAAGATCACGCCCGCCCATGACTTCAACGATTTCGAGGTCGGCCGCCGGAACGGTCTCGAGATCCTCAACATCTTCACCACCCGCGCCGCGATCAACGACAATGCCCCCGAGGCCTATCGAGGCCTCGACCGGGCCGAGGCGCGCAAGCGGCTTCTCGTCGATCTGGAGGAGATCGGCGTTCTCGATCACGTCGAGGACAAGAAGATCATGGTGCCGTTCGACGAAAAGTCGAAGCAGGTGATCATCGAGCCGTTCTTGACCGACCAGTGGTGGGTCAATGCCGAAGTGCTGGCGCAGCCGGCGCTCAAGGCAGTGCGCGAGGGCAAGACCAAGTTCGTGCCCCAGCAATACGAAAACACGTACTTTGCCTGGCTCGAAAACATCCGGCCCTGGTGCATCTCGCGCCAGCTCTGGTGGGGACACCAGATCCCGGCATGGTATGGGCCGGACGGCCAGTTCTTCGTCGCGACCAACGAAGCCGAAGCGGCCGAGGCCGCGGCAGCTCATTACGGCAAGCCCGTCGCTCTGCGCCGCGACGAGGACGTCCTCGACACCTGGTTCTCCTCGGCGCTCTGGCAGTTCTCGACCATGGGCTGGCCCGACCAGACGCCGGAACTTCAGAAGTACTACCCCACCGCCGTGGTGGTCACGGGCTTCGACATCATCTTCTTCTGGGTCGCTCGGATGATGATGATGGGCATCGAGTTCATGGGCGAGGTGCCGTTCTCGACCGTCTACATGCACGCGCTCGTCCGTGACGAGAAGGGCGCCAAGATGAGCAAGACCAAAGGCAATGTCATCGACCCCCTCGGCCTCATCGACACCTATGGTGCGGACGCCACCCGCTTCACCTTCGCCGCCATGGCCGCGCAGGGGAGGGACCTGAAGCTCTCGCTGCAGCGGGTCGAGGGCTACCGTAATTTCGTGACAAAACTCTGGAACGCCGCGCGCTTCCTCGAGGTCAACAATTGCGCCCGCGTGGAGGGGTTCGATCCGAAATCGGCCCAGCACCAGCTCAACCGCTGGATCGCCGGCGCGACGTCGCGGGCCGCCGCCGAAGTGACCCGGGGCATTCTCGACTACAAGTTCAACGAGGCGGCGAACGCGGCCTATGACTTCGTCTGGGGCACGTTCTGCGACTGGTATGTGGAACTGGCCAAGCCGATCCTGAATGGCGAGGACGAGGCCGCCAAGGCCGAGACGAGGGCGATGGCCGCCTGGGCGCTCGACCAGATTTTGAAACTCCTGCACCCCTTTATGCCGTTCGTCACCGAGGAACTCTGGGCCGAGACCGGCAAGAACGGACCGGCGCGTGAAAAGCTGCTGATCGTCAGCGAGTGGCCGGAACTGGTCGGGCTCGGTGACGCCGAAGCCGACGCGGAGCTCGATTGGTTCATCGCGCTCATTTCCGGCATCCGCTCGGTCCGGCAGGAAATGAACGTGCCGGCCGGCGCGAAAATTCCGCTCGAGATCGTTGGCGCGGCGCCCGAGACCAAGGCCCGCATCGAGCGGCAGCTCGCCGCATTGACCCGATTGGCGCGTCTCGACACTGTCAACGAGGCATCATCGGTGCCGGCCGGGTCCGCGCAGATCGTTCTCGGGGAGGCGACCTATGCGTTGCCGCTCGCCGGCGTCATTGATCTGGCCGCAGAGCGGGCGCGGCTGTCGAAGGAAATCGGCAAGCTGGATGGGGAGATCGGGGGAATCGACAAGAAGCTCTCGAACGAGCAGTTCGTCGCCAAGGCGCCTGAAGAGGTCATCGAGGAGCAGCGGGGGCGCCGCGCCGAGGCGGCCGACCGTCGCGAGCGGATCGCGGCAGCGCTGGCCCGCCTCAGCTAGGAGCAACTCACATGGCCGATGACACGCAGACGAAGGGCACTTCGCGGATCGGCCATGACCTCCCTTTGGTGCCCATGACCGTCTATCATTTCGACGGCAAAGGTGGTGTCGAGGAGATTCCGGAAGAGCGCGCGGCGGCCATTCCGTCGGGCAAGGGATTTGTCGTCATCACCGGCAACTCGGCTACGCCCGAGTTCCGGCTTTGGCTGCGCGAGAACATGGGCGAGGTCCATGGGGAGAGCATGGCGGCACCGGACCCGCACGCGCGCTGCACGGTTTTGGATGATCGTGCCACCCTGGTGCTGCGCGTGGTGCGGCGTGAAACCGATCCGGAGGACGTCAAGCGCCAGCCGATCACGGTGTGGCTCGAGCGGGGGCGCGTTATCGTCTCGACTCGGGCCCATCTGCCGGAAGTCTTGGCCATGCCCCAATGGCAGCACAGCCGTCATGCCCCCGTATCCCCTGCTGACCTCGTGGCCCGCCTGGGATTGCGGGCCGCCGATCGGATGGAGCCTCTGGTCGAGCATGTCGGCAATGTGCTCGATGAGCTTGAGGAAGCAATCCTCGACGACAAGATGCCCGAGCTCAGCGCCCGGCTAAACCGGGTTCGGCGGGTCATCATTACGCTCCGCCGTACCATCTGGCCGCAGCGGGACGTGCTCAATACGCTTGAGATCGAGGACCTCTCGTTCTTCTCGCCCCGCGACCGCGCCAGGCTGCGCGAAGCCACCAACCGCGTCACGCGTCTAGGCGACGAACTGCAGTCATTGGCGGAACGCGCTGCCCTGATTCATGAGCAAATTCTCGATGCGCGCAGCGAGCAGATGAATCGGACCATGCTGGTCCTCGCTTCAGTCACGGTGGTCGCCATGCCGATGACGGTCGTGAGCGGCCTGCTCGGCATGAATGTCGCCGGCATTCCCTTCTCGCAGAGCCCCGAGGCGTTCTGGCTCGTGGTGCTCGGGCTCGGCGCAATTGGCGCCGGCATGGTTTGGTTCATGCACGCCAGGAACTGGCTATAGCCGCCAATCGCCGATGGCGCCGTCGAAATTTGGTCAGGTGCGAGCGCTGCTTGTGGTGAATCTGCAACAGCCATTTCGATTCATCGTACTAGCCCGCCTCATCAACATTTTGGCGAGACTCCCCGCCACAATGTCTCCCTAAAACAGGGACTAGAACGCAAGCCGGCGACGATAGGGAGGGACAGCTGAACGGCATATGAATGCCGTCGAAGCCGTTGCCTTGACGACCGCCTCACGACCCTGGATTGGTGCCCGGCACGGCGTTTGACCGTGGCTGGAAACTGGCGTCTCTCGCCAGGGGGAAACAGGAACATGAACAGTAACTACGTTGATAAGTCAAAGCTGCCGAGCCGCTACGTGACGGAAGGCCCGGAGCGCGCGCCGCATCGCTCCTATCTCTATGCGATGGGCCTCACCTCCGAGCAGATCCATCAGCCGCTGGTGGGGGTCGCCACCGCCTGGAACGAGGCGGCGCCCTGCAATATTTCGCTGCAGCGCCAGGCTCAGGCCGTAAAGAAGGGCGTCGCCGCTGCCAGGGGCACGCCGCGCGAATTCACCACCATTACCGTGACCGACGGCATGGCCATGGGGCACGCCGGCATGAAGTCCTCGCTCGCCTCACGCGACGTGATCGCTGATTCGGTCGAGCTGACCATGCGCGGCCACTGCTATGACGCGATCGTCGCCATGGCCGGCTGCGACAAGTCGCTCCCCGGCATGATGATGGCGATGATTCGGCTCAATGTGCCGGGCATCTTCATCTATGGCGGCACCATCCTTCCGGGTCGCTTCCGCGGCCGCGACGTCGTGGTGCAGGACCTGTTCGAGGCGGTTGGTCTCCATTCGGTCGGCAAGATGGACGACGAAACCCTTGATGAGCTCGAGCGGGTCGCGTGTCCCACGGCCGGTTCCTGCGGCGGCCAGTACACCGCCAACACCATGGCCATGGTTGCCGAAGCCATCGGCCTGGCGTTGCCTTATTCCTGCGGCGCCCCGGCGCCCTACGAAATCCGCGACGCGCTGTGCGCCACCGCCGGCGAGCAGGTGATGGAACTGCTCAAGATCAATCTCCGCCCGCGCGACATCGTCACCCGCAAGGCGTTCGAGAACGCGGCGATGACCGTTGCCGCGACCGGCGGTTCGACCAATGCGGCGCTGCATCTGCCGGCCATGGCGCATGAGGCCGGGATCGAGTTCGACATCTTTGATGTCGGCGAAATCTTCCGCAAGACGCCCTATATCGGCGATCTCAAGCCGGGCGGGAAATACGTCGCGAAAGACCTGTTCGAAGCCGGCGGCATTCCGCTGGTGATGAAGGCGCTGCTCGACGGCGGCTTTCTCCACGGCGACTGCATGACGGTCACCGGCAAGACCGTGGCCGAGAACCTCGCCAAGGTGAAGTGGAACGACCAGCAGGACGTGGTCCGCACGACCGACAACCCGATCACGGCCACCGGCGGTGTGGTGACGCTCCGCGGCAACCTCGCTCCCGACGGCGCCATCGTGAAGGTCGCAGGCCTCAAGAACCAGCGCTTCGTCGGTCCCGCCCGTGTGTTCGACAATGAGGAGGAGTGCTTCGAGGTCGTTAACAAGCAGACCTACAAGGAAGGTGACATCCTCGTTATCCGCTACGAAGGCCCCAAGGGTGGCCCCGGCATGCGCGAGATGCTGTCGACCACGGCGGCGCTCTACGGGCAGGGGATGGGCGACAAGGTTGCCCTGATCACCGACGGGCGGTTCTCGGGCGCAACCCGTGGCTTCTGCATCGGCCATGTGGGGCCGGAGGCGGCGGTCGGCGGACCGATCGCGCTGGTCCAGGATGGCGACATCATCACGCTCGACGCCGTCACCGGTGAAATTTCGGTCAATGTCTCGGATGAGGAGTTTGCGCGGCGCAAGGCCGGGTGGGCACCGCGCGAGACCGAATACGGCTCGGGCGCCATCTGGAAATATGCCCAGCTCGTTGGCCCGGCACGCTACGGCGCCCTGACCAATCCGGGCGCCAAGGGGGAGAAGGGGCAGTATGCGGACATTTAGGGTCCATAGAGCCCTGATTGCCGCTGCGGCAGGGCCGGCATTCTTGCTTGCAACAGCAAGCGTGCCGCTCCATGCGCAGACGAAGCCGGAGCTCACGCGCCTGGCTTCGGCGGCGACCGTCCCCCAAGCGGGGGGCGTGTTGCCGTCGACTCTCACCGGCGACCCCGTGCCGCCGGCTGATGTTCCGACCGACGCGGCTCCCGCCGCTCTTGGCACAACCACCAGCCCCGCATCGGTTCCGGGCGCGGTCGAGGCCAGCGCCGACCCAAGCCAGGCGATCCCTGTGGCGCCCGATGTACCGGTCGCGGCCGCCAACCTGCCTGCGCCGTCCGGGGCCGTGCCGACCACCGCAGCCGACGCCGCGTTGAACATGGCCAACATGATGGATGGCGCGGGCGGCGGCATTTCCAACGCCGACCTGATGTCTGCGCTCGAAAATGCAGCGGCGGCCGGCCAGCCGATGGCGCTCTGGCGGCTGGGGACGATGTACGAGAACGGCGACGGGGTGGCCAAGGACGACGTCAAGGCGTTTGGGTATTTTTCGCAGATCGCCAACGACCATGCCGATGCAGCACCTCGCGGCGTCGATTCCGATATCGTGGCGCAATCCTTTGTCAAAATGGGCGATTATTACCGCAATGGTCTGCCGGACGCCGGAATTCAGGCTGATCCGCAGCGGGCCGAGCAACTCGTGCTGCATGCGGCGACCTATTTCGGCAATGCGGATGCCCAGTATCGGGTCGGCGAGCTTTACCTCAATTCCAGCGACGATCCGAACCCCCTGCAGGGCGCTCGCTGGCTGTCGCTGGCCGCGCACAAGGGGCATCTGGCGGCGCAGGCCAAGCTCGGCGACCTGCTGTTCAACGGCGCCGGGATCAAGACGCAGCCGGCCGAGGGGCTGATGTGGCTGACCATTGCGCATGATCGCGCGGCAGGAACGTCCGACGAAAAGTGGATCGAGGAATTGCTGACCCGCGACATGCTGGTCGCGACCCCCCAGCAGCGCGCGGCTGCCCTCAAGATGGCGGCAGCCGTCGAGCCTCAGTTTGGGCCGGTCGACGTGGGCGACACGGCGGGCGAATAGGCAGCTGGAAAGCACGGGCGCCGTTGAACGGCGGTTGGGGCCTTAGAATCGAAATCACGCCGAGCACTGATTGAAACGGAGATTCCTGCCTTCGCGGGAATGACCGGGTTTGTTGGCAGACCCGTGCTACGCCCCGGGGCGTCATTCCCGCGAAGGCGGGAATCTCCGTTGTTTCCGCACAATGGATCACGGGGCAAGTGGCATCGCTGTCTACCATCGTTCCCCTCCTGAGCGGAGGGGGGCTAATCTGATTCTGATTCGGGCCGGCAGTATCTTGCTCTAGAAGGTAAAAACGCCTTCGACCGGGACGTGATCGGAGGGCTTGTCACGGCCGCGCATTTCGCGATGGACCACCACGTCTTCAAGCCGGTCGGCGGCCTGCGGCGACAGCATGATGTGATCGATGCGAATGCCGTTGTTGCGCTCCCAGCCGAACGTCTTGAAATCCCAAAATGTGTAGGACGGCTCGTCGCTGACCGCGCGCACGGCGTCGGTCAGACCGAGATTGGCGAGGCGCCGGAACCTTTCCAGGCTCTCCGGCCGGAACAGCGCATCGCCCCACCAGGCGGCGGGGTCGTGGCAATCGCGGCCGCTCGGGATCAGGTTGAAGTCGCCGAGCAGGATGAACGGTTCTTCATAGGTCAGCCGGCCTTCCACATAGGTGGCCAGGCGATCCATCCAGGCGAGCTTATAGGGGAACTTGTCGGTGTCGACCGGATTGCCGTTCGGCAAGTAGATGTTGCAGACGCGAATGATGCCGCCATCGACGGAAAACACCCCTTCGATCAGCCGCGATTGTTCATCGGCATCATCCCCGGGCAGGCCCCGATGGACTTCATCGAACCGCTGTTTGGAGAGAATGGCGACGCCATTGAAACCCTTTTGGCCGTGCGTCTCGACATTGTAGCCGAGCGCCTCGATCTCGGCGCGGGGGAACGCCTCGTCGACCGACTTGATCTCCTGCAGGCAGACGATATCCGGCCCTTCCTGCCTGAGCCACTGCTCGAGCAGGCCCAACCGGGCCTTGACGCCGTTGATGTTCCAGGTGGCGATGCGCATCAGAGTACCTTGTGCCGGCGCCCCCGCAGGCGGCCCATCTACGGCTAGCCGTAGATGGCGTCGCGGATATCGCGCGTGTATTGGCCGGTGCAGCCCTCCAGCGCCGTATTGGTGAAGCCGACCACAGTCAAGCCGTTATGTCGGTCGACGAACCACTCATGCCCGTAGCTGCCGCCCCAGCGTACCGTGCCCGGCGCCACCGGACTGGCAGCGGCCTTGGGCTCGGCGATGATGGCGCCGAAAAAGCCGAAGCGCTGGCCGTCATCCTGGGGGCGGCGGGGGAGGTTGCCAATCTGGTTGGAGAGCGCTGCGGCCACGGTTTCAGGCCTGAGAATGGTGCCGCCGCCCTGCCGAATCGCCTCCAGGAATTTGAAGAAGTCCGGCGCGGTGCCAACTGCCCCGGCACCGCCGGACTGAAAAGCCTTGGTGTTGAAGATGCGCCCCGGCGAGAACAGCAGGCCCCCTCCGTTGGTGTCGATCACTTTATGCGGGTCGGCCATGCGTTCGGGCTCCGGCCTCGCATCGCCATAGGCGACCGCGAGACGGGTTTCGTCGGTTACGTGGAACGCTGTGTCCTTCATGCGGAGCGGGCCGGTGACATATCGGGCAACCGCCGCCTCGAGCGTGCCCTGAGTGACGTTGGCGATCACGGCCCCCAGGACATCGGTCGCGATCGAATATTGCCAGCCAGTGCCTGGCGCGAACAGCAAAGGCTGTTTCGCAACGCGCGAAAAATTCTCCTCGAAGTCAAAATTGGTGTTTCGCATGCCCGTCGTGATCGCGGAGTCGGCGGGATAATCATAGGCAAGACCGGAGGTATGGTTCAGCAATTGCCGGATCAGGATCGGCCGGTAGATGCCGTCAGGTGAGTAAGGCGTGAAATAGCGCAGATACTGGTCAACCCGGTCATCGAGCGAGACCTGCTTGCGCTCGACCAGCGCCAGCGCCGTCGCCGCGACCAGCGGCTTGGTCACCGAGGCGAGCCGGAAGATCGTATCCTCCGTCACCGGAATGCCAGCCTCGCGGTCGGCAAAACCGGCGGCACGCGCGTAAATCTGCCGGCCATCCTTGGCGACCAGCACGACGGTGCCGACAATCGTTTTGATTTCGGTTGTGGCCCGATCGATTACGGCATCCAGCCGCGCCTCAATGCCCATGACTTCCCCTCCGCTGCCGATACTTAGCCATCAAGACGAAGAACGGGCAAGCATTAGAGCAGGCAATGACGCGGACTTTATTGCGCAACAGGACAATTGACACGGTGGCCATTTTCTCAGCGCCAGAATTTGGCGAAAGCCGGGCCACAGATCTTCCTCACCCTGTGGGGAGGGGAGCGGCGGCAGTGTGGGTGGGCCGCGGAAGCGGTGCTTGGGGGAGGCCCCACCCTGGCGCTGCCGCGCTCACCCACAAGGGGGAGGGAGCGATGGGTTTGCGCAGCTGCTACTTAGGGCAGCCCGCTCCATTCATGCGTCGAAGGATTTGTCAGGCGACGGCGAAGCTGGTGCCGCAGCCGCAGGCTGCAACGACGTTCGGATTCTTGATCTGGAAGGATTGTCCGATCAGGTCGTCGGCATAATCGATCTCGGCGCCGCCCATGAATTCAAGGCTCATCGAATCGATGAGCACCGTGGCGCCTTCCTTGGCCAGGACGAGGTCATCCGCGCTGGGCGCTTCCTTGACGAGGTTGTACTCGTACTGGAAGCCGGAGCAGCCACCGCCGGCCACCGAAATACGCAGCACCGTGCCGGGTTCCTCCTTGGTGAGGATGCGGCCGATGCGGCGCGCGGCGCGGTCTGTCAAAACGACATCAGGGGATGCTAGAGAGCTGTCGGTCATTTGGAGCCTTCCGGAACCGGCTTCGTTCAAGGCGAAGTGGTATCCGGAAAATAGTCATCGGCCCGTCAGTTGAAAAGGGCTTTGTCGGATGAGTGTTGGAAGATGAACGCGCCCTACGCCTCGGACCCGACCAGGAGCCGCGGCCGGCTCTACCCGGCGAGTTCCAGTCCGACGCGCTCGGAATTCCAGCGCGATCGCGATCGCATCATCCATTCGACGGCATTTCGTCGCCTGCAGCACAAGACCCAGGTCTTCCTCCAGCACGAGGGCCAGCATTTCCGCACCCGGCTGACCCATACGCTCGAGGTGAGCCAGATGGCGCGCTCGCTCGCCCGCGCCCTGCATCTCGACGAGGACCTGGCGGAGGCCGTCGCGCTGGCGCACGATCTCGGTCACACCCCGTTCGGCCACGCCGGAGAGCGCGTGCTCGACGACAAGATGCATGCATGGGGCGGCTTCGACCATAATGTGCAGGCGCTGCGGGTGGTGACCAAGCTCGAAAATCGCTACGCCGTCCACGACGGGCTGAACCTCACCTGGGAAACGCTGGAAGGCATTCTCAAGCACAATGGCCCGCTCACCGACGTAGCGGGCAATCCGGCCGGCCGTTATGCGAAGGACGGCCTTCCCACGGGCATCGAGGACATTCCGGCGAGCCAGGACCTGCAGCTTTCCACCTATGCCAGCCTTGAGGCGCAGTGCGCCGCGATCGCCGACGACATCGCCTACAATGCCCATGACATTGACGACGCCTTGCGTGCGGGGCTCATCGGCCTCGACGAGCTTTGCGAGGTCCCGCTGGTGGGGCCGATCGTCGCCAGGGTACTGGACCTCTGGCCCGACATCGATCCGGGGCGGCAAGCGCACGAGGTTCAACGGCGTCTGATCACGGAGGCAATCGAGGACGTCATCATTACCAGCGACGAGCTGCTGCGCGACGTCCGGCCGCGGAGCGCCGATGAGGTGCGCCAGGCCGGGCGGACACTGATCGTCTTCTCCGCTGCATTGGCGCAAGCGGAGAGGGGCCTCAAGCGGTTTCTCTTCGAGCGGGTGTATCGCAGCGAGGAAGTGATGGCGCCGGTGCGCAAGAGCGAGGCCGTCGTTGCGGCCCTCTTCGACCGTTATCTCGAAACCCTCGACATGCCCGGCCGCTGGGGGGATGCGGCGCGTGCCTCGTCCAATCCGGAAGCGCGGGCCCGGATGGTGGCCGATTTCATCGCCGGCATGACGGACCCCTATGCTCTCGACGAATATGCCCGCTTGTTTGACGCTCGCGTGGAATTCCGATAACCGCAGCAGACCCTGAAGCTCGGTATTGCCTGAGCAAGCAGATGGATTCCCGCCCTCGCGGGAATGTCGTGGTAGCCGGACGCCGCGCCGCCCAAAGGACAGATTGATGGACGTTTTCGCGATTTTCTCGACCCGTGTCGCCGAGGCCCTCAAGGCGCTCTATCCCGAGCTGCCGCCGGAGGTGCTGGCGCGATTTGTGGTCGAGCCGCCGCGCGATGCCGGCCATGGCGATCTTTCCACCAATGCCGCCATGGTTGTGGCCAAGCCGCTCGGCAAGAGCCCGCGCGAGGTGGCGACCGCCATTGTCGCCAAGTTCGCCGACGACAAGGACGTGGCCTCGGCCGAGGTGGCCGGGCCCGGCTTCATCAATTTCCGCCTCGCGGAGCCGATCTGGTTCGAGGTCCTGCGCTCGATCGGCGCGGAAGGGGCCAGCTATGGCCGCTCCGACATCGGCAAGGGCGCGGCGGTCAACATCGAGTATGTTTCGGCCAACCCGACCGGCCCCATGCATGTTGGCCATACGCGGGGCGCCGTGTTCGGCGATGCGCTGGCCTCGCTCATGGCGTTCACCGGCTACAACGTTACGCGCGAATACTACATCAATGACGCCGGTTCGCAGGTTGATACGCTCGCCCGGTCGGCTTTCCTGCGCTACCGCGAGGCGCTTGGCGAAACAGTCGAGATCCCCAAGGGGTTTTATCCCGGCGACTATCTGATCCCGGTCGGACAGAAGTTGGCCGAGGAGTTTGCCGGCACGCTGCTCGACAAGCACGAGGCGGAATGGTTGCCGATCGTCAAGGATCGGACGCTCGCGGCCATGCTGGCGCTGATAAAAGACGATCTCGCCAAGCTCAACATCCATCACGACGTGTTCTTCTCGGAGCGGACGCTGCACGGGCAGGGGGGCGATGTCGACCTCACGCTCGCCTGGCTGCGCGATGAGGGAATGATCTATGAGGGCCGCCTCGAGCCGCCCAAGGGCAAGACCCCCGATGATTGGGAAGATCGCGAGCAGACCCTGTTCCGCGCCTCCCAGTTCGGCGACGATGTCGACCGGCCGCTGGTGAAATCGGACGGCTCCTATACCTATTTCGCCGCCGACATCGCCTATCACCGCAACAAATACCTGCGGGGTTTCAAGCACATGATCAATGTGCTCGGCGCCGATCACTCGGGCTACATCAAGCGGCTGGAGGCGGCGGTCAGCGCCGTGTCGCTGGGCGAGGCCGATATCGATGTGCGCATCTGCCAGCTCGTGCGGTTGATGAAGAACGGCGAGCCGTTCAAGATGAGCAAGCGCTCCGGCGACCTCGTGACCCTCGCCGACGTCGTCGAGGAAGTGGGCGTCGATGCCACCCGCTTCATGCTGCTCTACCGCCGGAACGATGCGGCGATGGACTTCGACTTCGCCCTGGTGAAGGAGCAGACCCGGGACAATCCGGTGTTTTACGTCCAGTACGCGCACGCCCGGACGCGCTCGGTGTTCCGGATTGCGGAGCGCGAGCTGCCCGGATTCGATTTGTCGCCGGAATCGCTCTGGACGGCAGACGTGTCGCTGCTCTCTTCCCCCGCCGAGCTCGAGCTCATCCGCATGCTGGCGCAGTGGCCGCGCACCGTGGCTGCAGCTGCCAGTGCACATGAGCCTCACCGCATCGCTTTTTATCTTTACGAGGCGGCCGCGGCGTTCCATGGTTTATGGGCGAAGGGCAAGGAGGACACCTCCTTACGATTTGTTAACGCTGACGAACCCAAAGTGACGGCTGCACGGCTCGTGCTTGTCGACGCGGTTCGTCAGGTATTGGTCAACGGCCTCGGCATTTTAGGGGTCTCCGCGCCCGAAGAACTTTCTTAATTCGGGCGTATTGGTATGATGTTACGGCCAAACCGGTTCCGGGGCGGGTGCCGATCGACGCGAAATTAGAGGGCGGTGCTGATGACGCCGGTAAATTCACGATAGATGAGCGGCCAAAAAGATACCGATGATCTCATCGCTGAGCTGAGCAAGTTGATGGCCCCGGAAGCCGGCGGCGACAACCTTCTCCCACCTCGGGCGCCTATGCCGAATGCTGCCCCCGGGGCGTCGTCGGGGACAGGCCCGCAGACGATACGAATTCCCGGACTCAGCCAGCCGGTGGTTGCCTCCAGCGCCCAGCAGCCAGCGCGGACGCCGGCGCCGGAGCCGCGTGCATATTCGCAGGAGCGTCCTGCCGGAAACGGTGACTTCCCTTCCGCTGCCCATTCATCGATGGGCCAAGAGCGGCAGCCCAGCCTTGGCAATGCGCGGCCGGCAGCCCCAGATGGCGCGACGTTGCCCAAGCCAGCCGCGCCCCAGACCTTCGATTTTGATTTTGGCTTCAACCGGGAGCGTCCTCAGGCCGCGGTCGCCAAACCTGTTGCCGCGCAGGTGCCACCCCCGCGGGTAACGCCAACGGTGCAGGCAGCGGTAGCGCCGGTTGCGCGTCCCACGTCCCAGCCGGCCTTGCCGGTCCCGTCTCCTGCGCCGGAACCCGTTTCGCCGACTCGGGACGCGATTGCCGACCTTATTGCGGCTGAGCTCAACAGCCAGATCGGGTCGCAGCACGAGGAGCGGCCGCCGGCCCCCCCGGCGCTTCCCCCGGCTACCGCGCCCGCAGCGGTTCGCGTTCCTGGTGCGGTGATGGTGCCGCCGCCTGCCGCTCAGGTGCCTGAGTCGCGGGCGCCGGCTACACCGGTCCGCATGCCGGCGGAGAGCGATACGTTTTCGACCGCGCCGGTTTTCGGGCTCGGCAACAGGCCGGCCGGTCAACCGGTTGCGCCAAAGGTGCAGCTCGATCCCATGGACGAGATCGAGAGCCTGATCGGCGAGGCCGTGCGGGTCGAGCTCAACATGCCGTCCCAGCAGCCTGTCCGGGCGATCGAGCCGATGGTGGCGCGGGTCGTGCCGGCGCAGTTTCAGCCCTCGCCGGCCGTTCCGCCGCTCGGCGGCCAGTTCGCGCCGCGACGCACCAACGGCTTGCGCGATGCGGAGCCCCTCGTCGGGGGCGCCGAAGAGGCGATCCTGGCGGCAGCAGCAAGCGGCGACACCATTGGCAGGGTCGACGACGCCTTTGCCGATGAGCCGGGCGGCCGGATAGAAAAGTCATCCCGTCGCCAGCAAAAGGCTGATCGGCGCCAGGAATCGCGGTCGCGACGCGTCGACGACTATGACGAGGAACCCCATACGGGCAGCGTGTTCAAGCAACTCGTGGTTCCGGCCGCAGCGGCCCTTGTGCTGGTTGCCGGCGGCCTCGGCGCCTACTGGGCGCTGGGCATGAATCACAATGGGGGCCGCGCGCCAATCCTCACTGCTGACGCCACGCCCGCCAAGACGATCCCGCCAAAGCCGGCGGACGATTCGGTGCCACATTCGGTGGTGATGGATGAATTGGGCGGCAACGCCCCCGCCGCCCCATCGCAGGAAACGCTCGTATCGCGCGATCAGACGGCGGGCGATAGTCCCTCCCAGGTCGCCAGCCAGGCCGACCAGACGACCGATGATGACGGCCTTGCCAATCGCAAGGTGAGGACAGTGACTGTCCGGCCCGACGGCACGATCGTCAGCGGCGACGACACGGTGGCGGGGGCAACGCAGTTGCCGGTCGATCGGCCGGACGTTCCCCCGGTCCCTGGTGTTTCCGACGCCAACGCTGCTGACACCGCGCCGACTGGCATGGCAATGGCGGCGCCGGAAGCGCCTGCACCGATCACCGATTTCGGCGCTGCGCCCTCTGACTCGGTCCCAAGCGCGCCCGCAGCCACCGATGCCGCTCCCGATCCCAATGCGCCGATCCCGCTGCCGCGTCCGCCGCGCAGCTTCTTTGCCGCCTCGGATGTCGGCGATGGTCAGCCCACCGGCTCTGTTCGGCCGCGGTCGGCGGTCAACGCTTTGCGCAGCGATGGTGCTGCGCCAAACGTCGATCTGATCGGCAGCCTCGCGAGCCAGGCGGATGAGGCGGCTTCGCAGCAATCGGCCCCCAGCGCGCCGCAGGACCAGGCCAGCACCGGATCGGTGGCCCACGTTCAATTGGCCTCGCAGCCGAGTGCCGCGGCTGCCCAATCGTCGGCCAATTCACTGCAACGGCGGTTCGGAAGCCTGTTTGGCGGTGGCAAGCTGCAAGTGGTCAAGGTCGATCTCCCCAAGGGCACCTATTACCGCGTGATGCTGCCCACCTCCTCGCTGCCGGATGCCCAGCAGGTCTGCTCCTCGATCAAGGCGAGCGGTGGCGATTGCGTGGCGGGGAACGGCTAGACTAGCGCCGGCTCTCCACAAGCCCGGCCCGTGGCCCGCTTGACGGGTCGCGGGTGAGACGCCAAGCTCCCGCGCTTGCTGGGTAGGGCGCGACCACCGATGGCCGAGGAAAGATCCGACTGGTTCGATGCAACGCCTCCTGCCCAGGCAGACGGGGAGGTGCTCTATGTCGACGTGGACGGCTATGAGGGCCCGCTCGACCTGCTGCTGGAGTTGGCGCGCAGGCAGAAGGTGGACCTGACGCAGATTTCCGTGCTGGCGCTGGCCGAGCAGTATCTCGCCTTCATCGAGACCGTGCGCGAAAAGCGCATCGAAGTTGCGGCGGACTATCTCGTGATGGCGGCCTGGCTTGCCTATCTCAAGAGCCGGCTGATGGTGCCGCAGGCGCAAGCCGACGATGAGCCGAGCGGCGAGATGATGGCTGCGATGCTGCAGTTCCGGCTCAAGCGGCTCGAGGCGATGCGCGAAGCATCGCAACAGCTGATGAACCGGCCGCGGCTTGGTATGGCGGTGTTCGGGCGCGGCGAACCGGAGCCGATCGTCTCGCAGCGGCGCAATCTCTGGGAGGTGAGTCTCTACGACCTGCTGAAGGCCTATGCGACGCAGCGGGAGCGCGGGAAAGGCGGCGACTATACGCCGATCACCCGCACCGTCTGGTCGCTCCAGGACGCCCGCGAAATCCTGCAGAGGCTGATTGGCGACAATATGGATTGGGTGCCGTTACAGACCTATCTCGCCGAGTTTCTCGCGAGCTCGGAAGACCGGGTCACCGCCATGGCGTCGACCTTCGCCTCGAGCCTCGAACTGGTGCGCCAGGGCGAGGTGGAATTGCGGCAGACGCTGGCTTTCGGTCCCTTGCTGATGCGGCGGCGCAAGGGCGAGAGTTCGTCGGATGGGGCATCATGATTGACGATCCGATCGAAAGTCGACGGGACCAGGCCGAGCCTCGCGAGATTTTGGAGCGGCAGTTGCGCGTGCTGGAGGCGCTGCTTTTTGCCTCGCGCGAGCCGCTGGCCGCTGATGAGATAGCGATCTATCTGGGCGAGGGCGCTAATGTCGGCGGGCTGCTCGCGGAACTGCAGGGACGCTATTCAACGCGCGGCGTCAATCTGGTGCGTCGCGGTGAAAAGTGGGCATTTCGCACCGCCAAGGATTTGGCGTTCATGCTTCGCCGCGAGGAGGTCGAGAACAAGGCACTGTCCCGCGCCGCCCTCGAAACGCTGGCCATCATTGCCTACCACCAGCCGGCTACTCGCGCTGAGGTCGAGGAGGTGAGGGGCGTGGCAACTGGTCGCGGTACGCTCGACCTTTTGATGGAAGCCGGCTGGGTCAGGATGCGCGGTCGCCGGCGCACACCCGGGCGGCCCGTGACCTATGGCACGACCGAAGCCTTTCTCGACCATTTCGGCCTCGAAAGTCTGGGCGATCTCCCCGGCCTCGAAGAATTGAAGGGTGCCGGCCTCTTGTCGAGTCGGCTGCCGCCAGATCTGCAGATTCCGCTGCCATTCGACGGGCCCTTGCGCGATGACGAAGAACCCTTGGATGCCGGGGATTTGGGGGAGACTGATGATCCCGCCGCGCCCGAATAATGTTCTTAGCCCAAATTTCCGCGCAAACGAGGCTTAACGCCGCGCTTACGCACACGCCGGAGAGGGGAACTCTTTCTTGTGTTTGGGCGGGAATGAACTTATCTGTCTCGGACAGAGTTACGGTTCGCTTTCACGGAGAAGCAAATGCACGCGCCGTCTATATGGGCGATGCTGATCGTTGCGGCAGTTGTGGTGCTGCTGTTTGGACGCGGCAAGATTTCGGGCATGATGGGCGAAGTCGCCCAGGGTATCAAAGCCTTCCAGAAGGGCATGCGCGACGACCCGACGCCCGAGCGGATTGATACTGCTACCTCGGCCGCCGAGATGAAGCCCGAGCCGCAGCCGCACAAGGACGCCTGACCGCCCCTCGTTGGCGAATTCCCAGAGGGGACGTAATCGATGTTTGGTGCCGGCTGGACCGAGATGCTCATCATCGGGGTGGTGGCGCTCGTCGTCATCGGCCCCAAGGACTTGCCTGTGGTCATGCGCAAGCTGGGCCGTGTCGTGGCCACGGTGCGGCGCATGGGCGACGAGTTCCAGCGTGAGCTCAACAAGACGACAGGGCTCGACCAGATCACCGACCTCAAGCGCTCCATAACCGAGCCGCTGCGGCAGACAAGCCAAGAGATTGTGGCCGAGTTCAACAAGGTGACGACGACCGGCGTCCAACCGTCCGGCCTGATCCAGCCTACCGATCCCAAGGTCGAGAGCGTTTACGACCAGATCGCCGCCACCTCTGGTCTGCCGACCAGTGGCGTCGCGAGCCCGACGGGTACCGAGGGTGCCGCGGCGACAACTACGCCCCCGCCCGTCATGAAGCCCATGGCCCCGGTTTCTCCCGAACCATCGCCGGCTCCGGCCGAAGCCTCGGTGGTGCCCCCCGCGGCCGCGCCGACCAAGCCGAAGCGCGCGACCAGGGCCAAGCCCGAAGCTCCTAATTCCGAAGCGTCGACCGAAGCCCCCAAGCGCGTCAGGAAGGCGGTCGCCAAGCCGGCCAAGGCCGCGACTGCCAATTCCGAGACCGTTGAACCTGGGGCCACGAAGGCCGGAACGACACGCAAGGCGCCGGCCCGCCGGGCTGCCGCCGTGGCGACCGGCACGGAGGCGTCAGTCTCCACCAAGCCGACGAGGGCAAAGCGCGCCGCTAAACCAACGGTCGCGGGCCCGGCAGGCGATCCCGCTGTCACGACTGGCGAGGCCGTCGTGCCGAGCCCGGAAAAGGCCTGATAAATGGTCGATACGCCGCAACTCGAGTCTCCCAAGAACGAGGACGACGAACTCGCCGGCGGCGAGATGCCGCTGCTCGATCACCTGATCGAGCTTCGGCAGCGGCTGATCTATTCGCTGGTCGCGGTCGGGGCGCTCTGCGTCATCTGCTTCATTTTTTCCAAGCAGCTCTTCGATTTCCTGCTCGGCCCCTACAAGGCCGCGGTGCCCAAGCTGCAGGACGTGCACCTGATCTACACGGCGCCGCAGGAATTCTTCTTCACGCAGCTCAGCGTTTCGCTGTTCGCCGCGATCTTCTTCGCTTTTCCGGTGATCGCGAGCCAGATCTACATGTTCGTGGCGCCGGGGCTCTATAAGCGCGAGCGCAGCGCGTTTTTGCCCTACCTTGTTGCGACGCCGTTCTTCTTCGTACTCGGCGCGGCGCTAGTTTATTACATCGTCATTCCGATGGCCCTGAGGTTCTTCCTCGGCATGCAGGAGACCGACCCCAACGGCATCTCGATCACTATGCAGACGCGGGTGAGCGAATATCTCACCTTTGTCATGACGCTGATTCTTGCCTTCGGTGTCTGTTTCCAGCTGCCGGTCGTCCTGACGCTGCTGGCACGTATCGGTCTCGTTTCCAGCGCCACCCTCAAAAAGGGCCGCAAATACGCAATCGTCGTTTTCCTTATCATTTCCGCCCTGCTGGCGCCGCCCGATCCGTTCTCGCAAATCGGGCTTACGGTGCCGCTCTACTTGCTCTATGAGTTTTCCATACAGGCGGTGATCTGGGTCGAAAGACAACGAGCCGCTAAAGAAGCCGCAGACAAGGCCTCCCTCGGCCTCTAGCCAAAGATTTATCGATGTTCGACATCAAATGGATTCGCGCCAACGCCGACGCATTCGATCGGGCTTTGGCCCGGCGCAAGGGCAATTACCCAAAGGCCCAGGAGCTGATCGCAATCGATGAGCAGCGCCGGCTGATCATCGCCGGCCTCAACGAGATGCAGGAGAAGCGCAACAAGCTCTCCAAAGAGATCGGCCAGGCCAAGGCCCAAAAGGACGAGGCCCGCGCGGCCGAGCTGATGGCCGAGGTCGCGAGCCTCAAGGAAAAAATTCCGGCGGCCGAGGCCGAGGAGCGGGAGAGGGACGCCGAACTTCGCGGCATCCTCTCCGGCATTCCGAACCTGCCGCTCGATGACGTCCCCCAGGGCGCCGACGAGCACGACAATGTCGAATATTTCGGCAGAAACGGTTCGCCCGAGCAGGCTGCCCGGACCCGTGCGCCGAAGCCGGCATTCGCCTTCAAGCCTCAGGAGCATTTTGAGCTCGGCGAGGCCATGGGCCAGATGGATTTCGAAGTGGCCGCAAAGCTTTCCGGCAGCCGCTTCGTGGTGTTGAAGAGCCAGCTCGCCCGGCTCGAGCGCGCCATCGGTCAGTTCATGCTCGACCTGCACGTCGACAATCACGGCTATACGGAAGTGCAGCCGCCGGTGTTGGTCCGCGAGGAGGCGCTCTACGGCACCGGGCAATTGCCGAAATTCGAGGAAGACCTGTTCAAGACTGCGAGCCTGGACCGGCCGCTTTATCTCATCCCGACCGCCGAAGTGCCGCTGACCAATTTCGTGAGCGGCGCCATTCTCTCCGAAGAGCAGCTGCCAATGCGCCTGACTGCGCTGACGCCGTGCTTCCGCTCCGAGGCGGGCTCGGCCGGGCGCGATACGCGCGGCATGCTGCGGCAGCACCAGTTCAACAAGGTGGAAATGGTGTCGATCACGACGCCCGAGACTTCCATTGATGAGCACGAGCGCATGCTCTCCTGTGCCGAGGCCGTGCTGCAGAAGCTGGGGCTTCATTACCGGGTCATGATGCTCTCGACCGGCGACATGGGATTTGGCGCGCAGAAGACCTATGACCTCGAAGTGTGGCTGCCGGGGCAGGACACGTATCGGGAAATTTCCTCGGTTTCGGTCTGCGGTGATTTCCAGGCGCGGCGCATGGATGCACGCGTCAGGGACAAGGAAGGCAAGATCCGCCACGTCCATACGCTCAATGGCTCGGGCGTCGCCGTCGGCCGGGCCCTGATCGCGGTCATGGAGAACTACCAGCAGGAAGACGGCTCGATCGCCGTGCCTGAAGTTCTCCGCGCCTATATGGGCGGGCTAGCGCATATCGGCGCGCGCAATTGAGCCTTCGCATCCTCATCACCAACGATGACGGCGTGGACGCGCCCGGTATCGCGGTGATGCGCGAAATCGCCCGCGCTCTTTCGGACGATGTCTGGGTGGTGGCGCCGGACGGCAATCAGAGCGGGGCAGGGCACCGCTTCACCCTGGGCCGCGAGCTGACAGCCGAAGAACGCGAGCCAAAAGTCTATGCCATCGTCGGCGGCAGCCCCGCCGATTGCGTGGTGGCCGGCGTAACCCATTTGCTCGGCAGCCGCGCGCCTGATCTCGTGCTTTCGGGCGTCAATGCCGGGCAGAACCTCGGCGACATCATCCACTGCTCAGGGACGGCGGCGGGTGCGCGTGAAGGGGCGCTGCAGGGCGCGATTGGCGTCGCAATGAGCCAGGCCAACAATTACGAGCATGGCCAGGAAATCGCCTGGGACAATGCGCGCCGGTTCGGCGCCGCCGTGGTGCAGGCGATCATTGGCGCGCACCAGGGCCGCGACACCTTCTACAACGTCAATTTTCCGTTCTGCGCGCCTGAGCAGGTGACGGGCATCCGCGTGGTGCCGCATCAGCGCTTTTCCCGATCGCCGTTCCGCTATTATCCCAGCCAGAACGACGGCAAGTTCTTCGTGGCGATCCCCGAGACGCCGACCCCGCTCGATCCCTTGAGCGATTTCCACCTGCTGACCCATGGGGGCGCCATCACGGTTACCCCCTTGATGCTGCGGCAGACCGACATAGCCCTCGCCGCGGCGTTGGATGGAAAGTTGGGGTTGGAGGGGTAGGGGCGGTCGCTTCGGCAACATTCTTCCCTGCCTTAGTCGCCTCCTCAACCACCACCACGTCATTCCGGCGCACGCCGGAATCCATCTTTCTTTTCGGGATGTTGCCCGGAAATGGATCCCGGCGTCGGCCGGGATGACGCAGGGGAAGGTCGAATCGGTGTGCCAGAAGCACTGAGCTTCCGCAGGGAAACCCCACCGCATCGCCCCGTTTCCCGGTAACCTTACCGCCCTCCTAAGCGCGATTGCGCAAATCGCGTCGGCTTTAAATTCGTCTTTACCTTAACGCCCTATTCTCATGACCGTTGAGTTCGCTCGCGTTGTGAGTTGTCTGATGAGTATTTGCGTAACCCGCAGAACACTGAAGAATGGTGCCGCGATCGTTGGTCTCGCCCTGGCAGCGTCGAGCCTGGCCGGTTGCTCCACCTTTGGTCTGGGCGATGATCCGACGGTAACCGGCTCGGTCGGGTACCAGGGGAGCAGCAACCTCAATCAGCCGATGCCGTCGGCTCTGGGGCAAGGGCGCCAGGTTGCCGATAATGGCCCCTATACGCCGCCGGAAGACATCGGTTCGGGTTCGGCTCCCAGCCTGCCGATGAGCGGGCAAGGTTATCAGACCTATCAGAGTTTGCCGCCCGTATCGGCGCCACAGTCCCATTCATTCAGCAGCCAGGACCTGCCGGTCATTGGTGCTTCGACCTCCAGCAGGAGCCTGCCTGTCATGTCCGCCCAGCCCGCGCAAAACTCGATGGCCTCGATTTCGTCGGCTCCGAGGCCGCTTGCTGCAGTACCCAATCTCAGCGTCGTGCCGACCGGTACCTATACGCACGTCATCAGGAGCGGCGAGTCGCTTTATACGATCGCCAAGCACTATGGCGTCACCGCGCAATCGATCATGGGTGCCTCGGGCATCTCGGCGCCCGACAAGATCTTCGTCGGCCAGCGCGTCGTGATCCCTGGCCGGCCCGATCTGCTCGCGGCCATGGACGATGCCAAGCCCTCGCCCGAAAACGACAAGCTGCCGGTCGACAGCAACATGCCGGTGCTGGCCTCGTCCGCGCCTGATCCGCTGCCGATGCACGAACGCGCCCATGCCCACAATGAGACGCGCGTTGCCTCCCTCGACAACAACGCCGAGCAGCCCGTGCCGCTCGCCGGGCGTATACTGACCCCGTCGGCGGCAACGGCACCGGAGGCCCCACGCGCCGCCGCCACAAGCCGCGCCACTTCGCCGGTCATGCCACTGGCTACTCCGATCGCCAAGCCGGCCGTTAGCAGAAGCGTGGCCGCCAGGCCGGTTGCGCCGACGGCACCGACGATGGTCGCAAGCGCCCCCCAGGCGGCGCCGAGGGTTCCGATGCAGGAACCGGCGACGTCCGGTGCCTCAAAATTCCGCTGGCCCGTCAGCGGCAAGGTCGTCGTCGATTTTGCTGCCTCCAAGGGCACCGGCATCAATATCGCCGCCCCGCTCGGCACGCCGGTCAAGGCCGTCGAGAACGGCACCGTCATCTATGTCGGCAGCGGCGTCGAGGGATATGGCAACCTCATCCTGATCCGGCACGCCAATGGCTACGTGTCGGCCTATGCCGATCTCAAGGACATGACGGTGCAGAAGAATACCGTTGTCGGGCGTGGCGATACGATCGGCACCGCCGGCATGACCGGGTCGGTGACGAGCCCGCAGCTCCACTTCGAGCTCCGCAAGGGCGCAACGCCCGTCGATCCGGTGCCGCTTCTCGCCGGCTAGAGTGTTTTCAGGAAAAGTGGCTACCACTTTTCCGGTTCGGAAACGCGAGACGACAAAGACCTGGAGACAGTTCAGCGTTTTCTTGAAGCGATGAACGGCTCTGGGCATTTCGCGACAGTTCCATGCAAGGAAGTGCCCTGGCCGGGAGCAATCCCGGCCATTTTCATTGCCGCTCGCGGCTTGCCTGGATCACCGAAACCGGAGATTGTCGCCGCAACAAAGTAGGGCGGGTTGCTGCGTGAAGATCGGCGAAGATATCAAGGCGGTGTGGGTTGCGACCGTGCCTCGCACCGGATCGATGTGGACCTTCAATGTCCTGCGTGACCTTGTGCGCGCGACGGGCAGGCCGGTTCAGCCCGAGATTGTGCCCCATGCCGACGAGGAGATGGAGGCCATCGGCCAAGTCGGCATCGCTGATAGGAGCGAGGCCATCTATGTGCTCAAGGTGCACACCCGGATTGCAGCCGATTTGGCGCGATCCTGCTTCGTGGTGACCCGGCGCGACCTTCGCGATTCGATCGTGTCGTTCATGCGCTTCACCAAGACAGATTTCGATGCGGGGCTGCGCTTCCTCGCCGGGGCGGTGCGGCTCGAGCGGCATTTTGCGACCTTCCCGCCGGAGCGGACCATCGTCATCGACTATGCCGAGATCATCGCTCGCCCCGAAGCCGTGATTACCGAACTGGGCCGCAGGCTGTCGCTGGATGTGAGCCCCGCCCTGGTGGCTGAGCTGGTGCAGCGCTTCTCAAAGGACAGTGTGCAGGCACGCCTGGTCGAGCGCGAACAGGCGCTGCGGGAGAAGATCGGCGCGCGCCAGCCGGTTGATGTGCGCGAGTTCGTCCACAGCGGCGACCGTTCGCTGCGTGCCTTCGACGTCACCACCGGCTTCCAGTCCGGCCACGTTTCCGCCTATCGGGAGGGCGACTGGCGGCACATTCTCACCCCCGAGCAGCAGCAGGCTGTCGAGGCCCTCATCGCAGCGGAGAGAGCGAAGTAGGGCGGTGCTTGCGCGGGCGGCAGCCGGGGCACAAGGCTGGCGCGTTGCCAATTTGCTGGAGCACTGATTCAAACGGAGATTCCCGCCTTCGCGGGAATGACCTGGGTTTGTTGGCAGATCCGTGCTCTGTCCCTGCATCATTCCCGCGAAGGCGGGAATCTCCGTTGTTTCAGCACAGTGGGGTCGCGCTCTCGCGCGAAGTGTCAACGCGTGGCTGGACCAGAGCGCCCCAAAGGCTGAAGCCGCCGCGACCGCCCCTCACGCTGATTCAAGTTCGCAGGACCACGCTTCAAACCGCCTTGCCCTGCTCCCCCGCCAACTGCCGCACCAGCTGGATGGCGACGCGCCCGGAGCGGGAGCCGCGCGTGGCGGCCCACTCGATGGCGCGGGCATAGAGCGCCTTGTCATCGATCGTGAGACCATAGTAGTCGCAGTAGGAGCGGATCATGGCCAGGTAAGTCGGCTGATCGCAATTGTGGAAGCCGAGCCACAGCCCGAAGCGGTCGGAGAGCGACACCTTTTCTTCTACTGCCTCGCCGGGATTGATGGCGGTCGAGCGCTCGTTCTCGATCATGTCCCGCGCCATCAAATGACGGCGATTGGAGGTGGCGTAGAACAGCACGTTCTTCGGCCGGCCCTCGAGCCCGCCATCGAGGATCGTCTTCAGCGACTTGTAGGTGGCTTCGTCGCGGTCGAACGACAGGTCGTCGCAGAAGATGATGAACCTTGCGTCCTCGTGCGAGATCAGCCGCATCAGCGTCGGCAGGCTCTCGATGTCCTCGCGATTTATCTCGATGAGGATCAGCCGGTAGAGGCCCGGCTCGCCAAGGCCATTGACGTGGGCGTGCAGCGCCTTGACCAGCGAACTCTTGCCCATCCCCCGCGCGCCCCACAGCAGCGCGTTGTTGGCGCCGTGGCCGCGGGCAAAGTGCAGCGTATTCTGCAAAAGGATCTCGGTTACGTCGCCCACGCCCTTGAGCAGTTCGAGCGGCACCCTTGCCACTTCCGGCACGGGACGTAGAAAGCTTTCGCCTGCATCCCAGTGATAGGCATCCGCGCCCCCCAGAACGGGACCCGGCGCCGGCTGCGTTGGCGACATTGCGGCGAGGCTATCGGCGATACGACTTAGCGATGCCGCGATATCGGCGAGCGAATTCGGGTCGGTCAACTGCTAAAACTCCAGTAGTCCAGATGTTCTGTGCCCCCGGATTGGCTTTGCAATCTAAGGGGGCCGGCTATATATTCCGCGCGATTTTTGGCGGGCGGGGTCTCCCGATCCCGCGGTCGCGGCCTATATGGGCCAGCAAGCGACATTTTGACAAGCCGACAACCAAGTCTGCAACCAAGGAGCCGTTTATGTTGTTCGTCACCCCCGCTTACGCCCAGGCCGCCACCGGCGCCGCTCCGGCGGGCGCGCTGGATCCGAGCGGGATCATCGTACAGCTTGCGCCCATCCTCATCCTGGTGGTCATTTTCTGGCTCCTCATCTTCCGCCCGCAGCAGAAGCGCGCGCGCGAGCAGAAGGCGATGCTCAATGCGATCACCCGTGGTGACACGGTGGTGACCAGCGGCGGCATTGTCGGCAAGGTCACCAAGGCTGTAGATGGCGAAGATCTCGAAGTGGAGATTGCCCCCAACGTGAAGGTCAAGATCGTGCGCGGCATGGTGACGGATGTCCGGTCCAAGGGGCAGCCCGTCAACGACAACAAGGCTGCCTAAGACCGGCTCGTAACAACGACAGGACTCCCCCAACCACATGCTGCAGTTTTCGCCGATCCGCACCGCGATAATCGCCATCGTCGCGTTATTGGGTATCTTCTACGTCATCCCCAATTTCCTGACGAAGGATCAGCTGGCAGCATGGCCGAGCTGGTTGCCGAAGCAGACCGTAACCCTGGGCCTCGATCTGCAGGGTGGCTCGTACCTGTTGCTCGAGGTCAACAGGGACAACGTCATCAGCGACCGGCTGGCGGAATTACGGCGCGACGCGCGCAATGTCCTCGCCAACCAGAACGGCATCGGCAACATCATCACGATCAACGGCAACACGCTGTCGATCGAGTTGACCGATCCGAGCCAGCGGCCAAAGGCCGAGCAGGCGTTGCAGGCGCTGCAGAACAATGTGGGCGGCAGCGTCATCGGCGTTGGCGGTGTCAAGGAGCTGAACTTCACCGACACGCCTGACGGCAAGATCCAGATTACGCTCACCGATGACGGCCTCAACCAGCGGATGAGTTCGCTGGTGACCCAGTCGATGGAAGTGATCCGCAAGCGCATCGACCAGATCGGCACCACCGAGCCGCAGATCGCGCGCGAAGGCAATGACCGCGTCCTGGTGCAGGTGCCCGGCTTCCAGGACTCCGCGCGCCTCAAGGAAATCATCTCCAAGACCGCGCGCCTGACGTTCCACCTCGTTTATCCCGGGATGACTGCCGACCAGGCCAAGCAGCAGGGCCTGCCGCCGGGCACGGAGATTGTTCCGAGCCAGGAAGGGGGCGACGAGCTGCTTTACGAGGATGTGGCGCTTGGCGGTGAATCGCTCGTCGACGCCCAGCCAGGCTTTGACTCCCAAACCTCGCGCTCGGTCGTGAACTTCCGCCTCGATACGCGCGGCGCCGTCACGTTCGGCGACATCACCTCAAAGAATGTGGGCAAGCGCTTTGCCATCGTGCTCGATAACCAGGTCATCACCGCGCCGGTGATCCAGACGCCGATCACCGGGGGCAGTGGCCAGATCTCCGGCAATTTCACGCCGCAAAGCGCCAACGACCTTGCGGTGCTGCTGCGCGCCGGTGCCTTGCCTGTGACGCTCGACGTCGCCGAAGAGCGCTCGGTCGGTCCGAGCCTGGGCGCCGACAGCATCCGGGCCGGCGTGACCGCCGGTATCGTCGCCGCCATTCTGGTGGTGTCGTTCATGATCGCGGCTTACGGCCTTTTTGGCCTGTTCGCCGATATCTCGCTGGTGCTCAACGTCGTCCTGATCCTGGCCTCGCTATCGTTGCTCGGGGCGACGCTGACGCTGCCGGGCATCGCCGGTATCGTTCTGACCATCGGCATGGCCGTCGACGCCAACGTGCTGATCTACGAGCGCATCCGTGAGGAGCAGAACGCCGGCAAATCGGTGCTCGGCTCGATCGATGCCGGCTTCAAGCGGGCGTGGGGGACCATCATCGACTCCCACTTCACCCAGCTGATCGCCGCCATCGTGCTGTTCTTCCTGGGCTCGGGGCCGGTGCAGGGTTTCGCCGTGACGCTGGGCCTCGGCATCCTCACCTCGCTGTTCACCGCCTATACGGTGACGCTCTATTGGGTCGGTCTCTGGTATCGCATGCGGCGGCCGAAGACGCTTCGGATTCAGCATTTCAGGTTCATCCCGGACGGGACCAAGATTCCGTTCATGAAAATCGCGCGTTACGTGATCATCTTCTCGATCATCATGAGCGTGATCTCGATCGGTTCGGCGGTGTTCAAGGGCTTCAACCTCGGCATCGATTTCAAGGGCGGCTCGAACATCGAGGTGCAGCATCAGGGCGGTCCGGCGGATCTCGCCGAAATCCGTCACCTTCTCGACGGCTTGAATGTCGGTTCCGTGCAGGTGCAGGGCTTCGGCGCGCCCGATGACGTGCTGATCGGCATCGAGCAGCAGCCGGGCGGCGACCAGGCCCAGCAGGCGACCGTGGCCAAGGTCAGCGACGCACTGACCAAGGCAAACTATCAGGTGCGCCGGTCGGAGACGGTGGGGCCGCAGGTTTCCGGGGAGCTGACGCTCCACGGCACCATCGCGGTGCTGGTGGCGATGGTCGCGATCCTGATCTATGTCTGGTTCAGGTTCGAATGGCAGTTCGCACTCGCCGCGATCACGACGACGACACACGACGTCATCATGACGATCGGCCTCTTCTCGATAACGGGGATCGAGTTCAACCTGACCTCGATCGCGGCGGTGCTGACCCTTGTCGGCCTGTCGCTCAACGAGACGGTGGTGATTTCCGACCGAATTCGCGAAAACTTGCGAAAATACAAGAAGATGCCGCTGCCCGACTTGATCAACCTCTCGATCAATTCGACGCTGACCCGTACCTCGCTCACCGCCTTCACCATTTTCCTGGCGCTGATCCCGATGGTGCTGTTCGGCGGCGAGTCGATCCGTGGCTTCACCATCGCCATGACGTTCGGCGTGTTCGTGGGCACCTATTCCTCGATTATCGTCGGCGGCCCGATCCTGATCTTCTTCGGCCTCAAGAGCCGTGGGGATGCGCCGGCCACAACCAAGCCGGTGCCCAAGCGGGCGGACGGGGCGGCGGTTTAGCGCCGAAACGTCGGGTGGGAGGGTACCCCTCACCCGCCAGCCGGCACCCTCTCCCACAAGGGGAAGGGGGGATCCGTGGCAAGGCGATGCAACAAACTTCCCTTCTCCCCTTGTGGGAGAAGGTGCCCAACGGGCGGATGAGGGGTGGGGCATCAACTCACCCCGGCAATTTCAGCACAATCCCGGTTGATCGCCATGCCCGATGAAATGCCCAAGGGGCGCTATCCCTACCAGGTGCCGGTCGATGCCTATGGCAGCGGCGGGTTCCGGTTTGCCGGTATGTCGCACCGCGGTTCGCTCCTTTGCCTGCCAACGGGGATGGAGGCGTGGCGGATCAGTGATCCGGGCGAAGTGACGCTGGAGTCGCTGGCACCGGTCCTCGCGGTCGCCGATCGGATCGATGTGCTGTTCATTGGGCTGGGGCCCGACATTGCCGCACTCGATCCGGCGATCCGTGCCGCTTTCCGCGAGCGGCAGGTGATCGTCGAGGCGGTGGCGACCCGAAGCGCGGTCACCACCTACAATGTGCTCCTGGCAGAGCAACGGCCGATCGCCGCCGCGCTGCTTGCCGTCGAGCGGGCACGGTGAGCCCCGAAAGCTCCGCGCAAGTGGCGGCGACCCTGCGGGAGCTGGATCGCGATCGATATTTTGCGACCCTCGTGCTGCCGGATCAGGCGAGGGCGGCGGTGACGGCCTTATATGCCTTCAGTGCTGAAGTGGCCTCGGTTCGGGAGCGGGCGCGCGAGCCGATGCCGGGCGAAATCCGCCTCCAGTGGTGGAAGGACGCCCTCACCGGGGCTGGCCATGGCGAGGTACGCCAAAACCCCATCGCCGATGGGTTGCTCTCGGCAATAGGCGAGTTCCACTTGCCGACGCCACCGCTGGTGCGCTTGATCGAGGCGCGCCGGTTCGACCTCTATCATGACCCGATGCCCGACATGGCGACGTTCGAAGGCTATGCGGGGGAGACGGTCTCGGTGCTGCATCAACTCGCGGCCATGGTGCTCAATGGCGGCCAGCCGGTCGAAGCGGGCGATGCCGCGGGGCATCTTGGCGTTGCCCAGGCACTGACCGGGCATTTGCGTGCCTTTGGCTACAATGCCGCCCACGGCCGGATTTTTCTGCCATGGTCCGTGTTTGCGGCCAATGGCGTAAGCGAGGCAGAAGTCTTGGCTGGACAGACGAGCGAGGGCCTGCTTTCGGCGCGGCGGCAGCTGATCGAATTGGCGCGCGATCATCTGGCCAAGGCCGAGGCGGCGATCGCGGCGCTGCCGCCGCGGCTGAAGCCGGCCTTTGCCACCGCCGCTCTCCCCGAGCCGCAGCTCAGGCGGATTGCGGCAGCCGAGCCTTTTGCGCTGCCGCCAGACTTGCAGGATTGGCGAAAGCTGGCGCTCCTCGCCTGGCGACGCTGGAGCGGCCGGTAGACCATATCCGGTAGAGTTGACGCAGGTCGCGAGCGCCTGGGCGCGGGCCTGTATTCGGTCGCACTCCTCGCCACATCGTCATCCCCGGGCTTGACCCGGGGATCCATGCCGCCGTTCCAATAGCGCGGACGGACTTGGAGAGGCATCATGGGTGGCGGGTCAAGCCCGGCCATGACGGAAGCGTGGTGAATGCGTCAACGCGCTTTAGCCGCCCCCAGCCGATCCCGCGTCAAATCCAGGCCCTGAGATCATCGAGCGCCCGGGTGGAAAACGCCTTCCTTTTGGCCATCGCCTTTTCGGTGCCGCGCCAGCGCTTGACGCCCTCGGGCTTCTTCACCTCGACTGGAGGAAAGAGGCCGAAATTGACGTTCATCGGCTGAAAGCTGCGCGCGCCGGAATAGGCCTCGGCCTCCACATGGCCGCCGGTAATGTGGTTGACCAGCGAGCCGAGCGCGGTTGTCGCCGGCGGCGCCATCAGCAACACGCCACGCGCTTCGGCGGCAGCCATGCGGCCGGTGATCAAGCCGATCGCGGCGCTCTCGACATAGCCCTCGACGCCCGTCACCTGGCCGGCGAAGCGCAGGCGCGGATCGGCCTTGAGCTTCATGTCGGGGCGGAGGACTTTTGGCGAGTTGAGGAAGGTGTTGCGGTGAAGCCCGCCGAGCCGGGCGAACTGTGCGTTTTCAAGGCCCGGGATCTTGCGGAAAATCTCCGTCTGCACGCCGTAGCGCATCTTGGTCTGGAAACCGACCATGTTCCACAGCGTGCCCAGCGCGTTGTCCTGCCGCAGTTGCACGATCGCGTAGGGCTTGACCTCAGGATTGCGGGGGTTGGTCAGGCCGACCGGCTTCATCGGCCCAAAGCGCAGCGTCTCGCGCCCGCGCTCGGCCATCACCTCGATCGGCAGGCAGCCGTCGAAATAGGGGACCTTTTCCCAATCCTTGAACTCATGGAGCGGCGCTTCGAGCAGGGCATCGACGAAGGTGTTGTATTGCTCTTCGTCCATGGGGCAGTTGAGATAATCGGCGCCCGTGCCTCCAGGGCCGGGCTTGTCGTAGCGGGACTGCGCCCAGACCACCGAGCGATCGATGCTGTCGTAATGGATGATCGGCGCAATGGCGTCGAAGAAGGCGAGCGAATCCTCTCCTGTCAGCTTACCGATGGCCTCGGCGAGCGGCGGCGAGGTGAGGGGGCCGGTGGCGATGATGACGTTCTGCCATTCCGCCGGCGGCAGCCCCGCGATCTCCTCGCGCACGATGCTGATGTTTGGATGCGCCTCGAGCGCGGCCGTCACGGCCTGCGAGAAGCCGTCGCGATCCACGGCAAGGGCGCCGCCTGCGGGCAGCTTGTGCTTGTCGGCCATGGTGAGGATGAGCGAGCCGCAGCGGCGCATCTCCTCGTGCAGCAGCCCCACGGCATTGTGCTCGAAATCATCGGAGCGAAAGCTGTTGGAGCAGACCAGTTCGGCAAAGCCGTCGGTCTGGTGCGCGTCGGTCTCTCTCACCGGCCGCATTTCGTGCAGCACAACTGTTGCGCCTGCCTGGGCGGCTTGCCATGCTGCTTCGGAGCCGGCGAGGCCGGCGCCGACGACGTGTACGATCTGATCTGTGTTCGACATGCGTGGGGGATTAGCAAGGGCGGTCGCACGGCGCAACAGGTGTGCGAACCCGTTCGTCATTGCCTCCGTCCCCGACGTCGCGAACGCGACCTCACCCTTCCGGGCAGGGCGAGGCCGGTCGGAGCGCCGCCTACGCCGCGGCAGCACGCTGCAGGTGGCGGCCTTCCATCACTTCCTCGGCGATCTTTTCCGAAAAGGCGTCGAGGTCGCCCGGGTTTCGGCTGGTGACGAGGCCTTCATCGTTCACCACGGGGCTGTCTTCCCAAAGTGCGCCGGCGTTGATCACGTCGGTCTTGATGGATTTGTACGAGGTGGCGTGGCGGCCCTTGATCAGGCCTGTCTCGATCAACAGCCACGGGGCATGGCACACCGCGGCCACGGTCTTCTTCTGGTTCCAGAATGCCTTGATCAGATCGAGAACCTTGGGCTCTACCCGCAGCAGGTCCGGATTGATCTGCCCGCCAGGCAGCACGATGGCGTCGTAGTCATCGGCGCGGATCTGATCGACGGTCTTGTCGACGGGCACCGGGTGGCCCCAATCGGTGTGGTCCCAGCCCTTGATCTCGCCGGGCTTCAGCGACACCACGTCGACCTTTGCGCCAGCCTGGCGGAGCTTGTCCCGCGGCACCTCGAGCTCGACCTGCTCGAAGCCATGCGTGGCGACAATGACGATTTTCTTGCCGGAAAGGTTCTGCATCACTCTGCTCCATGTTGGGTGAGTGAGCGAAACGCTGGCGGGAGTCCGGGGTTCCGGGCCGCAATGGGGCCTGAAACGAAACACCCGCTCGCGAGGGAGCGGGTGTTCAGTGCACGTCGCTTGCGCGTCGTTCCGACCGGAAAGCCTCAGAGGAGCTTTGCATGGTCGCGAGCAATGCGCTGAATGTCGGTGCGGGTGATGCCCAGATCGGTCAGCTGACGGTTATCCAGCGAAGAAAGTTCGCGAACTGTCTGCTGGTAGGCGGCCCAACGTTTCAGCGTCTGACGAATACCCATGGAAGTCTCCTTTTGTTTGCAGCCCTGATTTAGGGGAGTGGTCCTTGCGTGAGCAGACCGAGATTGCTCAAGCAAGGCATGCATCATTTGCAGGTCTTTCTTGGGGGAAGATCGAGCGGCCGTTAAGAAGTCGGAAACGCAAACGGCCGCCGGGACAATCGGCGGCCGTACATCTTGGGTAGAGACGCTGATCTTCAGCGGTCGAACAGCCCACGGGTCATTTTTGGAAAGTCCTTTTGGGCCGCACCAAGTAGAATGGCGTCCCGAACAGTTGGATTCTCCGTAGCCCGCAACGTCTGTTTGATGTTGACCAGCCGCTTATCGCGCCAGACCGCACGAACAAACATTAGCCTCGCTCTCTTCCAGTTAAAGACAGGCTTCATATGGGCCGATTTGGCCCGCTGTCGTAGTCCCCGAACAGTCAAAAGGGACATGCGGGCAGCGCATGGCGCGCTACGCGAAAGCGTCACATTGCGCCCGAGGCGCAAACGGCGTGGCAACATTGGAGAATTCGGCGGCGCCGGCGCCGCAGGACTTGCCGGCGGACGGCCCTCGCGCAAACCAGCCATGTCGCGACGGCATGGCCGGGTTCGGCAGAGGACGCCTTACTCGGCCGCCTGCTGCTGGAAGCGCCGCTTCATCACTTCCTTGAGGAAGGTGCCGGTGTGCGAGCGCGGGTTGGCGGCAATGTCCTCGGGCGTCCCAACGCCGACGATTTCGCCGCCGCCATCGCCACCCTCCGGGCCGAGATCGATGACCCAGTCGGCGGTCTTGATGACCTCGAGATTGTGCTCGATCACCACCACGGTGTTGCCGCTATCCACCAACTCATGCAGCACTTCGAGCAGTTTGGCGACATCGTGGAAGTGGAGGCCCGTCGTCGGTTCATCGAGCATGTAGAGCGTGCGGCCGGTGGCTCGCTTGCTCAGTTCGCGGCTCAGTTTTACGCGTTGCGCTTCGCCGCCCGAAAGCGTCGTCGCCGGCTGGCCAACCTTGACATAGCCAAGCCCCACCCGCTGGAGCGTAGCGAATTTTTCGCGGATCGAAGGCACCGCAGCAAAGAATTCGACCGCCTCGTCGATGGTCATATCCAGCACGTCGGAAATCGACTTGCCCTTGAACTGCACCTCGAGCGTTTCGCGATTGTAGCGCTTGCCCTTGCACACGTCGCAGGTGACGTAGACGTCGGGCAGGAAGTGCATCTCGATCTTGAGCACGCCATCGCCTTCGCACTTCTCGCAGCGCCCGCCCTTGACGTTGAACGAGAACCGGCCCGGACCGTAGCCGCGCGCCTTGGCCTCCGGCAGCCCGGCGAACCATTCGCGCATCGGCGTGAACGCGCCGGTATAGGTCGCCGGGTTGGAGCGCGGGGTGCGCCCGATGGGCGACTGGTCGATGTCGATGACCTTATCCAGCAATTCGAGCCCGGTCAGGTGGTCGTGCGGTGCCGGATGAACGCGGGCTCCGTTCAGCCGCCGGGCGACGGCCTGGTAGAGCGTATCGATCATCAGCGTCGACTTGCCGCCGCCGGAGACGCCGGTGATCGCAACGAAAAGACCAAGCGGCACATCGACCGAAACGTTCTTGAGATTGTTGCCGGTCGCGCCGTCCAGGTGAAGTTTTCGCGCCTTGCTCGGCTTGCGGCGTTCGACGGGCAGCGGAATACCCATGCGGCCGGAGAGATAAGCCCCGGTCAGGCTGTTCGGATTGGCGAGGATATCCTCAGGCGTGCCTTCCGCGATGACGTGGCCGCCATGGATGCCCGCGCCGGGGCCGATATCGACGACATGGTCGGCCATGAGGATTGCGTCCTCGTCGTGCTCGACCACGATCACCGTGTTGCCGATGTCGCGCAGGCGCTTCAGCGTTTCGAGCAGCCGCGCATTGTCGCGCTGATGCAGCCCGATCGAGGGCTCGTCGAGCACGTAGAGCACGCCGGTCAGCCCGGAGCCGATCTGGCTGGCGAGCCGGATGCGCTGGCTCTCCCCGCCGGAAAGCGAGCCGGAATTGCGAGAGAGGGTCAGGTAATCGAGGCCGACATCGTTGAGGAAAGTCAGCCGCTCGCGGATTTCCTTGAGAATGCGCTCGCCGATCTGCAACTGCGTCGGCGTGAGACGGGCGGGCAGGCCCTCGAACCAGGCAGCGGCGGCGCGGATCGACTTTTCGGTGACCTCGCCCACATGCAGCCCGTCGATCTTGACCGCCAGCGCCTCCGGCTTCAGGCGATAGCCATGGCAGGCAATGCAGGGGAGCGAGGACATGTACCGCTCGATTTCCTCGCGCATGCCGGCGCTCTCTGTTTCCTTGTAGCGCCGCTCGAGATTGCCGATCACGCCTTCGAACGGCTTTGTCGTCTTGTAGGTGCGAAGGCCGTCGTCGTAGACGAACTCGATCGGCGTCTTGCCCGTGCCGTAGAGGATGGCGTTCTGCACCGGTTCGGGCAGGTTTTCCCAGGCCGTACCGGTAGATGCCTTGAAATGCGCCGCCACCGCGTGCAGCGTTTGCAGGTAGTAGGGCGCCGAGGTTTTCGACCAGGGCGCAATGGCGCCATCGCGCAGCGACAGCGTCCCGTCGGGCACGATCAGGTTCGGGTCGATCTTGGCCTCGGAGCCGAGGCCGTCGCAGACCGGGCAGGCGCCATACGGGTTGTTGAACGAGAACAGCCGCGGCTCGATTTCCGGGATGGTGAAGCCGGAGATCGGATCGGCGAATTTCTCCGAAAAGATCAGGCGCTTAGGCTGGCCCTTTTCATCCTGCTCGTCAGCGAATTCACCGAAGGCGATGCCGTCGGCCAGCTTCAGCGCCGTCTCGAAGCTCTCGGCCAAGCGGGTTGAGAGATCGGGGCCGACGACGATGCGGTCGACGACCACTTCGATGTCGTGCTTGAGCTTCTTGTCGAGGGCCGGGGCGTCCTCCATGTCGTGGAACTCCCCGTCGATCTTGACGCGCTGAAAACCCTTGCGCATCAACTCGTTGAGTTCCTTCTTGTATTCGCCCTTGCGGCCGCGGGCGATCGGCGCGAGCAGGTAGAGTCGGGTGCCCTCTGGCTGCGCCAAGACGATATCGACCATCTGGCTGACCGTCTGGCTCTCGATCGGCAAACCCGTCACCGGGGAATAGGGCACGCCGACGCGCGCGAAGAGCAGGCGCAGATAGTCGTAGATTTCCGTCACCGTGCCCACGGTCGAGCGCGGATTGCGGCTGGTGGTCTTCTGCTCGATCGAAATGGCCGGCGACAGCCCGTCGATCTGCTCGACATCGGGCTTCTGCATCATTTCGAGGAACTGGCGGGCGTAGGCCGAGAGGCTCTCGACGTAGCGGCGCTGCCCTTCGGCATAGATGGTGTCGAAGGCGAGCGACGATTTTCCTGACCCCGAGAGCCCCGTCATCACGATCAGCTTGTCGCGGGGCAGCCTCAGGTCGATATTCTTGAGGTTGTGCTCCTTGGCGCCGCGAATGACGATTTCACGATTGGGGCTCGGGTCAGCGGGCATTTGGATCCACGATGGTCGGCCGCGCTGGCAGGGCGCTGCGGCATTGATCTATGTCTTGGGAGCGGCAAGTGCGCCGCGTCCATAGTTAAGCGCAACAACCCGGCCCCGCAAGTCGGCAGCGCCGTCCGGGAACATAATAGGAACGAATTGGAGTCGGTCAAGTGGTCGCGGGAAATCCCGGTGCGGTCGGAATTCGCGGACAGGATGGTTGACGCTCGAGAGTTGTGAACATATAGTGAACGAAAGTAAATCGCTGTGGAACCCTGCGCGAGTGGGGCGCGCTATGGCGGCAGGCAGTCTAGGATGCGCCTTCGAGTTTGGGCGATCGCGCCGCGTCAGGAATAGAGGAAGGACAGGCCCATGGCTGGCAGTGTCAACAAGGTGATTCTCATCGGCAACCTCGGTGCCGATCCCGAGGTGCGCTCGCTGCCCAATGGCGGCAAGGTGGTGAACCTGCGGCTCGCGACGACCGAGACGTGGCGCGACAAGAACAGCGGCGAGCGCCGCGAAAAGACCGAGTGGCACCGCGTCGTCATCTTCAACGAGGCACTGACGCGGGTGGCCGAGCAATATCTGCGCAAGGGCAGCAAGGTTTATATCGAAGGCGCCCTGCAGACCCGGAAGTGGGAAAAGGACGGCGTCGACCAGTATTCCACCGAGGTGGTGCTGCAGAATTTCAGCTCGCAGTTGACCATGCTGGACGGTCGTAACGACGGCGAGGGCGCTGGCAGCAGCGGCGGTGGCTTCTCCTCCGCCCCGCGCGAAATGAGCCGCCCCTCCGAAGGCCGCCGCCCGGCTTCATCCGCTCCGGCGTTCCAGTCCGGCGGCATGGATGACGATATTCCGTTCTGAGGGGCGTTGG
>DATJHO010000092.1:0-59402 GCA_035493835.1 Devosiaceae bacterium
TCGGCGCCGGCAATCTTCAACTGCGAGATGGCGAGCGACCTGCCGGGCTGGGTGGCGGAGGTCGATAGCTACATCGCGGCGACGCAGAAGACGCGGATCAAATCGGTGACCGTCGGCGGCTCCTATGAGTGCCGCGACCGCAATGTCGATGGCGGCAGCCAGGATCTTTCCGAGCACGGCCGCGCCGACGCGCTCGATTTTACCGGCTTTGCGCTCGAGGACGGGCGCACGCTGACGGTTGCCAACGACTACAATTCAGCCGATGCCCCGCTCAACCGGCTGATGCATTTCGCCCACGACGCCGCCTGCACCCGCTTCACCACCGTGCTCGGCCCGGATGCCAATGCGCTGCACCACGACCATTTTCACCTGGATCTGGGGTGTCATGGGAAGAGCTGTACATTTCGGATGTGCGAGTGAGTTCCGCGCGGCTTGAGCACGTGGCTGCCCCTCACCGGCCTGCCGGCCGCCCTCTCCCCAGAGGGGCGAGGGTTTTCTCTGTGGCGCCCTTGCGTCCCCTCGGTCTCGGGGAGAAAGCCAGAGGCGAAGGGTAGCCCGTTCCTATCCCGGCGGGTCCGCCGCGACTACGTGTCCTTCATATTGCGGCAGATCGTCGGTGATGACGTCCCAGGGCGCCTTGGACCCGACAAAAATGTGCGCCGTCGGTCGAATGGTCGGATCATCGAGCAGAGTGCCCATGGCGACGTGGACGAACTTGCCGCCACCGACCACCGAGTAGAGCAATGAGCCGCATATCTTGCAGTGCGCGTCATGGCCCTCCGGCTCGCCGAAGCGCATCAGGCAGTCCTCGCCACTGGTGAGCCAAAGCTTCTCCCGCTCGATGCCGGCGAACGGCTTGAAGGCCGACCCGGTCGCCCGGCGGCAGTTCGAGCAATGGCAGATCGCGGCATAGACGAATTCGTCGGCCACCGCATAACCAACAGCGCCACAAAGGCATTTCCCGGCAAGTATGTTGCTGCTTGCGTTCTCGACGTTCTCGACGTTCTCGACGTTCTCGACTTTCATGGCCCCTCGATTTTGGATCGCGGTTGCAGGTGGGGCTGAGTTTAGCCTGGGGGTCCAGAGGAACAAGAGGTCGCGGCGAGGCCTCGACTGATCGTCCCCCTCAGCCCTCTGGGAAAGAGCAAAGCTAGCCGGGCTCGGGCTTACGCCACTCCAAGCGCCCGGATTACCCCAAAGGCCAGCCCGCCCAGCAGCAGCAGCGAGATGGCGGCGGCGGTGATAACGCGGGTGCCGCTGCGGGCGACGGCGCGGAGATCGACGGAAAGGCCGAGGGCCGCCATCGAAACCACCGTCAGGCCGTTGGAGAGCTGACCCATCGGGCTGAGGAGCGGCATCGGGATCAGGTTGAACGAGCGCAGCCCCATCAGGAACAGGAAGCCGACGATGAACCAGGGCAACAAATGCTCGATCCGTGGACGGGTCGGCCCGTTGGTTCGGCCAATCAACGCGATGCCGAAGATCACCGGCCCCAACATCAGCACGCGGACAAGCTTTGTGAGCGTGCCCACTTGCAGGCTGAGGGCCGAAACCGGCGCGGTGGCCGCGAGCACCTGCGGCACGGCATAGACTGTCAATCCGGCAAAAATGCCATATTGGCGCGGGTCGAGGCCGATGAGTTCCCCGATGTGCGGCAGCGCCAGCACCACGACGACGCCGAGGACAGCGGTGAAGGCAATCGAGGAGCCGATCTCCTTCGCCTCCGCGCCGATCACCGGGGCGACGGCGGCGATGGCTGAATTGCCGCAGATGGAATTGCCGACGGCGACCAGCGCCGCGACGCGATTGTTGAGCCCGAGCAGGCGGCCGACGGCAAAGCTTACGGCGATGGCCAGCAGCACGACACAGCCAATCGAAAGGATCAGCAGTGGCCCGGCCCCGGCGATCGCCTCGGCGCTGATCGAGGCGCCGAGCAGCACCACCGCCACTTCGAGCAGCATCTTGCCGCTAAAACCGATGCCGGCACGAAAACGCTCGCCGGGGGGCGAGATGGTGGTCCAGAGCGCCCCGAGGATGATGGCAAGAACCAGCGCCTCGAGATAGGCACGGCCGAAGACCAGTCTTTCCACGCGCTCGCCGGCCTCCGCGAGCAGGGTGACGAAGATGCTGAGGCCGATGCCAGGGAGAAGCGAAGGGCGTCGTTCGGTTGCGGTGAGGGTGAGGGTGAGGGCGTGGGGCATTGGTGGTCAGTCCGAATTGTTCGAGGCGGCCCGCCTCACCCCGCCTGCCGGTTCCTTCTCTCGCTGGGGGAGAGGGAAGATGATGGGCCATGGCCTTGCCTGGCGCGACGAGGGGTGGGCTGCCCATAGATCGGCCCCAAACCATCGTTCCGTCCATTTGAAAGATTTGCAGCTTTCATTCGCCCTGATAGAACGATCTTATGACCCTGGAGCAACTTCGCATTTTTGCCGCCGTCGCCGAGCGCGCCCAGCTGACGCGCGCGGCCGAGGCGCTAAATCTCTCGCCTTCGGCGGTGAGCGCCGCGATCCGGGCGCTGGAGGAGCGTTATGGGGCAAAATTGTTCGACCGCGTCGGGCGGGGGATCGCGCTCACGGAGACGGGCCGGCTGTTCCTGCCCGAGGCAAAGGCGGCGCTTGCTGCGGCAGGGGCGGCGGAACTGGCGCTGAGCGAGAGCACGGCGCTCAAGCGCGGCGCGCTAAGGCTGGGCGCCAGCCAGACGGTGGGGACCTATTGGCTGCCCGAGGCGCTGATGCGGTTTCACGCCGCCTATCCGGGGATCGCGCTGTCGCTGGAGCTGGGCAACACGGAGACGGTGGCGCGGGCGGTGCTTGATGGCGCCGCAGAGCTTGGCTTCATCGAGGGCGAGATCGATGCGCCGGCGCTGATGAGCCGGGTGGTGGCGACGGACCGGCTGGTGATCGTTGTGGCGCCGGGGCACCCCTGGGTGGCGCGGGCGCCAGATGTCGCGGCACTGGCCGGCGGCCGATGGATACTCCGCGAGCCGGGATCGGGCACGCGCTCGGCCTTCGAGGCCGGGCTCAGGGTTTTGGGCATCGAGCCCACGGGGCTCGACATCGTCATGACGCTGCCCTCGAACGAAGCGATCCTGACGGCGCTGCGCGGCGGCCGCTTTGCGGGCGCAATGTCGGAGCGGGCGGCCGAAGCGGCGATCGCCGCGGGCCAGCTCCGCGCCATCGATGTGGACCTGCCGCCCCGCGCCTTCCGCATGCTGTGGCACAAGGACCGCTACCGCACCCGCGCCGCCCGCGCGCTTGAAGCGGCGCTGCCGGGGTGAGTTTTTGGGCGTCGGATGGTGGTTGCGGAAGGCCCCCTCATCCGGCGCTCACGCGCCACCTTCTCCCACAAGGGGAAAAGGAAGAAGCCCCTCACCCGGTCCTACCGGACCGACCTCTCCCCGACGGGGAGAGGAATGGCGAAGTCGTGCCCTGCAACAGGCGGCCCTCTCCCCTGAGGGGATAGGGGACGATGGGGTGAGTCTCAGACCTTCGGGCGGTGATCGAGCAATGCGTCCTTGGTGGCGGTGTCGATGGCCGCGATTTCCTCGGGGGAAAGGGTGAGGTTGGAGAGCGCGCCGAGATTGTCCTTGAGCTGATCGAGCGTGCGGATGCCGATCAGGGCGGAGGTGACCTCGGGGCGGCGGAGCACCCAGGCGAGGGCCAGTTGCACCGGCGTCTGGCCGCGCGCTTTGGCGATTTCCTCGAGCTTGTCGACGGCGGCGAGGATGCTCGGGGCGAGTTCGCTGCGGCGAAGGGAAGAGTTCTTTTCCTCGGCGCGCGTCCCCTCAGAACCCTTGCTGTACTTGCCCGAGAGAATGCCCTGGGCGAGGGGGGAGAAGGCCATGATGCCGATGCCGAGTTCGCCGCAGGCATCGATCGTGTGATCGTCCTCGATCCAGCGGTTGAGGATGGAATAGCTGGGCTGATGGATCAAGAGCGGCACGCCCATTTCGCCGAGGATGCGATGGGCCTCGCGCGTCTGCTGCGCGGGGTAGTTGGAAATGCCGACATAAAGCGCCTTGCCCTGCCGCTGCAGGTGGGCGAGCGCCCCCATCGTCTCTTCCAGTGGCGTGCCAGGATCGAAGCGGTGCGAATAAAAAATGTCGAAGTATTCGAGGCCCATTCGCTTCAGGCTCTGATCGGCCGAGGCGAGGACGTATTTGCGGCTGCCGAAATTGCCATAGGGGCCCGGCCACATGTCCCAGCCGGCCTTGGACGAGATGATCATCTCGTCGCGGTAGGGGCGGAAGTCGCGGGCCATCACGTCGCCGAACAATTCCTCGGCGGCGCCCGGCGGGGGGCCGTAATTGTTGGCGAGGTCGAAATGGGTGATGCCGGCATCAAACGCGTAGGACAGCATCTCGAAGGCGGTGGGATAATCCCGGGTACCGCCAAAGTTTTGCCAAAGCCCCAGGCTGATCACGGGCAGTTTCAGTCCGGACTTGCCCGAATTGCGGTATTGCATGGCATCGTACCGCGCCGAATGCGCACGATAGGTCATTGTCTCTCTCCCAAGTTTTGATGGAGCCCACGCGAAACGCTGCTGGCGTGGCGGGCAGATGGCACCGGATGCGCTTCCCCTCACGCCCCGGCGATCGGCCGCAAGTCTGCCGCAATTGGCGGGAGGGATCAAGGGAGGGATCAAGGGAGGGCGAGCGCGGCAGCGCCAGGGTGGAGGTGAGCCACAGGCGCAGGCTTTCTTACGCCACCAGCCCCGCTTCCCGGACGGCAGGGAGGTAGCCGCGGCTGACGGGCAGGCGGTCGCCGGTGGTGAGTTCCACTGCCACGCGCCCGTCGGCCTTGATGACGCGGGAAACTGCATCGAGCGCCACCCAATGCGAGCGGTGGATCTGGAGGCCCGCCGTAGCACCGGTCTCGCGGATGGCGTCGGAGAGCCGCATCAGCACCAAAGCGCGGCCGTGCTCAGTGATGACTTCCACATAGTGGTCCTGGACGGTCAAGGCGAGGAGGCGGCCGCGCCGCGCGTGCGGCAGGCGTTCGAGGATTGCGGGTGGGGCCGGTTTTGAGGGCGGTGCATCAGGGGCGCCAACTGTGGGCCGGGTTTCGCGGAGAAGAGTGCCGGTCACGAGCAGCACGGCGGTGGCGATCAGCGTGCAATAGACCCAGAGCAGCAGCGGATGAATGCCGACCTCGCCGCCAAAGGCAATGGCATTGACCGCCAGCACCACCAGCGTCACCGGCACGCCGCAAGCAAAGCCCTGAACGAGGAGGCGGAGCGGCCGCGACACGATGCGCTCGCCGATCAGGGCCATTGCCGCCGCTGCGGTGCCGCGGCCGATCGCGTAGGTCAGCACCACCACCGCGAGCCAATAGACGAGCCGCTGCGCCAGGACGAGTTCGGCATAAGTATCGAACGGACCCGAAAGGCCGAGCACGAGAACGACCGCCGCCATGGCCGTCAAAGCCCGCGGCGAGGAGAAGGTCGCCTGCAGTTCACGAAGCGCCAATTGCAGCGGCCTGCCGTTCACGTAACCGGGCCCCCATCCACGCAAAGCCGTTTGAACGGGGCGAGCATATCCGGCCATCAGCGGCAGGCAACCCCCGGAGCGGCGCCGAGCCGCTTCCGATGCCAAGGAGAAAAAGGTGCCGCCATTTGCAATCGTTTCGCACACGCCGAGCTGGGTCTGGCTGGTGCTCGTCGCGCTCGTCTGGTTCGGCCTCAAGCGGACGCAGGCGCGCGAGGTCGGGCTCAGAGGTCTGTTGCTGCTGCCGCTCGCCCTGGTGGGGTATTCGCTGTACAACATTTTGGGCGGCACGCTGACGATGTCGACCCTCGGCGGACTCGGCCTTGGCGGCCTGCTGGGCCTTGCCGCCGGCATCTCGCTCGAGCGCCGCTTCATCCCCACCCCGCTCGGCGGCGGCCGGCTGTTGCTGCCCGGGGAATGGACCTCGCTCTTCGTGGGGGTGGCGATCTTTCTCACCCACTACGGCGCAACGGTCATCGGCCAGGTCGATCCGGCGCTGGCGCTGACCGATGGCTTTTTGGTGGCGACGGGCGGCCTTTCCGGCTTCTTTGCAATGCTGCTGCTGGTGCGCACCATTATTCGGTTGCAGCTGGCGCGGGCCACCGGCTGAGGCGGGGTGCGCTAAACCCTTCTGCTGGCATCCGTGCAAGCCGGAAAGATGCTAGCCACACTCTTCAAACTCGCTTCGGGAGAAGTGCCGTGCTCGACCTGCTGCTGGCTTTGGGACATCATTTTCTGGTCTTCGGGCTGGCGGCGGTGCTCGCCGCAGAGGCGGCCCTGGTGCAGCCCGGCATGGACGGGCCAAGGCTCAAGACGCTTTCAACGCTCGACAGGACGTATGGGCTCTTTGCCGTGCTGATCCTGATCGTCGGCTTCCTGCGGGTGTTTTATGGCGTGCGGGGGCCGGAGTTCTTTCTCACCAACCCGTGGTTCTGGGCCAAGATCGCCTGCTTTGTCGTTGTCGGCATCTTGTCGGCCCCGCCGTCGATCCGGTTTTTTGCCTGGCAGCGGCAGGCGCGCGAGGACGGAGCTTATACAGTGAGCGAGCGCGAGGTGCGCCGGGTCCGCGGCTTCTTCATCGCCGAAATCGTGGTTTTTGCGTTCATCCCGCTGTTCGCGGCGGCAATGGTGAGGGTGCCGTTTCTCTAGGCCAATGGCGTTACTCGGCAGCGGCCCGGGCGCGCTTGCGGCGTTGGCGCAGTTCCCACCAGCGCTGGCCGCGGAGGATGGCGCAGGAGATGGGGTTCTGCAGCGGCGGGAAATCGATGGCGAGCAGCAGCAGGCCGAGCGGCAGCATCCAGGCGCCCAGGATAGGCAGGATGCTCAACACGCCGCCCAAAAGCAGCAGGATGGCCAACGGAATCCGCACCCAGCGCGCCGAGGGCCGCCGGGCCCAGGCCAGAAAGCCGGCGGCCACGGGAATCTGCCGGCCGAGGCGTTCGTAAAGTCGGTTCAGCCGGGCTTCGGCCTTGGTCACTTCCCCGCGTCCCTCAGGTTGCAATCGTGGCCTGAGACATGGCGTCGCAGGGGATCCAACGCAAGGGCCCGGCGCACGCCGGGCAATGACGGTGCGCGCGGAGGGGCGTTGGCTGACTGGACGGGCTGGCGAAAAGGATCGGGTCGAAGAGAATCCTCGCTAAGCGTGCCCGATCAAAATACCTGCCGCGAACACCAGCGCGCCGCCAAAAACCACCTGCAGCACGGCCCGCCAGAACGGGGTCGACATGTAGCGGTTCTGGATGAAGGCGATGATCCAGAGCTCGATGATGACCACAAAGGTCGCGATCAGCGTCGCCGTCCAGAAATCGTGGATCAGGTAGGGCAGCGCATGGCCGAGGCCGCCCAGCGTGGTCATGACGCCGCAGACGACGCCGCGGGCGACCGGGGAGCCGCGCCCGGTGAGCTTGCCGTCATCGGCCGCCGCCTCGGTGAAGCCCATCGAAATGCCGGCACCCACCGCGGCGGCGAGGCCGACGAGAAATGTCTGCCAGGTATCCTGCGTGGCAAAGGCGGCGGCGAACACTGGGGCCAGCGTCGAAACCGACCCGTCCATCAGGCCGGCAAGGCCCGGCTGCACATAGGTGAGGACGAATTGCCGCTTGGCTTCCTTGGCCTCGTTTTCGGCGGCGTCGCCCTCGCCCAGATGCGTCTGCTCCAGGTCGTCGGCGGCGGTCTGGTGGCCCTTTTCCTCCATGGCGAGGTCGCCGAAAAGCTTTCTCACGGCGACGTCGGTCGTCTGGTTGGCCGCCTCGGTGTAGAAGCGGAAAGCCTGCTCCTCCATCTCGAAACTCTGCTGGCGCACGGCCTCGAGATTGACGACGTCGGTCAGCCAAAGCGGCTTTCGCGTCATGAAGCCGCGCACATGCTCGCGGCGGATCGGCACGAGGTGGGTGCCGAATTTTTCCACATAGAGATCGAGCAGCCGCCGGCGGTGGCCGTCCTCTTCCGCCGCCATGCCATCGAAAATGGCGGCCGTCGCGGGATAATGCGCCCGGAGCTTTTCCGCATAGGTGGCATAAATCCGGCCGTCCTCCTCCTCGGCTGCCACCGCGAGCGAGAGGACTTCGCGCTCGTTGAGGGAGGAAAGATCGCGGCGATGGTATTGCAGCACGCGGGACAGCATGAAGGAAGCTCCTAACCAGCAGATTAGAACCTTTCTAATCTATGCCAGGAGCCGCGGCAACCACCCTCAAACGAGGATGCGCATGCGCTCTATGCATTGATCGGCGAGCAGGTCGACACTGGTTTCCGCCGTGACCTCGACAAAGGGCAGACCAAGGCGCCGCAGCGCCTCAAGCATGACCCGCTCATAACCCTGGCTGCGAACAATGAACCGGTCGATCAAGCGTTTGCCGAGCGCATCGGCTTCGGCATACCGGCTCTCGCGGCGAATGCGCGTCTCGATCAGGTGCAGGCTGCCGGTGAGCCAGATGGCGGCGGCGTTGGGGAGGCGAAGCGCCGCGACGTTTTCGGGCCAGACGCCGGAGCCTTCGAGGACGAGACGCGCGGCTGCCGGATCCTCCGCATGCTCGCGCGCCCGCGCCTCTACCACCGGCCACATGTTGCGATAGTGCTCAAGCTGGCCGCCGACGAGCTGCTCGTCGTTGTGGGTGAGATAGTGCTCCACGACGTGCGGCTTGACCGCATCAGGCGGACGCGCCCATGGCCGGCCGGGATAGCGACCGAGCTTGTCGGTCGAGACGCATTCCCAGCCGAGCCGGCCGGCAAGGTGCAGCGCTACGGTCGACTTGCCGATATTGGAAGTGCCGCCGACCAGGATGACGCGCAGATGATCGTCCAAGGTGTGCTCTCCTCCCTCGCGCCAAAGTGAGGCCATCGGAGCATGAGGGCAAGCCTGCACAGGTGGCTGCCCCTCACCCTGCCCCTCTCCCCCGAAGGATTCGCGAGGGTGTGGGGCGAAGAAAACCCTCGCCCCTCTGGGGAGAGGGTGGCGGGCAGGCCGGTGAGGGTAGCCAAGCATGAGGGCACAGGGTGACCTCGTCCTTCGACAAGCTCAGGATGAGGCCACATGAGTGGGGCCGCCGGCCCCTATGCCAACGCCGCCTCGATTTCGCGCCAGCGATGGCAGGCGACAAGCCGGCCGTCGGGGAGGGTTTCGACCTCGGGGCGCTGTTTTGCGCAGACCTCCTGGGCGAAGCGGCACCGGGTCCTGAAGGTGCAGCCCGAGGGCGGATTGATGGGTGAGGGAATTTCGCCCTGGAGGCTGTCGATCGAGCGGGCACGGGCCCGTTTCGGATCGGGAATGGGCGCGGCGGTCAGCAACGCCCGGGTATAGGGATGCTTTGGGCGGTTATAGATCTGATCGCCATCGGCAAGCTCGACCATGCGGCCCAGATAGAGCACCAGGATGCGGTCAGAGACGTGGCGGACGACCGAGAGGTTGTGGCTGATGAAGATCAGCGTCAGCCCGAAGGACTGCTTGAGCTCGGCCAGGAGATTGAGGATCTGGGCCTGAATCGAGACATCCAGCGCCGAAACCGGTTCGTCGCAAACGATCAGTTTGGGCTCCGTGATCAGGGCCCGGGCAATGCCGATGCGCTGGGCCTGGCCGCCCGAGAATTCGTGCGGGTAGCGGTTGATCATTTCGGGAAGCAGCCCCACCGCCTCCATCATCCGCAGCACGCGCGCGCGCCGCTCCTTGCCGCCGACTTCCGGCATCAGCGTGCGGAGCGGATCGGCGATGATCTCGCCCACCGTCATGCGCGGATTGAGGGACGCCAGCGGATCCTGGAAGATGATCTGCAGTTCCCGGCGTTTTAGCCGCATCTCCTCGCCGCCGAGCTGGGTAAGGTCCTGTCCTAGCCACAGCACCCGGCCCTGGTCGGGGCTCAGCAGTTGCAGGATGCAGCGGCCTAGGGTCGACTTGCCGCAGCCGCTCTCGCCGACGATGCCCAGCGTCTCCCCGGCCTCGACCGAAAAGCTGATATCCTGCAGCGCCTTGAGTTCGATGGAACGCTGGAACAGGCCGAGGGTGATGTCAAAACTCTTGCCGAGGCCCTCGACGCGCAACAATTCGGTCATGCCGCACCCCTTTGCGCCAGCGCGCCTTCATAGAAGCAGGCCTTGGCCCGCCCTTCCCCGATCTGCTCAAGCGCCGGGCGTTCCTCGAAACAGCGATTGAGCCTGAAGGCGCAGCGCGGATGGAAGGCGCAGCCGTTGGGCAAATGTTCGAGGCTGGGCGGCAACCCTTCGATGGGGGCGAGCAGCAGCTGGCGGGCCTCGACGTCGGGGGTCGAATCCAGCAGGCCGCGCGTATAGGGATGGCGCGGATCGTAAAAAATGTCGTCGACGGGTCCGCGCTCGATGCAGCGGCCGGCATACATCACCATCACCCGGTCGGCGAGCCCGGCGACGACGCCGAGATCATGGGTGATCATGATGAGCGCGGTGCCGAATTCGGCGGTGAGCGAGCGGAAGAGATCGAGCATCTGCGCCTGCACGGTGACGTCGAGCGCCGTGGTCGGCTCGTCGGCGATCAGCACTTTTGGCCGGCACAGCAGCGCCATGGCGATCATCACGCGCTGGCGCATGCCGCCGGAGAGTTCGTGCGGATAGGCGCGCGCCCGCTTGGCTGGATCAGGAATGCCGACCCGCTCCAGCATTTCGATGGCGGTCTTGATGGCCCTGTCGGGGGCATAGTCCTGATGCTTGACCAGAACCTCGGCCAATTGCGTCTCGACCCGGAGCGTCGGGTTCAGCGAAGTCATCGGATCCTGGAAGATCATGGCGATGTCGCGCCCGCGGTAGGCATCAAGTTGCCTCGGCGGCATGCCGATAAGATCGACATTGCCCAGCATCGCGCGGCCGGTGGCACGGCCGTTCTTGGCCAAGAGCCCCATGATGGCAAGGAACGCCTGGCTCTTGCCCGAGCCGCTCTCGCCCACCACCGCCAGCGTCTCGCCAGGATCGACGGCAAGGCTCAGCGCCGATACCGCCGTTACTTCCGACTGGTGCAGTTGGAACCGCACCGTCAAATCCTCGATCGTCAGAATGGCCATTCAGCGGTCCTTGGGATCGAGCGCATCGCGCAGGCCATCGCCGACATAGCTCAGGCACAACAGCATGGTGATGAGGATGGCGGCCGGATAGACCAGCAGCCAGGGCATGACCTCGGCTACGGGCGCGCCGTCCGAGATCAGGGTGCCGAGCGAGGTCAGCGGCTCCTGCACGCCGAGGCCGAGATAGCTCAAGAAGCTCTCGGTGATGATAATCTCAGGCACCGTAAGGGTGGCGTAGATCACCACCGGCCCGGTAAGGTTGGGAACGATGTGGCGCATGATGATGGTCCACGGCTTCGCCCCGCCCGCCCGCGCAGCTTCGATGAACTCGCGTTCCTTGAGGCTCAGCGTCTGCCCCCGCACGATGCGCGCCATGGTCAGCCATTCGATGGCGCCGATGCCGACAAACAGCAGCACGAAATTGCGCCCGAACACCACCATCAGGATGATGACGAAGAGGATGTAAGGCAGCGCGTACATGATATCGACGAAGCGCATCATCAGCGCATCGATCCGGCCGCCGAAATAGCCGGAAACCGCGCCATAGATCACCCCGATCACGACCGAAACCAGGGTCGCGACAATGGCGACCAATAGCGACACCTGCGTGCCCTGAAGCGTGCGCGCCAACAGGTCGCGCCCGTTCTGGTCGGTGCCGAAATAATGCTGCTTGGCGACATCGGGCGGCTTGTGCATGGCGCCCCAATCGACCTGGTCGTAGCTCCAGTGCACGAAGTACCGCCCCACCAACGCCATGACGACGATGGCGCCGAGCAGGATCAGCGACACCAGCGCCGCCTTGTTGGCGAAAAGCCGCCGCAGCGCGTCCTGCGTCAGGGAGCGGCCCTTAGGGGCGGCGAGCCCCTCGAGCCGGGTTGCGTATTCGGTGAGAACGGCGTCCTTGCCTGTGATCCCGGCCATCAGCGGTACCTCACGCGCGGATCGAGCCAAGCGTAAAGAAGATCCACGGCCAGGTTGAGGATCAGGATGATGAACATGTAGAGGATGGTTGTTCCCAGGACGAGCCCGTAATCGCGGTCGAGCGCCGCGGTGATGAAGTATTTGCCGATGCCGGGAAGCCCGAAGATCTGCTCGACCACCAGCGAACCGGTGAGCAGATAGCTGAGCCCCGGCCCGAGATAGGAGACGACCGGGATCAGCGCCGGTTTCAGCGCATGCCGGACCAGCACCAGTTGCGCACCAATGCCCTTGGATCTGGCGGTGCGGACATAATTGGTGCCCAGAACCTCGATCATGGCGCCGCGCATAAGCCGCGAAATACGCGCGGCATGCGGCCAGGCCAGCACGACCACCGGCATGATGAGATGGGAGATCGAACCGGTCTCCCAACCGCCCGCCGGCAGCCATTTGAGGTAGACGCCGAAGAACAGCTGCAGCAGCGCGCCCATGAGGAAGTTCGGCACGATGACGCCGAGCATGACAGCGAGCACCAGCACGTAATCGGGCCATTTGTTCTGGTAGAGCGCCGCCAGCACGCCGGCGACGATGCCGACAGCGGTCGCCAGCAGGAAAGCGATCGAACCCAGCGTCAGCGTGAACGGCAGGCCGATCAGCATCAGCTGAGTGACCGTGTGGTCGTAGAACGCCATGGACGGACCGAAGTCCCCATGGATCAGCCCGTCCAGATAGATGAGGTATTGGGTGAGGATGGGCTGGTCGAGGTGGTAGTGAGCGCGGACGTTGACCATCACCTCGGGCGGCAGCGCCCGTTCACCGTCGAACGGACCACCCGGCGCGAGGCGCATGATGAAGAACGACACCGTAACGGCGATAAACACCACTGGCAGCGCCGACAGGATGCGCCTTAGGGTATAAGCGAGCATGGATATGGTTTCCGATTGACCGATCTCTCGTCCACCGCCGTGGCGACGGGACCGAAGGCGGCGGGCCGCAATCCCGAGGGCTGCGGCCCGCTTACGGTCACGGGGTCATCGACAGATAGCGCGTCCGGTGGATGTCCTGCGCGTTATCAACGAAGCCATGCACCTTCGGCGAGACGACGTTCTTGGAGACGTAGAAGTAGATCGGCAGCGTCGCGAAATCGTCCATCGCGATAGCTTCGGCCTTGTGCATGATGACGGAACGGGCCTTGAGGTCGAGCGTGTTGCGCTCTTCCTTCACCAGCGCGTCATATTGCGGGTTGGAGTAGCGGCCATAATTGTTGCCGTTACCCGTCTCGAGCAGCTGCAGCATGTTGTCGGGATCGTTGTAGTCCAGCAGCCAGCCGGCGCGGCCGACCTGGAAATCGGCCTGCTCCAGCGCATCGTAGTGGACGCGGGTTTCGGAGTTGAACAGTTCCACCTCCACATGGATCGGCTTCCACATCGCCGCAATCGCCACCGCGATGCGCTTGTGGTTGTCGTTGGTGTTGTATTTCAGCTGGAGTTTCAGCGGATTGGCGTCGGAATAGCCAGCGTCTTCCATCAGTTTCTTGGCCTTGGCGACCCGATCATCATAGCTGAGCTCTTCCCAGCTCGGATGATAGGGCGTGCCATCGAAATTGGCGATGCCCGGCGGCAGCCAACCATAGGCCGGCAGCTCGCCGGTGCCCAGCACGTCCGGGCCGATCACTTCGCGATTGACTGCCAGCGACAGCGCCTCGCGGATGTTCTTGTTGTTCAGCGGCGGCTTGGTCTGGTTCATGACGTAATAATAGACGCCGAGGAACGGCTTTACGTGCGACTGCCCGGGAAGGTTCGACTGGATCCACTGGTACTGGTCGGTGGGCAGGTCCGTCATGATGTCGAACTCGCCGGCCCGATAGCGGTTCAGCGAAGCGGTCTGATCCTCGAGCACGTAATAGTAGACGTCGTCGATCTTGACGTCCTTGGCGTCGTAATAGTCCGGGTTCTTGACCGAGTGGATATAGGAACCCGGCACCCATTCGGTGGGCTTGTAGGCGCCATTGGCGACGATGTTGTTGAGCTTGACCCAGTCATTGCCGACCTTGTCGACCACGTGCTTGGGCACGGGATAGGAGGTATAATGGGTCAACAGCTGCAGGAAATAGGGCGCGGGCGAGGCTAGCGTGTACTGGACGGTCTTATCGTCGAGCGCCTTGATGCCAACCTGCGAGAAATCGGCGATCTTCTTGGTGTTGTAGGCCTCGGCGTTCTTCAGCACATATTGCATGTAGGCATAGCTATTGCCGGCCGCCGGATCGAGCTCGCGCTTCATGCCTTCAATGAAATCGGCCGAAGTGACCGGCACGCCGTCGCTCCACCTGGCGTCGGGACGGATCTTGAAGGTATAGACCAGCCCATCGGGCGAAACCGTGTAGGACGCAGCCTGGCCGAGCGTCGCCACGGAATTGGGATCCTCGGTCATCATCCCTTCGAGGTAATCGCCGACGACGCGGTTTTCCCAATCGCCATCCACCTTGGATGGATCCAGCGAGCCCACCTCGCCGCCATTGGAAATCCTCAGCGTCACCGCCTGGGCGCTCGCGACCAGCGGCAGGCTGATCGCCGCTGCGACCGCTATCGCTTTCAAAAGGCTCCTAAATTTTACGACCGGCATTGCTTGTCCCCTCATTCAGTCACAGTTTTACCTATGCCCAGACATTGAGCACCCCATTGAACTGCTTATTTGCGAGGCAGGCTAGACTACCAGTTGGAACTTTGACAAGCGAAAGCTACACCCCACGCCCTGTTTGACAGTGGGGTTGTGCAAAAGGTGGACGGCTACCAGTCTCGCCGGACAACCTTGTTGACTCAGTGGCCTCCCAATCGGGGCTGCCCCAACAACTCGGACAGGCTCACTAGGCGGCGGTGCGCCAGAACTCCACCAGGGTCTGCCGCACTTCTTCCGGCGCATCGAGATTGGCGCAGTGCGCGGCGGCTTTGAGGTCAACGCGCTTGAAATTATCGCGGCCTTCCATCGCCTTGAGCGTGCGGCCGAGCGCGGCATTGACCGCCCGGTCGCGGCCGCCGCGGATCATCAGGATGGGCCCCTCATAGTGGAGAGCGCTATCGATCAGGTCGTAACGGCGGACGTTCTGGGCGACCGCCTGGCCGGCATGGGGATCGAAGGCTTTTAGCATCTCGGCGACCAGCGCCCGGCCGCAGATGCTGTCGGTGGTGACCTGCGCGGTCACGCCCGAAACGATGCCGCGGCCGAACAGCCGATAGATCAGCGGAAAGATCTTCGGCACGAAGGGCGGCAGTGTCAGCCGATAGCTGGTGCCGAAGGTGGCAAGCGAGCGGAAGCGGGCCGCCTCCCCCTCAACCATCCCGAGGGCGACGATGCCGCCGAGCGAATTGCCGACCCAGTCGACTGTTTCAACCTCGGCATGATCGAGCACCGCCACCATATCGCGCGCCAGCCTCGGGATGGTGAAGGCCTCAGGGTCGTGGTCGGCCGGCGCGCCCGAGCGGCCATGGCCGCGCAGGTCCGGCACCAGCACGCGATAACCGAGACCGGAGAAATAAGCGGCGTCGGATTCGAACTGACGGCCGCTGGCGCAAAGACCGTGGCAGAGCACCACCGGTTGGCCATGCCGGGGCCCGAAATCGCCATAGGCGATCGAAATCCCGTCATCGGTCAGTACGTTTCGTAGCATTGGCCCAATTCCTGCAATCGAGCCGTTTATTTAGCAACGAACAAACAGTCACGCCAATGTCATAGTTCGAACAGGGCGGCTAATCCCTGCCTGTGGCGTTCATTTTCGCGTCATTGGCCGGTGCGGAGGCTGTTGAATTGGGAGGGCGAAGCCCGGGGGTCAGGCGCGTGGTTACCCCTCACCAGCCTGCCGCCCCCCTCTCCCGAGAGGGGCGAGGGTTGTCTCAGTTGCACCCGCGCGGTTCCATCTTCCCCTCGCCCCCTTGGGGGGAGGGGCAGAGTGAGGGGTAGCCACGCATGAGGGGCCAAGGAGCAAAAACTATTCCTCACTCCGAAAAGCCGGGCTGGCGATGATCGCCGCAAAATGCTCGTCGAGTTCGAGGTCGGCCGGGGCCAAATGCGATGCGTCCGTGCGGTTCTCTTTCCAGTTGGTGTTGATGCCGCGAAAGTGCCAGTGGAACATGCCCTCGGGCTGGGTCTTGCGGAACCAGGGCCGGCCCTGGATCCAGTGCATGTAAGGATGGACGCCGAGCCCCGAGATCCAGGCGCGGGTGGGATCGAGCGCCCATTTGCGCGGCCGCGACAGCCGGGTCAGCGGGTCGCGTCGCCGGGTGAGATAGTCCCGATGGGTCGGAACCTTGCCGTTCGGCGGGCTGGCCAACACCGCCTCCATGAACTGGCCGCGCATGACGACGAGGCCGTGTGGCGAGTTGTGGGCGAGGTCGAACACCGTAGTATCGGGCGGGCTCGCGGCCAGCTCGTCCACGTCGCAATTGAGCAGCCCATAGGCGCGCGCGCCATAGCGGCGCAGCGCGATGCTCATCGAAGCGATCTGCAGGAACAACCCGTAATAGGGGTTGGCGAGCACGGCGAAATCGGTAGCCCCGTAGCGATAGGGCAGCGACATCACCGCCGCATGCCGGATGCCGGCGACGGAATGGAGCGTCGCCTCGATCTCGGCCGGCGCATAGCGGCTGGAACCGTTGTCGAACAACAGCACCGTATCCGCCCGCTGCACCACGGCGTGGTAATGCGCCCACTCCCTGATCCAGGCGAGATCGTTGTCCTTGCTCATGGTGAAAAGCACGCGGGCGCCGGCCAGCGCCGCTGAGGAATTGGGCTGCACCGCCAGTTCGAAGCGCTCGTCGGCGAGCAGCATTTCGACATGGGTGGTCTCGGGCGGAGCGCCGACGAGTTCGGTGAGCATCACCGAGGCCGAGACATGGTAACGGCGCGAAAGCGGCGCGCCCGAGGGCAGTGCCAGATAGCGGGCCTTGCGGATTTTTCGCCCGAGGTTGATCGGGGGCGGGCCCACCAGGAGGATGCGCCGGCCGTCGGCGTGCCAGAACGCGTCATAGACGAGGGCGCGGGTCTCGAACTTGTCGACGACGAAATCTTTCTGGCGCGGCCGGCCCGGACCACGGGGCAAACGCATGAGCGCCGAGTCCTCGGGCAGGAATGCCGCCGAGTGCCCGGAGGGAAGCAGCCAGTCGTCGGTCACGCAGTCCCCCCGCCTTCCCTTACACCCTCATTGCGGCGAGCCCTCGCTGCCGATTTTTTCCGGTGACACGAACCGCCCCGTTCCTGCCAGCCGACATCAGTGTTTATGCGAATGGCGAAATTGCCTCAGGACCTTCCAAATATCTATAGCGGAGTCTCCCTCGGATCGAAGGAGGCGATCCGCTTTCGCGGCGCCAGGGCCGGAAAGTGGGAGCCACTTTCCGCGAAGGCTCTAGCTGCGCAACACGCCGCCGGTCGCCTTGGTGACGGCGGCGACGACCGACTGTGAGATTCGTTCAATCTCCTCGTCCGTCAAGGTTTTTTCGCGCGGCTGCAGGGTAATCTGGATCGCCAGCGACTTCTTGCCCTCGCCCACATGGGCGCCTTCGAAGAGGTCGAACACGTCAACACCCACGATCAGGTTCTTTTCGGCGCCGCGGGCCGCACGGATGACGGTTGCCGCCGGCACATCGCGATCGAGCACGAAAGCGAAATCGCGCGACACCGGCATCAGGTCCGGCAGATCGAGTGCCGGTTTTGCGCGGGTTGGTTTTTTGCGCGGGACGGGTACGGCATCGAGGTCGATCTCGAAGGCGACCACCGGGCCGGTGAGGTCCAGCGCATCGAGCACGCTGGGGTGCAGCTCGCCGAACCAGGCGATCGGCGCCTTGGGGCCGAGCTGGATGCGGCCGCCGCGCCCCGGATGCGCCCACGCCGCGGGCTCGGCGAGGAGTTGCAGCTTGTCGATTTCGAGGCCGAGCGCATCGAGCGCCGCGCCGAGATCGGCCTTGGCGTCGAACACGTCCACCTTCTTGGCCTTTTCGCGCCAGTGGCGACCAGCGCCCGCAGGACCGGCGGTGCCGGTGCGGATGACGCTGGCGTAAGTGTGTTGGCCTTCCGGCGCATCGGACAAGAATACTTGCCCGACCTCGAACAGGCCCAGATCGGCAAGACCGCGATTGGCATTGCGCCGCGCCGCCGCCAGGAGCCCCGGCAGCAGCGAGGGCCTCATGTCGGTCATCTCGGCGGCGATCGGGTTGGCGAGTTTTAGCTCGTCACCCCCGCCGCCAAAACGGCTGGCCTCGGCCTCGGAAATGAACGACCAGGTCACCGCTTCGTCGAGCCCGCGCGCCGCCAGCGCCCGGCGCACGAGCCGGCGGCGGTTCTGCATGGTGGTCAAGACCTTCGGGGCGACGGCGGCAAGGCGCGGCAACGGCTCGACCGGAACATTGTCGACCCCGGCCATGCGCATGACCTCTTCCACGAGGTCCGCCTTTTGCGTCACATCCGGGCGCCACGAGGGAACGGTCACGCCGAAAAACGGTCCAAAGCCATCGACGGCAAAGCCGAGGCGCTGCAGGATCGCCGTGATCTCACCGGCCGGCAGGTCGAGGCCGGTCAGGCGCTTCACTTCCGACAGCGGAAATTCGATGGTCGTGCGCGGAGATTCCACGTGCCCAGCGATTACCGGCTCATAGGCGGTGCCGCCGCAGAGCTCGAGCACCATCTTGGTGGCGAGCTCGATGCCCGGGCGGACGCTTTCCGGATCGACGGTGCGTTCGAAGCGGTAGCGGGCGTCGGAGTTGATGCCGAGCTTTCGGCCCGCCGAAGCGATCACCAGCGGATCGAACCAGGCGCATTCGATGAAGACATCGGTGGTCTCGTCCGACGAGCCGGTCGATTCCCCGCCCATGATGCCGGCGATCGAAATGGCGCCGGACTCGTCGGCGATGACGCACATCGAAGGATCGAGCAGATAGCTCTTGCCGTCGAGCGCCAGCAGGCTCTCGCTCTCGCGCGCCATGCGGGCATGGACATTGCCCTTGAGCTTATCGGCATCGAAGACGTGCAGCGGCCGGGCCCGGTCATAGGTGATGAAATTGGTGATATCAACTAGGGCATTGATGGGCCTCAGGCCGATAGCGCGCAGGCGCGCCTGCAGCCAGTCGGGCGACGGCCCGTTCTTGACCCCGGTGATCAGCCGGCCGGCGAACATGCGGCACGCCTGCGGCTCGTCGGCCCCGAAACGCAGATCCACGCCGATCGGGCCGGGTCCGGAAGCGGTCGCCGGAACGGCCGCGATCTTATCGTTCTTGAGCGTACCCAGCCCGAAGGCGGCGAGATCGCGCGCGATGCCGAGCACACCGGTGCAGTCACCGCGATTGGGGGTGATGGAAATATCGAAGACGACGCCGTTGATGCCGGCATAGTCCACATAGGGCACGCCGACCGGCGCATCTTCCGGCAGCTCGATGATGCCATCGTGATCTTCCGAAAGTTCCAGCTCGGCCGCGGAGCAGAGCATGCCGTTGCTGACGGCGCCGCGGATAATGACGCCTTCCTTCAGGGTAAAATCCTTGCCCGGAATGTAGGTGCCGGGGAAGGCGAACACCGATTTGAGGCCGGTGCGCGCGTTGGGCGCACCGCACACCACATCGATCAGCACGCCGGTGCCGGCATCGACCTTGCAAACGTTGAGGTGGTCGGAATTGGGGTGCGGCTCGGCCGAAACCACCTTTGCGACGACGAAGGATTTTAGCGCCTTGCCCTGCTCCTCAACGGATTCGACCTCGAGCCCGACGGTGGTCAGCGCGGTCGAAATCTCATCGGCGGAGGCCGCGGTTTCGAGATGTTCCTTCAGCCAGTCGAGGGTGAATTTCATTTATAATTGCTTTCGGTGGCTTCGATGTAGTCGAGGCGGCCTGAGAGTTCGAAGAGTTTTACCAGCACGTTGGCAAAGCCCCGGGCATCGTCGATTGCCCGGTGCGTGTGCGGGATGTTGCCATACCATTCGGGCGGCACGCGCTGCATGCCCCATTTCAGGTATTCGGCGCCGCGGAGCGTGCCGGCCATGGTGTAGAGGCAGACGCCGCCGCCGCGAAAGATCTGCCGGCTGGTGGTCGGGCCGCCGAGGACGCGCGTGCCGGCGAACGTGTCGAGATATTCGTCCATCCACGGACCGTCAAAAATCATCGGCGCAGCGGCGAAGACGCGGAACCCGGGGAGGCTTTCCACCCAATCGGCGAAACGGGGCATCACCGTGTCGGGCGACTCGGGGTTTTCGGTCGCCGCCTTCCAGGCCTCGGGCTGCGTCGCCCACCAGGCCATGGTCGCTTCATCGCGCTGCCGGTCAGGACGCGGGGTGAGCACCGCCTCGAACTCGCCAAAACGCTCGCCCTTGGCGTTGATGGCGACCGAGGCAAAGCTCAGCATCGAGGAACGGCGGGGATTGGGGCCATCAGACTCGATGTCGGTGACGACGAAGGTGGTGGTCTGGTCGGGTTCAGTCACGGGGCAGCACCTCAATCAGGCGGAACCGCTCGCAGATCAGCTCCATGTCCGGCGACCAGCCGCCGTGGCGTTCGAAATAGCTCCGATGCCCTTCGCGCCACTCCGCGAGCGAGCGAAAGCCCTCGCCCTCGTCAAAGGCGAATTGCTCGTCGACCTGGTCGAAGTGGCGAATTTTGACTTCGAGCGTCTCGACGATGGCGGCCGGGCGGCCCTGCCCGTCGAGCACGATGTCGCGGCGGCCGACCTCGGGCGCTGTTTCCTTGCCCGGCCCGAAGTCCTGCAAGGCGCCACACGTCGCCGTCTTGGTGCCGGCAACCACCAAAGCGAGCAAATCGTCCGCCATCTCCGGGCTATCTCCGAAGGAGAAGCGGACCGCATCGATGTAGTGGCCAGTTTGGGCCGGCGAGAAAAGTTCAGGGTCGGTCACAGCTGCCGGGCCCCCGGCGCCTTTTCGCCGCGCAACATGCCGGCGATGGAGATGTCTTCGTCGACCCGGGGCCAGTGCAGCCCCATAGGCATGAGTTCGATCTCGCTGCGCTGCTCGGGCGTAGCCCCAATCAGGCGCGGATACCACCAAAGCGGTGTCGACAAAGTACGGCCGTCCGCGAGGGTGACATGCAGATGCTCCGCATCGCAGTGGGCCTCGACCGGCCGGCTATCGACGATCTCAATAACTAAAGTGGTCATTCCAGGCCTCCCTCAGCAGCGTGGACATTCTAGCTGCTCAGCCCCCCGAACAGCGTCGGCAGGTCGAGCGGCCGGAAACCGTAGTGGTCCAGCCAGCGTTTGTCGGCCTCGAAGAAGGCGCGCAGGTCCGGGGTGCCATATTTCAGCATGGCGAGGCGGTCGAGGCCCATGCCCCAGGCAAAGCCCTGGTACACGTCCGGATCGAGCCCACAATTGCGCAGCACGTTGGGATGCACCATGCCGCAGCCCAGGATTTCGAGCCAATCCGAGCCCTCGCCGATGCGGATCTCGTTGCCGCGGCGGTCGCACTGGACGTCGACTTCCATCGAGGGCTCGGTGAAGGGGAAAAAGCTCGGGCGGAAGCGGGTGACGACGCTCTCGACCTCGAAGAAGGCTTTTAGAAACTCCTCCAGCACCCAGCGGAGCTGGCCGATGTGGCTCGATTTGTCGATCACCAGCCCTTCGACCTGATGGAACATCGGGGTATGGGTCTGGTCGGAATCGTTGCGGTAAGTGCGGCCGGGGATGACCACGCGGATCGGCGGCTCCTGCGTCTGCATGGTGCGGATCTGCACCGGCGAGGTGTGCGTGCGCAAAACCTTGCGGCTTCCATCGGGCCCGGGTTTCAGGAAGAACGTATCGTGCATCTCCCGCGCCGGGTGGCCTTCGGGGAAATTCAGCGCGGTGAAATTATAGTAGTCGGTCTCGATGTCCGGGCCTTCGGCGATGGCAAAGCCCATGTCGGAAAAGATCGCGGTGATCTCGTCCAGCACCTGGCTGACGGGATGGATGCGGCCGGCGGCGGTGGGCGCGGGCGGCAGCGGCAGGGTGACATCGACGCGCTCGGCGGTGAGGCGGGCGGTGAGCGCCTTTTCCTTCAGCTCGGCGAGGCGAGTTTCGATCTGGCCGGCGACCTCGTTCTTGAGTCCGTTGATCAGCGGCCCGGCCGATTTGCGTTCGTCGGGGGGCATGGAGCCAAGGGTCGCGAGGAGCGCCGAGACCGAGCCCTTCTTCCCCAGCGCCGAAACGCGCACGGCATCGAGCGCGCCCTCATCGGCTGCGGCGGCGATGGCGCCGTTGAGGTCGCGGCGGAGGGTATCGATGGTTTCGTCGAGGGACATCGTTGGGTTCCAGTGAACTGGAGCCGTTCATCGTTTCAAGGAAACGCTGAACGATCTCCAAGTCTTTGTTGTGTCGCGTTTCCGAACCGGAAAAGTGGCAGCCACTTTTCCTGGAAACACTCTAACCTGCCAACAATCACCGGCGTCATTCCGGCGAAGACCGGAATCCAGGGCTTTCAGCTAACGCCAAAGGGATGGCGAGGCATCAAGATGGACCCCGGCCTTCGCCGGGGTGACGCGGTGTTTGTTGCGCGCCATGGGTAACAAACGAAAAAGCCCCGCGCCACCCCGGAAAGGACGGCGCAAGGCTTCAAATTGGCCTCAGCAGCAGCGAAAACGTGCTTAGGCAGAAATCCGCTCGTGCGTGGTCTTCTCGATGCCTTCGAGATAGCCCAGAGCAGCCTTCGCCTTGGCGACCAGCACGCCGAACGCCTCGGGCTGCGTGATCGCGAGATCGGACAGCACCTTGCGGTCCACGGCGATTTCCGCCTTGCCGAGGCCGTCGATAAATCGGCCATAGGTCAGCCCGTGATCGCGGACCGCGGCATTGATGCGCTGGATCCACAGCGCGCGGAAATTGCGCTTGCGCTGGCGGCGATCGCGATAGGCATACTGGCCGGCCTTTTCGACCGCCTGCATGGCAATACGAATGGTACTCTTGCGGCGGCCATAATAGCCTTCGGCAGCCTTGAGAACCTTCTTGTGGCGGGCGTGGTTGGTTACGCCTCTTTTAACGCGTGACATCTTCGGCTGCTCCTAACGGTTATACGGCATGTACCACTTGACCAGACTCTCATCGCCCTTCTTCAGCACCTTGGTGCCACGGTGGGAGCGGATGTAGTCGGCATTGTGGCTGGAGAGCCGGTGACGCTTGCCTGCGACGCCCGCCTTGACGCGGCCGCTCGCAGTCATCTTGAAGCGCTTCTTGGCGCCTGACTTGGTCTTCATTTTGGGCATTTTGCTATCCTAGTTCGATGCATCAAAAACCGCCACGGCATGCCTGTTGGCCGGGCGGTTCGCTGGAAGGCGGCGTTATAGGGAAGCGCCCCCGCACTGGCAAGCGGATTCAGCGCCGTGGGCCCGCCCCGCGGGATTGCGCCCCCGCCTCGTCATGGCCGGGCTTGACCCGGCCACCCATGATGCCGGCCACAACCGCGTGCGATACGAACGGGGCCTCATGGGTCCCCGGGGTCAAGCCCGGGGATGACGATGAGGAGAGGGCGGGGATGACGATGAGGAGGGCGGTGTTCCAGCTGCGCGGGTCGCTCCCGCGCTCCCCGAGAAAAGCAAAAGGCGGCCACAAGGACCGCCTAATCCATTCGACCGGTGCTAAACTCACTTCGGAGCCAGCACCATGACCATCTGCCTGCCTTCCGAGCGGGGCGAGGATTCGACCTTGGCGGCGGTTTCCATCATGTCGCGGACTTTCAGCAGCAATTGCATGCCCAGTTCCTGGTGCGCCATCTCGCGGCCGCGGAAGCGCATGGTCACCTTGACGCGGTCGCCGTCGCCCAAAAATTTCGTCACGGCCTTCATCTTGGTGTCGAAGTCGTGCGTGTCGATGTTCGGGCGCAGCTGGATTTCCTTGACCTCGATCACCTTCTGCTTCTTGCGCGCTTCGGCCGCCTTTTTCTGCGCGGCATATTTGAAGCGGCCGAGATCAAGGAATTTTGCGACCGGCGGCGTGGAATTGGGGGAGATGATGACGAGATCGAAACCCTGCTCCTGGGCAGTGGCGATGGCGTCACGGGTGCGCAGCACACCGAGATTTTCGCCTTCGGCGTCGATGACCTGAACGTCGGGGCTCTGAATATCCTCGTTGGAAAGCGGCCCCTCCTTCTGGGGCGCAAGGGACCTCATTGGACGGCGAATGGCAAAACTTCCTTTTCGTTGACTCGGGGGCGCTCGGCGGGAGCGTCGCTAAAATCGTGTCGGGGCGGAGATAAGTCAACTAGCAAAGCTGATGATTCCGCGGCACCGCCCCAACGCCTCGAACCTTGCATGGTTGCGCCCGGCATTGCCGAAGGGCTAGACCAAATATTGACTGATCTTTGAAAAGGGCGATGCCAATGCCGGACGTGGTTGAGACATCGTTAAGCGTGGGAACGGGCGCCGGGGTCAGGGAAATTGCGGTGCTGAGGCGGGCCGGCGATAGCCCGGGCCTGTTCTGGCTCGGCGGCTTCCGTTCCGAGATGACCGGCGGCAAGGCCACGGCGATCGACGCCTTCGGCGCCACCGAGGGCCTCGCCATAACCCGATTTGATTATTCCGGGCACGGGCGCTCGGGCGGCGATTTCCTCGAGGGGACGATCAGCCGCTGGCTGGAAGAGGCGCTGGCGGTCTTTGCGACGACGACCGGACCGCAGATCCTCATCGGCTCCTCGATGGGTGGCTGGCTCGCGCTGTTGCTCAACCGGGCGCTCAGGGCGGCGGGACAATCCCGCGCCAAGGCCATGATCCTGATCGCGCCGGCAGTCGACATGACGGAGGATTTGATGCGCGAGAAATTTACCCCCGAGGACTATGAGGCGCTGACGGCCAAGGGGATGGTGCTGCAGCCCTCCCAATATTCAACGGAGCCCTACCCGATCACCGCCAAGCTGATCGAAGACGGCATGCACCATCTTCTGTTCGGCGGGGTGATCGAGACGGGCTGCCCGGTGACGATCCTGCAGGGCGGGCAAGACCCCGACGTGCCGCCGGAACACGCGCTAAAACTGGTTTCGCATCTGCTGCACGATCCCGTCACGCTGACGATGGTGCCCGACGGCGACCACCGCCTGAGCCGGGAGCAGGATTTGAAACTGCTCGAGGCGGCGGTGCGGCGGGCGATGGAGTAGCACTCGGCCGGTCCCCTGGCCGGCTAGGGTGCACCCCTCCTCCCCCTGCGTCATGGCCGCCGGGCTTGACCCCGCCACCCATGATGCCCTCGCCAAGTCCGCTCCTGTATTGTCGCAAGGCTGCATGGGTCCCCGGGTCAAGCCCGGGGATGACGATAGGGGAGAGGCTCGGGATCTAGCCGCCGGCTTTCGTTCAGAAAGGCCGTGTCGGCGTCGGCAGCGGCGGCTTGGATGAGGGCCGCCCTCTCCTCCTCCTTCAGGCCGCCGCGAATTCGTAGCGGTTGCGGCCCAGTTCCTTGGCCCGGTAAAGGGCCGCGTCGGCATCGCGCTGCAGCGGCTTGGATGGGGCGCCGCCGGATTCGTAGGCAATGCCGATGCTGGCGCCCACATGCATCGGGTGCCCCTCATAGAACACGTCCTCGCGCAACTGTTCGATGATGCGCTCGGCCATGGCGCTGAGATCACCGATATTGCCTTCGAACCAGCACAGCATGACGAATTCGTCGCCGCCCACCCGCGCCACGAAATCACCCTCTCGGACATTGTCCCGAAGCACGTCGGCCACATGTTGAAGCATCGCATCGCCGGCAGCATGCCCAAGCGTGTCGTTGATCGCCTTGAACCAGTCGAGATCGATATGCATGAGCGCAAGGCTCGCCTGGTGCTTGCCGGCCTCTGCCCGGCGCTCCACCATTACCCTGTTCAGATAGCGCCGGTTGGGAAGATTGGTCAGCTCGTCGTGGAGGGCCGCATGGCGCAGTCGCGCCTGCGCCTGCTTGAGTTCGGCGTAACGCTGCTCGGCGAGGGCCTTGGCCTTCTGCAATTCCTGGTTGAGGCGAACATCGGCGGTCACGTCCCAATCGACGCCGATCATCTTGCGGCCGCCCCCCACGCCGTCAAATATTTCCGCGCCTGCCCGCATGTGGCGCACCTGTCCGTCAGGCAAGAGGATGCGGAAGTCGGACGCATATTTCTTCCTCCCTTCCGCCGCCGCCTGGAAATCGCCAAGGGCCACTTCCCGATCGTCCGGATGGAGCATATGCACCCAGATATCGGCCATTTCGATTCCGGGGCGCAGGCCGTACATCTCATACATCCGGTCGTCCCAAGCCCATGCGCCGGTTTCGAGATCCACCTCCCAAACGCCCACCCCCGAGGCCTTGAGGGCCATCTCCAGCCCGTGGGATACGCGCTGGAATTCGGCTTCGGCGATCTTGCGGTCCGTCACGTCGGTGTCGGTGCCGATGATGCGGGTGGCGCGGCCATGTTCGTCCCAGGCGATGTTCTGGCCGCGGCTCTGCACCCAGATGAAATGCCCTTGGCGGTGGCGTTCGCGATATTCAAGTTCGCGATACCCCTGCCGTTCGGTGCGATAACGCAGCGTAACCTCGCGGACATGGTCGCGGTCGTCCGGGTGCATGCGCGCCTCCCACCCTTCGAGCGAAATGTCGATCGGCTCGTCGGCGGGTATGCCGCGCATCGACCGCCAGCTCGGCGAGAAGAACACCTGGTTGGCCGGGATATTGACCTCCCAAACCCCCTGGTTCGCCGCTTCGAGAGCGAAATTCATCCGCTTCTCGTTGAGCAGCAGCGCCGCCTCCGTCTGCTTCTGCCGATCGATATCGATCAGCTGGATCAATATCTCCTGATTGCCGTCGGCCAACGGCGCCATGATGGCGCGAACCCACACGAAGCTGCCGTCCTTGCGGCGCAATCGGCGCTCATCGCCCTCGGCCTCGCCGCCGGACACGGCGCCATCGAGAAAGAGGCCATCGATTGGCACACCGGCCAGCTCAGGGGGCAAGTAACCGGACATCGTCCAAAAGGCTGTGTTGGCGCAATGAAGGCGCCCCGCCATATCGGCCACCACGGTGGCCACTTTGCTGCTGCTGATGAATAGCTCTAGCGAAAGATCTTTCCGTTCGACCGTTCCGGGCATTTCATGCACTGCTCAGCCTCGCCTCGCCAGACACACTATCGGCTCCAGCTTAATTTTCACTCCGAAATGATTGTTTGCTATTTAACGGCCGGAGAACAGTCCAACTACAAAGTTAATTTTCTTAGTGCCAGGACAATGCAAACCTTTTCTTGGCCATCTGGCAATCGCGCCCGTATGGATAGGGAGAACAACTTATACTTGCTTAGCCGAAGCTCAACCTGGAGATCTGGTTTCCGTTCAAGCCGAAATTTGCCGGGTCTAACCAGGCTTCGAACCCGGCCTTGCGGCTCGGCCATTCGGAATCGAGCATCGAGTACCAGGCGGTGTCCCGGTTTTCGCCTTTCACGATCATGTGCTGGCGAAAGATGCCCTCGAAGGTAAAGCCAAAGCGCAGGGCGGCGCGCTTGGATGGCTCGTTGAGGTTGTTGCACTTCCATTCGAAGCGGCGGTTGCCGAGTGTTTCGAACGCATAGCGGGCGTGGAGGTAGAGGGCTTCGGTCGCGAGCCGGGTTCTTGCCATGCGCGGGCCCCAGAAGACGCCGCCGACTTCGATGACGCCGTCCTTGGGGACGATCCGCATCAGCGATTGCCGCCCTTCGGCGCGGCCCGTCGCCCGATCGACGACGGCGTAATAGACCGGATCCCCGAGCGGCACCTGCCTTTCGATCCATGCGGCCAGCTCTGCCCGGCCGGCAGGCGGCTGATCGAACAGATAGCGGTACCGCGCTGGGCCGTCGGCCTCGGTCGAGGCAGCATAAAGGCCGTCGAGGTGCTCGGGGCCGATCGGTTCGAGCCGGACATAGCGGCCCTCGAGGACGAGGCGCTCGGGACGCCCTGAGGCGGAGCGGGGTGCAGTCAAAGTTCGGCTCCTGTTTCGGCTGCAAGGATGGCAGCGAGCCCCTCGCGGTAACTGGGATAGAGCAGTTCGATGCCCAGCGCCCGCTTGATGGCGGCGTTCGAGACGCGCTTGTTGTCGGCATAGAACGAGCGCGCCATCGGCGTCATCTCGGCCAACTCGAAAGGAATTTCGAGCGGCGGCTCGATGCCGAGCAGACCTGCGGCATGAGCGACCACATCCTGGGGCGGGGCCGGCTCATCGTCGGCGAGATTGAAGGTGCCGCCGAGCCCTTTTAGCGCTGCAAGGGCGGTGATGCGGCCGATGTCCTCGACATGGATGCGGTTGAACACCTGTCCAGGCTTGACGATGCGCCGCGCCGTGCCGTCGCGCAGCTTGTCGAAGGTGGAGCGGCCGGGCCCGTAGATGCCGGCGAGCCTGAGGATCAAAAGCGGCACGCCGCGCCTGTGGGCAAGATCGCGCCATTGCTGTTCGATGACGACCCGGTGTTGGCTGCGCGGGTTTACCGGCCGGGTGGGCGCGCTTTCGTCGATGAGCATGCCGGCAAAATCGCCATAGACCCCGACGGTGGAAAAATAGCAGAGCCACTCAAGGTTAGGTGCCGCGGCGAGGCTATCGGCATAGTGGCCGAGGACGGGATCGGCCCCCTCGCCTGGCGGGATCGAGACCACGACATGAGTGGCCTTGCCGAGATCTTCGGCAAGCGCCGCCCCGAGGGAGTGCCCATCGAAAACATGCATGCTGAAGGGGGTTTTGGCGAAAAGCCGCGCCTGCTCACTCGTGCGGACGGTGCCGGCAATGGGCATGTCGGCCTCGCCGAGACCGTGCAGCGCCCGCGCCGCGGCCTGTGACGAAAACCCCATGCCGAAGAAGAAGACGTTCATGACCGCCCGGCCCTTATGGTTCGACAAATTCACCATGAGGGCACATAGGAGGCAAGAACAAGAGTGTCGGGCGTCCGGCCTGCCCTCATGGTTCGACAGCGGAGGGAAGGACCTCGTCCTTCGACAAGCTAAGGATGAGGTCCTTCGTGAGGCCCGCATTTTTCGCACAGAGGATTTTTTCAGGATGAAATTTTCGGCCTCGCGTGAGCCCTCACGGTGAGCCTGTCGAACCACGAGGGCCGGGCAGAGCACCCGAACGTATTGTTCTTCCTCACAGGCACCACGCGGCCCCCGTTCCCCACCGCTGCGAAATTGGCTAAGAGCCGCTGAAGACAACTCGGAGCAAAATCCTGCACGCCTTTGCCGCAACACTTGCCCTGATCATCGAACGGCTGGTCGGCTATCCAAAACCGCTGCTCGGGGCCATCCGGCATCCGGTAATCTGGATGGGCCGGTTGATCGACTGGCTGGACAAGGACCTCAATCGCCCGGGCCCGCCTGGCCTTTGGCGCAAGCTGGCGGGCGTTCTCGGCCTTGCAATCCTCATGCTCGCAACGCTGCTCCCCACCGCGGCGCTGAGCCTGCTGCTGCGGCACCTCCCAGGCGGTTGGATCATCGAGGCGGTGCTCGCAACCTCCCTGCTGGCCCAAAAGGAGCTCGGCCTTGCCGTGCGGTCCGTCGCTGACGCGCTCGATTTTTCGCTCGAGCATGGCCGCAAGGCGGTGAGCGGCATCGTCGGCCGCGATCCGGCGGCGCTGGACGAGGCCGGGGTGGCGCGCGCGGCCGTCGAGACGCTGGCCGAAAACGCTTCAGACGGGGTTGTTGCGCCGCTGTTCTGGCTGCTGGTCCTCGGGCTCCCGGGCATTGCGCTCTACAAGGCCATCAACACCGCCGACTCGATGATTGGCCACAAGACCGAGCGCTATATCGATTACGGCTGGGCCAGCGCCCGGCTCGACGATGTCGTCAACTGGGTCCCGGCGCGACTGACCGGGCTCCTCTTCGTCGTTGCTTCGTTTCTCGTCGCGGGGGCAAAGCCCAAGGAGGCGTGGGACGTGATGTTTGCCGATGCCGCCAAGCACGATTCGCCCAATGCCGGCTGGCCGGAAGCGGCCATGGCCGGGGCGCTCGGTTTTGCCCTGGGCGGCCCCCGTTCCTATGACGGCGAGCTCCACCAGCTGCCGCAAATGGGCCGGGGACGCGCTGCGCTCGGCGCTGCCGATATCCGCAAGGCGCTAGAACTTTACGGCATGATGCTGAATTTTGCGCTCGGCATCTGCGCCGCGATCGCCATCATTGTGATGCGCTAGGGCTGAATTCGGCGCGGTAGACGCGGAGCGCGGCCGCATCGAAGGCCACGAGAACCGGGTCACCGGGTTGGAAATCGGGGAGTGCACTCTCACCCCGGCGCATCACCGCCTCGAATTCGTGGCCGCCCGCGGTGGTCGCGCGCAGGCGCAGCGATGGGCCGACGGCAACGAGGTCGGAGAGATAGGCGGGGATGCGGTTGACCCGGCCGCCCGCCTCGAAATCGGCCGCAACCGTCTCGATCCGCGTCGCCTCGGGGCGCACCACCGCCACGGCCTGTTCGCCGCCGCGGAGGTCGGGCGAAACATGCTCGGTCGCCAGCATGCCGAACTCGGTCGCGATCGAGGAGCGTGCCCCCGGGCCGCCCACGACGGCGCTGAAGCTGTTGGCGCTGCCGATGAACAAGGCGACCCAGGCGTTTGCCGGCTTGTCGTAGATGGTCGCGGGATCGCCGATCTGCTCGATGCGCCCGTCGCGCATCACCGCCAGCCGGTCGGCCATGCCAAAAGCCTCGTCCTGGTCATGGGTCACGTAGATGAAGGTGGCGCCCAGCGCGTTCTGCACCCGGCGCAGTTCGCGCTGCATTTCCTCACGCAGCTTGCGGTCGAGTGCCCCGAGCGGCTCGTCGAGCAGCAACACATCGGGGGCATTGGCGAGGGCCCGCGCCAGCGCCACCCGCTGCTGCATGCCGCCCGAAAGTTCGCTGGGTTTCCGCTTGCCGGCCTCTGGCAGCCGCACCAGATCGAGCAGTTGCTGCGCCTGCTCCAGCCGCACCGCTTTCGATACGCCGCGCATGCGCGGCCCGAAGGCGATGTTGTCGATGACCGTGAGGTGCGGGAACAGCGCATAGCTCTGGAACACCGTGTTGACGGGCCGCTTCTCCGCCGGCAGGCCGGTTACGTCCTTGCCGGCGATCAGTACGCGCCCGGCATCCGGCGCCTCGAAACCGCCAATGAGGCGCATGGTCGTGGTCTTGCCGCTGCCGCTGGGGCCGACGATGGCAAGGAACTCGCCCGGCGCCACGTCGAGCGACACATCGGCAACCGCCGACCGTCCGTCATAGGATTTTGAGACCTGCTGCAGGGAAACGGCGGCGCTAAATTCTGCTTGCGGCATTGGGACGGTCTTCTTGTTTTCGCGAGGCGATTATCGGCATCCGCGAACAAACCCCAATCGTAAAGCGGGGTGTCGCCAAGTCCAGTGGCATTGTGGGCCCCAGCAATTGGCGCGGCCCAAAAGTTTTTCGCCAGCCCTGTCGCCCCCCGCGTGACATGACCGATCACCCTGAGCTACGTTCCTCCGGACTGTCACGAGCTGTTGGAGGGCGGCGCGCGGCGGTTTTTTCGTGGGAGGAGAAAACTGATGTCGAGCCCTGAGGCGCCGCGCCGGCGCTATGCGCTGGTCGGAACCGGCAATCGCGGCACAACCATGTGGGGAAAGAACCTGCTCGCCGGTTGGGCCGCCGAGGTGGATCTGGTCGCTCTTGCCGATACCAACGAGATGCGTGCCGCCGAGGCGCGAAAGATCATCGGCACCAATGCGCCGATCTATACCGATTTCGGCCGCCTGCTGGATGAGCACAAGCCTGAGTTGGTGATCGTCTGCACCCCCGATTACACGCATGACGAGATCGTGGTGAAGGCGCTGGAGGCGGGCGCCGACGTGATCTCGGAAAAGCCGATGGCGACGACGCCGGAAAAGATCCGGCGCATCATCGAGGCCGAAAAGCGCACCGGCCGGCGCGTCGATGTCTCCTTCAACTACCGCTTCGCCCCGACGGCGGCGAAATTGAAGTCGCTGCTGATGGAAGGGGCCATCGGCACCGTCACCTCGGTTGATTTCCACTGGTATCTCGATACCAGCCATGGCGCCGATTATTTCCGCCGCTGGCACGCCTACCGGGCCAATTCCGGCAGCCTTTTCGTCCACAAGGCGACGCACCATTTCGACCTTTTGAACTGGTATCTCGACAGCGAGCCCGAGACCGTTTCCGCCTTCGGCCAATTGCGCAATTACGGCAAGGCTGGCCCCTTCCGCTCCACCCGCTGCAAGGGGTGCGAATATGCGGAAAAATGCGATTTCTACATGGACCTCGAGGCGGACGAGTTCCTCGATGCGCTCTATGAGGCGCCTTCGGAGGTGGACGGCTATTTCCGCGACGGCTGCGTCTATCGGGAGGATATCGACATTCCGGACACGATGGTTGCCACCATCGAATACCGCAACAAGGCCGTGTGCTCCTATTCGGTCAACACCTTCATGCCGATCGAAGGCCACTCCATCGCCTTCAACGGTACCAAGGGGCGGCTCGAGCTCCGGCAATTCGAAAAGCAGCCCTGGGAAAGACCGGCCAGCGACGAGATCCTGCTGGTGCGCAATTTCGATGGTTTCGAGCGTATCACCGTGCCACATGCGCCGGGCGGCCACTATGGCGGCGACGATCTGATGCGCAACATGATCTTCAGGGGCGACAAGCCCGATACCCTCGGCCAGCGAGCGGGCTCGCGAGCCGGGGCCATGTCGGTGCTCTGCGGCGTTGCCGCCATGGAGAGCGTCTTGACCGGCCGCAAGATCGGCATTGAAGAACTCTATCCCGAAGCCTGGGAATGATTGCCGGGCTGCAAGCGAAGGAAAACGGCATGATAATCGAGCATTTTGCCCTCAACGTCACCGACCCGGTGGCCATGGGCGCCTGGTATTGCGAGCACTTGGGCATGACGCTGGTGCGCGAAACCGGCGCCCCGACCTATACGCGGTTCATCGAGGACGCCTCGGGGCAGCAGGTCGAGCTCTACAACAATCCCGTCGATGCCTATTTCGACGGCGCCGCGGCCGGTCCCCGGACCTGGCACCTCGCCTTCCTCCCCGACGACATCGAAGCCACCCATGCCCGGCTGCTCGCCGCCGGCGCCAAGGCGGTCGATCCGATCACCACCACGCCGGTGGGCGATCGGCTCGTCTTCCTGCGCGATCCCTGGGGATTTACCATCCAGCTGGTCGAGCGCGCCGACGGCTGATTGCGGCATGGGCTCGGGGACAGCCGCCAAGCCAAGATCCAGCAGGGGCCGAACCGAGCCAGCCCCCCACCCCTGCCCCCTCCCCTCAAGAGGGAGGGAGACGATGGAACCCGGAGCGCCGTGCCGGAGCTTTCCCTCCCCGTTGAGGGGAGGGTGGCGGCAGCCGGGGTGGGGGGTGTTCAGGCTTCCGGTTGCCTGGGGCTCGTCCCCAGATTACTCGTCTCTCGACGCCAGGCCCGCGGTGAGCGAGATTTCTGCGCTCTGCGCGATAATGCCGATGCGCGGCAGGATGTGCTCGACAGCGGTGGCATGCAGGACGGCGCTCATGCTCGTCATCGCATCCTCGGCAAAGACGACCGAGTACCCATGCTCGTGCGCGCTTCGTGCCGTCGACTCAACCCCGAAATTCGTCGCCACGCCGCCAAGCACGATGGTCTTGATGCCGCGGCGGCGGAGTTGCAGATCGAGATCCGTGCCATAGAACGCGCCCCACTGCCGTTTCGCGATGCGCAGGTCGCCCGGCTGAGCCAGGCCATCAACCAGATCGGCCCAGCCCGGCGGCAGCCCGCCTTCGGGCAATGATATCGGCTGCTCGACGGTACCGGGCGGGAGGTCCTTGAGATCGACCGACCAGCCAACGTTGACGAGCACGACCGGGGCGCCGGCTTCCCGAAATTTTGCCGCCAGCGCCTTGCCGGCCTCGAGCACGTCGGCGGCCGAATGCGGTTCGAGGGGCCGGCCGAGAATGCCGTTCTGCAAATCGATGAGGACCAGGGCGGTGGTCGCGGCGTCGAACCGCGAGGTTGAATTGGCCATAAAATATTCCTTTCATTGATCTGTCAGTCGCGTCGGCGCGGCCGCGAGGCCTTTACAGGGCGCCTGCGGGTCTGAAATATGAGGGCAGCCTCACGAAATGGATTTATGAGGATGTCCTCACATAAGTCAAGCCCCGCCGACGCCCCGGCGCGCGCGCCCCAACGTCGGCGGGGCGAATTGCGGGTGGCCGCGCTGATGGAAGCCGGTGCGGCGGTGTTTGCGGAAAAGGGCTATGAGGCGGCGACGATGACCGAAATCGCGGCGCAGGCGAATGCGCCGATCGGCTCGCTCTACCAGTTCTTCCCCTCCAAGGACGCGCTGGCTGACGCCCTCCTTGTCCGCTATGGCGAACAGGTGAACTCGGCGCTGGCCGAAATCGAGGCGCAGGCGGCAACGATCAGCGCCGCCGATCTTGCCGCATCGCTGATGGGCCTGCTGGTGACGCGCCGGGTGGAGCGCGCGACCGTCATCGCTCTCATGGATGCGCGGGGCTTGCGCGCATCCGGTCTAGGCTTGCGCGACGTGATGCGGACCACTGTCGCCCGCATCCTCGCCGCGCGCCGGCCGGAGCTTTCACCGGAGCGGGCGGCAGGCATGGCGGTGGTGCTGGTGCAGTTGATGAAGGACGCGGTGGTCCTGAGCGGCGAGGCGGCAGCCGGGCCGGATGCGCTCGACGAGTTGCGCCGCATGGCGGAGATCTATCTCACGGTTTGACAGCCCAGACATGGGGCAATTCCGGCGAACGCCCGGCTCGCGCTTGTTGCGGACAAAGGCGGCCCGAGCTGTTAACATGCGCCACAATTCCTATATATGACGCCCAGAAGGTACAAAGAGGCATCGGCTGATGAACTGGATCAATAGCGTCGTCCGTCCGAAAATCCGGTCCATCCTGGGCAACAAGCGGGAGACACCGGAAAATCTCTGGGTCAAGGACCCGGAATCCGGCGAGATGGTGTTTTATCGCGATCTCGAGGCCAACCAGTGGGTGGTACCGAACTCCGGCTATCACATGAAGATCAAGGCCGGGGATCGGCTCCATACCTTCTTCGACGGCGGCAAGTACGACACGATGCCGCTGCCGGCGGTCGCCACCGACCCGTTGAAATTCCGCGACCAGAAACGCTATGTCGACCGGCTACGCGACGCGCGCGCCAAGACCGGCATGGAAGATGCCGTGCTGGTCGGGGTAGGCAAGCTCTTCGGGCTCGACGTCACGGCAGCCGTGCAGGATTTCGACTTCATGGGCGGCTCGCTCGGCATGGCGGCGGGGTCGGCGATCATCACCGGGCTCGAGACCGCCGCACGGCGCAAAACGCCTTTCGTGCTTTTCGCCGCCTCGGGGGGCGCCCGCATGCAGGAAGGTATCCTCTCCCTCATGCAGATGCCGCGGACCACGGTTGCAGTCTTGCGGCTGCGCGAGGCCGGGCTGCCGTTCATCGTCGTTTTCACCAATCCCACCACGGGCGGCGTTACGGCGTCCTATGCCATGCTAGGCGACGTGCACCTGGCCGAACCGGGCGCGCTGATCTGCTTTGCCGGCCCCCGCGTCATCGAGCAAACGATCCGCGAAAAGCTCCCCAAGGGGTTTCAGCGCTCGGAATATCTCTACTCGCATGGCATGGTCGACATGGTCGTGCACCGGCACAATCTGCGCTCGACCATCGGCTCGCTGGTCGGCATGCTGACCAATGCCCCGGCGCCGGCCGAGCTGACCAGCGCCCTCCCGGCGCCCCGCGTCAGCATGCGCGACGTCGCGATTGCGGCCGAGGGCGATGATGATCTCGTCACGGCCCCGCCAGCCGCCGCGCACGCGGAGTAGTTTTTTCACCCCATCGGGGCCTGTTGCGAAGGCCGCCTCACCTACCCTTTAGCGCACCCCTTTTTTCCCTTCTCCCCTTGTGGGAGAAGGTTGCGCGTCAGCGCCGGATGAGGGGTGATTCCCGCGCCCGGGCCGCCCTGTTCCCCTCTCCCGTTCGGGAGGAAAAAATGTCCCGCACCGACCAGATTCTCCAGCGCCTCCTGGCGCTCCACCCAAAACTGATCGACCTCAGCCTCGAGCGCATGGATCGCCTGCTCGACCAGATGGGCCGACCGCAGGACCGGCTGCCGCCGGTGATTCACGTCGCCGGCACCAATGGCAAGGGCTCGACCGTCGCCTATCTCCGCGCTTTCCTCGAAGCGGCGGGCAAAAGCGTCCACGTCTATACCTCGCCCCAGCTGGTCGATTTCCGCGAGCGCATTCGGCTCAACGGCAAGCTGGTCACCTCGCGGCAACTCAATGCGGCGCTCGAATATTGCGAAGAGGTCAATGGCGGCACGCCGATCACCTACTTCGAGATCACGACGGCGGCGGCGATAAAGCTCTTCGCCGATATTCCCGCCGACTATCTGCTGCTCGAGGTAGGCCTTGGCGGACGGTTCGACGCGACCAATGTGGTGGCTCATCCGCTCGGCGCGGTGATCACGCCCGTTTCCATCGACCACGTCGAATATCTCGGCAACACCGTGGGTATCATCGCCAAGGAAAAGGCCGGGATCATCAAGCGCGGTTCGCCCGTGGTCGTCGGCCGGCAGATGGACGAGGGCCTTGCCTCGATCACCGGCGAGGCGAAGAGGCTGGGGGTCGCCCCCTTCATCGCCGGGCAGGATTTCGACGGTTTTACGCAGAATGGGCGGCTGGTTTACCAGGACGAAAAGGGGCTCCTCGACCTGCCCCTCCCCGCGTTGCGCGGCACCCACCAGATCGATAACGCGGCGCTTGCCATTGCCGCCGCGCGGCATTTTGGCCTGCCCGTCAACGACGAACAACTGGCCGAGGGTCTTCGGCAGGTTGTGTGGCCGGCGCGGCTGCAGCCGCTTAAGGGCAAGCTTTCCTCCCTGCTGCCGGAGGGCCATGAACTTTGGCTCGATGGCGGCCACAACGAGGCCGGCGGCAGTGTGCTCGCGGATTCGCTGCGCCAGATGAACAAGGCACGCCCGCGGCCGCTGATCCTCATCATGGGCACCTTCGCCAACAAGGACGCCAAGGGGTACTTGGCCCATTTCGGGACCGAGCCCCACGCGGTGTTCACGGTGAAGATTTCCGGCGAGCGCGCCTCCTGGCCGGCTCGGACTCTGGCCGACCTGGCGATGTCGCTCGGCCTGAAGGCCCAGCCGATGCGCTCGATCGAAAGCGCCTTGCGGGCGGCGGCGGAAATCCCGCAGGCACGGGTGGTGATCTGCGGCTCGCTGCACCTGGCCGGTGAGGTCCTGCGCAAGAACGGCACGCCGCCGAGCTAGAGCGTTTCCAGGAAAAGTGGCCACCTCAGGCTCACCGTGAGGACTATCGGACGGTCAGGGCGACTCGGCCTGGCCTTCGATGGCAGCCGCGAATCGTTGCAGCATTTCGGAGAGCGGTGCCGCCAGTGTCTTGGTGGCGGCGATTCCATGTGCGTCGAGGCCCGAGCCTTGCACGGGCAGCGTCAGCATGGCCTCGTCGACCAGCCGGGCCGACATGGTGCGGAGAATCTCGCGGGTTTGTGCCTCGGCGTGGGAGGCGCGAGGGGCGGCGTTGATGAGCGCAACCGGCTTACCGGGAAACTCGAGACTGCGGACCAGCCAATCGAGCCCGTTCTTGAAACTCCCGGCAATGCCATGAGCGTATTCGGGCGAAGAGAAGATGATCCCGTCAGAGACCCCAACCAGTTGGCGCAGCTCAATCACGCTCGCGGGCGGCGCGTCGGTATCGAGATCGGGGTTGAAATGCGGCAGGCTGCCCAGCCCGGCATAGCGGACGATCTCGATTTCCGAAGGCGCCAGCAGGCCCACCGCCTCAAGAACGGCTGAATTGGACGAAGCCGCCCTGAGGCTGCCTGAGATCGTGAGGATTTTTGTCGCCATTGTCGATCACGATTAGCGCGAGTCGGAACTACGCCGGAAGGCACGCGATGCCAAACAGAGGCCGAACAATAAAAAACGCCGCCGGGGTGAGCCAGCGGCGTCTTGTGCAGTCGTCAGTTAATCAGGCGGCGTGGCTGGAGAGCCACTTCGCCAAGCCCGCCTTGGGGGTGCCGGCGCCGATCTTCATATCGGCAGCCTCGCCATCCTTGAACAGGATCATCGTCGGGATCGAACGGACGCCGTATTTGACAGTGGTGTCCGGATTCTCGTCGATGTTGAGCTTGACGATCTTCACCCTGCCGGCCAGCTCGCTCGAAAGTTCCTCCAACACCGGGGAAATCGCGCGACACGGGCCGCACCATTCTGCCCAGAAATCGACAAGTACGGGCTCTTTGGAGCTCAGAACTTCCTCGCCGAACGTGGCGTCGGAAACGTGAGTTGTCATTTGGATTTTTGCCTTTGGTTGAAAGCGGTGTGCTGTCTGAACCTAAATGTGGGAAGAGTCCAGTTCCTGATCAAGGAATGTCACCGCGTGATGAAAGCCTCGGCGGCATTCCCCAACAATGGTTGCGGCAAGATCATCAACGATTCCAAGGTCGTCCACAATATGCCCGCTTCCACCATCATGCTTGGGAAGAGCTGGCTTGCAACATATGCATAAAGGCCCAGCTGCGTCAGGTAGGACGCAGGAACCCCCGATGCGCTCCCAGGGGGAACCGCATCGGACTTGTAGTCTACCACCAGCACCCGCCCCTTAGCTACAATCATCCTGTCGATGCGGCCGGCGAGCCGTACGGGCGCCCCGTCGCGGCGGGCATCGAGCAGAAACGGCACCTCAGCGCGGCTATCGGGACCGAAAATTTCGGCGAATTCGGGTTTTGACAGGATCGAAAGCGCCTTCTGCCCAAGGACCGCGTGCAGCTCCGGCGCGTCGGGGAGCAGCGCGGCCAGCGCTTTTTCCACTACTTTCGGCCAATCGGCGCGTTGCAGGGATGCAACATGCTGCAAAAGGGCATGGAGGGCGATGCCGCTGCGGCGCGCCGCCTCCGCCCCCATCGCCGATTCGGCGGAGGTGTCGTAGACGCGCTCTGGATTTGCCGAGGTGAACGCCGACGAGGGGCGGACGACCGGGATAACGGCCGGCGCCGGCAGCGGCGGAAGGGACAGGGGCACGATTCGCGCCACGGCAACGTCCGGTAGCTCCACGATCGGTGGCGGCGCGTCCTGGGGCGGCGGATATACCAGCGCGAGGAGCGCGCCCTCAGCATCGGTCAGCCGCGTGCTCTCGGGACCCAGCGCCCGCTCGACCGCCTCGTACCAGGTGCCATCGAGCTTGCCCGTCTTGGTCAGATAGCCGGTGATATAGAGCTCGTCCTCGGCGCGGGTCATGCCGACATAGAGACGCCGCCAATATTCCGCTTCCTCGGCCGCCTGCGCCGCCTGGCGCAATGCCAGGGTTTCCGGCGTATGGGTCTTGCTCGAGGAGGCGTGGACAAGCAGCGGACCGGGCGCATCCTTGAGCAGGAAGACCGGCGGCAGCAGGGTGGAACCCGCCTTGCTGGCGGCATCGGCGAGGATGACCACCGGCGCTTCGAGCCCCTTGGCGCCATGTACGGTCATGACGCGGACGCCGGCTCCGGGCTCGACCAGGTCGCGCTTGATGGAAATATCCTGGGCCCGCATTTCGGCCAGAAAACCCTGGAGCGAGGGCGAGGCGGTCTGCTCATGCGCCAGCGCCAGCTCCAGGAACTCCGCCATCACATCATCGATCTCGCCGCCCAGCCGGCGATGAAAGCGTCTTAGTCCCTCGTCGCGATAAAGCACCTCGGTGAAAAACTCGAAGGGGCGGCCGAAATCCAGTTTTCCGCGCCAGCGGTGGAGGCGCGAATAGGCTTCATGCGCGGGCAGCAGGTCGCTGCGGGCGAGCGCCTGCCACAGCGTCTGCCCCTTCGGTCGGTCAGCGGCGATGGCGAACAGGTCTTCCTCGGTGAGGTCGAACAGGGGCGAGCGCAGCAGCGCGGCCAATTGCAAATCGTCAGCCGGATTGGTGAGCACATCGCCCAGCGCCAGAAGATCGAGGACCGCGATATGGCTCGTCACCGGCAGGCGATCGGCGCCGGGGGTAGGGATGCCCTGTTGGCCGAGGGCGCGGATCAGCTCGGAAAACAGCGCCGAGCGGGTCTGCACCAGGATCAAAATATCCTCGGCCGTTATTGCCCGGCCGCGCGGGCCGAGCGGCCGCTTGCTGTCGAGCCAGCCGCGGATCTCGCCGGCAATGCGCATGGCGAGTTGCCGCGGCGCCCGCTGCTGGCGGCTGACGGGTTCGGTCGGCCAGTCTTCGGCATCGATATCGTCGGCCACCTGCTTGATGGTCGGCCAGAGTGTCACCTGCCCGCCCGCTTCGGCGCGGGCGGTCTCGTGGCCCACCGGAGCTTCGACCGACAGCACCGCCCGGCGCAGCTTTTCGTCCCGGAAAACCTGGTCGACGGCCGAGAGGATGCCGGGGAGCGTGCGAAAACTCGTGTGCAGCGGCACGTCGGCGAACGGCCGGTCGACTTCCACGGCGGCAAGCCGGAACTCGCGGCCGGCGCCACCAAAGAGGTTAGGATCCGCGCCCTGGAAGGAATAGATCGACTGCTTTTCGTCGCCCACGGCGAACAGCGTCCGCGGCCGCTCGACGGCGCTGTCGCCGACGAAGAATTCTGCGGCGAGCTCGCGCACCACGCGCCACTGCTCGGGATTGGTGTCCTGGCTCTCGTCGACGAGGATGTGGGTGATGCCGGAATCGAGCTTGTAGCGCACCCACTCGGCCTGCTCGCGATGGGCGAAGAGATCGCCGAGCTTTTCGATCAGATCGTCGAAATCGAGCCAGGAGCGGGCGCGCTTGTGCGCCTCGTAGCGCGACACGATGGCCCCAAGCAGGTCGATCAGCGCCTCTGAGCGCTCAATCAGGGTCGCCCGGCGGAGTGCGGGGTGGAGCGCCGCCAGCCGGTCGTGCTCGCTGCCGATCGCCTCGGCGAGGGCCGGATCGGTGATCCTGGCGATGCGGCGATCAGCGTAGGGCGAGCCGTCATCCTTGAGGAAAATGTCGAAGCGGGTCTCCCCGTCCCCCATCTGCGCCCGTGCCTGCCACAGCCAATCGACGAAGCGCAAATTTCTGGTGCGCACGGGATCAGGCGGCAGGTGCGCAAAAAGCTCGTCGTGGCGGGAGGGCGGAAACAGCGTCTCCTCGACGGCGCGATGGAGGATTTCATCACGGGTTTCGCCGGGCCGGAGGCCGACCAGGGTGCGGAGCCGCGCCTTGGCCGCCGGAACATCCGTAAGCACGCGCCGCAGCTTCCGTCCCTCGCCGAGCGCGGCATCAATTGCCTGCGTAATGGAATGATCGCTGAGCAGGCTGAACAACGTTTCCACCGCCCGCCCGATCTCGGAGGCGCCGCGCAGGCCTTCGGCGATCACCGCCTCGCGGGTGCGGCGGATCAGGGCGTCGGCCTCGATCTCCTCGATGACGGTAAAGCCGAACGGTACGCCGGCTTCGAGCGGGAAGCGGTGCAGCACGCTTTCGCAGAAGGCATGAATGGTGTTGATTTTCAGCCCGCCCGGGGTTTCGAGCGCATGGGCAAAAAGGGTGCGCGCGCGCGTCAGCATGGCGGGGCTAGGCGCGGCGCCTTCCATTCGCGCCAGCTTCAGGCTGAGGTCGGCCTCGGGCAGCAGCGCCCATTCGGCCAGCCGCCCGGAGACGCGGCGGCGCATCTCGGCGGCGGCGGCCTTGGTGTAGGTGAGGCAGAGGATCTCCTCGGGCGCAACGCCCGCGAGCAGCAGCCGCATGACGCGCTCGGTGAGCACGTGCGTTTTGCCGGAGCCGGCATTGGCCTTCACCCAGACCGAACTTTTGGGATCCGACGCCTGCCTTTGCGGGTCGGTGACATGGTTCGGCAAAGGATCGAGGAGGCGGCGCGTCATGGTTCTTCGTCCTCGGCGACCGCCCATTCCTCGGTGCGGGCAAGGTGGTCGAATTCGCCCCGATAGCGTTTTCCCACGTCCGGCAGCACCTGCGCGGTCATCGGCAGGCGGTCGGTCAACAGCAGCGCATCGACGAGCACCTGCAAGCGCCGCAATACGGCATCGGCCGTATCCGCGGCGGTTTGCCCGTCGCGCAGCGAAAACGCTTTTGGCACAAAGGCCTCGGGGCCGAGGCCGATCTTGATGTAGCTCATCGCCCCGACATCGGCCGGCGGCACCGCCTCGAACCGCCCTGCCCGCGCCATGGCGGCCTCGAGCGGCATTTGGGGCGCCAGAAAATCCTTCATGGCGCCGGGCGACGGAACGCCGCCGGTCTTGAAATCGATGATTTCGAGGCCGCCGCTCCGCATTTCGTCGATCCGGTCGGCCCGGCCGGTCAGCAGAAAGCCGCCAAGGTTGGGAAACTGCCATTCGCCCTTGATCTCGGCTCTCCGCCGCAGCACCGCCGACTCGCGGTCGCGCTCAAAGGCGAGAAAAAGCTCAGCGGCGCGGCTGAACCGCCTGAGCCAGATGTCGCGGCGCTCGCCGATCGATTCGAGGCCGGCAAAAGCCTCGGCCGCCATTGCATCGAGCCGGGCGAGAGCATCGGGGGCGGCAAAATCGTGGCCCTCGATGACGAAGCGGGCGAACACCTCATGGATCATCGTGCCGCGGTCGCGTGCGCCGGGCTCCTCGCCTAACGGGTCGAGGGCGCGCAGCTTCAGTACGTGGCGGGCATAGATGTCGTAGGGCGAGCGGAACAGCGTTTCGATCTCGGTGATCGACAGTTTTCGCGGCCGCGCCGACGCCGGCGGACGGGGTGCGGGGCGTGTCGCCGGGCGCGTGGTGGTGACGGCATCAAGGGCCCGGGCCATCTCCACCCATTTTTTGCCCTTTTGGCGCAGCGTCTTTGCCTGGGCTTCGCCGATGAAGGCCTCGAGCCGCTGCAGCAGCGGCGAGGGCAGAGCGGGCGAGGTACCGCGCCGTGAGGCGAAGGCGAGCAGCACCTCGCGATTGCCGATTGCCATGGCGAAATCATGCGCAGCCTGGCCCTGCCGGCGCTCGGGCGGCTCCAGCCCCGCCGCGAGCCGCATACCGCGGCTGAGCCAGGGACCTGGATCGGCAGGCTCGGGCCACACATCCTCATTGAGGGCAGCCAGGATCATCAGGTCGGCGTGCTGCAGCCGCGCTTCGAGCCGGCCCCAGATGGCGATATCCGGCCGGCCGAAACGCGCCGTGCGCACTTCGAAACCGGCCATCAAGGCGGAAAGCACCGCGTCGAGCCCGATGGGCGAAAAGCTGGGGCCGGGCGCCGCGCCGGCCATGCCCTCGGCCCATTGCCGCAGCTCGTCGCCCCCGGGGAACGGGGCGGCAGTGTCGCCTTCGGCCGGCGCAGTTGCCGCTTCGACCGTTCTGGCCAGCGCCAGCGCCAGGCGGACGGCATCGATCGTGGGCGCGGCGAGCGTCTCGCAGAGCGGCGCCATGGCCGCCTCGAGCCGGTCGAGCAGCATGGCGATCGCCTCGCCATCGGCGGGAAACAGCCGACGCTTTGCGTGCTCAAGGCGGCCGGCAAGGTTATCCGCGAGCGTGCGGCGCAAGCCGGCGATGCCGACCGCCGGCCGCTGGCCGCGCAACAGGCCGAGCTCGGTCAGTTCGGCCAACCGGGCCAGCTCCGCCCGAGAAAGGCCCAGGGTGACGGCGCGGTTGCGGAGCACGGCCATGAGGGCGACGGGCGCGAATTTTTCCGCCGCGAGCGTCAACGCGCCACGGGCGAGGCGTCCGGCCGCCGACTGGAACAGCGGCGTGCCGGCGGCATCGTCGACCTCGATGTCGAAGCGGAGCAATTCGGCGGCGATCCGGCGGGCGATGTTGCGGTCGGGCGAAACGATGCCCACCGTCCGGCCCTTTTCGAGCGCGTCGCGGGCGGCAATGGCGATGGCGCGAGCCTCAAAATCCTCGCCGGGGGCGGCGAGCACGGAAAGGCCATCGAGCGCCTCGGCGAAATCGGACGCGAGTTCCTGCCGGTCGGCAAACCAGCCGGCCGTCGCATCGGCAGGGGCCAGGGCCCGGCGGACGAGTCTTGTGCGGGCCGCCGGGGCTTCAGCCAGCTCGGTCACCGCGTCGGGCCGGACGCCGAGCCGCTGCAACAGCTTTACGAGGCCATATTGCGGGTGAGCGTGCGGCGCCTTCTGCGGATCGGCCAACAAAGCGAGATCGCTTTCGGGCAGGTCCGTGTCGAGGCCGGGCAGCACCACGGCACCACGCGGCAGCCGGGCGATGGCGCGGATAAGCTCGGCCGTCGCTGGGATCGAGCCGGTGGAGCCGGCGGCGATCACCGGGCGGTCGCCATAGCGCAAGGCCACGGTTTCGGCCTGGCGCCGCAGCCGCTCATTCTGCAATTGCGCCGCGTCCGCCTCGCCTGTGCCGGCCAGTATCGCCGGCCACGCGGTGAGCACGATGTCGAGGAATTGCAGAGTCTGCTGCCAGTTTTCCGCGAGGTTTTCTGGCGGAATGGCGCGCAATGCCGCCGCGTCGACGCCTTCGATCGTGAGGTCATCGAGGATGCCCGCAAGCGAATCCGCCAGCCGGAAAATTTCGGCGGCGCTGGGCGGGGACGCAAAGCCCGCGCTGCCATCGACCTGCCGCGCCCAGGCGTCGATCAACCGGGCGAGCGTCAGCCGCCGGCCCAGCCGCGAGGCGGGCGGCGGCAGGGCCGGCGCATCGATCGGGGGAAGGAACGGTTCTTCCACCTCATCCTCGCCGCCGAGAGTGCGGATATCCGGCAGCAGCCTATGGCCGTGGCGCAAAAATTCCTCGGCCAGGGCCAGCCGGGCCCTTCGGGTCGGCAGCAGGATGGTGAGGTCAGCGAGCCAGAACGGGCCGGTGCGGGGCCAATCGCCGAGCAGCGTGCCGTCGAGGACTTTTGCCGCGAGCGTCTTGAGGAATGGGGCGTCGGGCGCGATGGTGAAGAGCGACTGGCGCATCAAGCCCTTGCTCCGAGCAGCCCTTCGGCCTCTGCGAGCGCCGCCGGATCCCCGACATGGAACCAGGGCGCATCGAGCACCACGCCCGCCAGCGTGCCGCGGTCGAGGGCGGCCTCGAACAGCGAATAGAGCGAGAATTTTTGCTCTCGCACGACTTCGACGAGGCCGCGCCCGATGAGGCAGACGCCGGCGTAGATCACCGGCTGGCCGCTGTCGCGGGTGAGGGTGCCGCGCGGATCGAGGCAGAAATCGTGGCTGCGCCGAAACCCGACGGCACGGCGCGGCTGGGCGCAAAGCAGCACGATCTCGGCGCCGCCTCTTTCGTAGCGGCCGAGCATACGGGCGAGCGGCGCGTCGGCCGCCTTGGGCCAGAACGCGTCGGTGTTCATCACCAGGATTGGGTCGATCTCGATGAGCGGCAGCGCATGCTTGAGCCCCCCACCAGTATCGAGGAGCTCTTCCTCCTCGGAAACACGGAAGCGCAGGCCGGGGGAAGCGACAGCGCGGGCGTCGATATGAGCCGCGAGCTGGGCGGCGCGATAATGCGCGTTGACGACGAAGCGGGAAAATCCCTCGGCCGCGGCGGCGTCGATGACGCGATCGATCAGCGCCTCGCCGGCGACCTTCACCAGCGGCTTGGGCAGCGTCTCGGTCAGCGGCCGCAGGCGCGTGCCGAGGCCGGCGGCAAGCAGCATGACATCGGGGAATCGGGCGTTTTGGGACATACGCCGATTTGAACGGGAGGCGGCAGGGAAGTCCAGTGGGGGATAGGGGGTTTTGGCAGGGGCTCGCCCCGACGATGGGGCGAAGGAGGTGCATAGGAAGCCCCCCGCCCCTGCCCCCTCCCGCAAGGGGGAGGGGGACGATGGGGCTCGCGACCTCGTCCTTCGACGGGCTCAGGATGAGGTCGAATGGGGAGCACTCAGCGGCGCTCGGTGACGGCGATGCGACCTATGGCGGTGGGTGGAAGAGACAGCCGGATGACCAAGCTTGCCCGCGAAAAAAGTTCGGGTGCGCGTTGGGGCCACTCGACGAGGACGATCGTCTCCGGCCGGTCGAAGAGGCCAAGCTCGTCCAGTTCCCGTTCGCCGGCGAGGCGATAGAGGTCGGCGTGGAGGAGGGCGATGCCGTTGCCCTCATAGGGCTGGACCAGCGAAAAGCTCGGGGATGGCACTTCGAGCGCTTCGTCCGACAAGAGTGCGCGGATCAGGGCGCGGGCCAGGGCGGTCTTGCCGGCGCCGAGATCGCCTTCGAGCAGCACGAGATCGCCGGGGCGCAGGGTGGCAGCCAGCTCGCGGCCGAAGCGGGCGGTGGCCTCATCGTCGGGGAGGAAGGTTTCGGTACGATCCATGCGCTGGCTATAGCGGAGCGGCGGGGGAGAGCAAAGGGGCGGAGCGCGTGGCTACCCCTCACCGGCCTGCCGGCCACCCTCTCCCCAGAGGGGCGAGGGTTTCGCTCGCCGCACCCCCGCGATTCCTTCGTCCCCTCGCCCCTCTGGGGAGAGGGTTAGGGTGAGGGGTAGCCCGATGCCCAGCGCTCTCCCTACTCCGCCGCCGTACTCGCCGCCGCCGAAGCGTCGCGCGGCAGCTTTACCACGACGCGGCTGCCACGGGGGTGGCGGGTTTCGACGGCGATGGTGCCGCCATGCATGTTGACGAAGGCACGGACGATCGAGAGGCCGAGGCCGGCAGCGCGCTCGTGGCCGGGAAGGCCGGGGCTTTCGGGGCGGTCAAGGATCGCGGCCCGCAACTGCTCGTTCACTGCCCCTTCGTCCTCGACGACGAACAGCACGTGCTCGCCCCGCGCGGAAACGCTGAGCCGGACTTCGCCGCCCGGCTCGGAGAAGCGCGCCGCGCTCGACAGCAGGTTGTAGAGCACCTGCACGATGCGGGTGCCGTCGGCGATCAGCGGCGGCAGGTTCGGCTCGACGGCGAGCTTCAGATTGACGCTGGTGCCCCCGCCCGCCTCGGGGAAGCTCGCAACGAGCCCCGCGCGCGCCTTGTCTACCAGGGCGGCGACGTCCTGCGGCTCGGGGCGTAGTTCAGCGATGCCGGCATCGACCGTCGCGAGATCGAGAATGTTGTCGATGAGCACGCCCAGCGTGACGCTCGAGGCGCGGATATAATCGGTATAGTCGCGCTGCCGCTCGTTAAGCGGGCCGATTTCGGGCGAGGCGAGCAGGTCGGCAAAGCCGATGATGTTGGTGAGGGGGGAGCGCAGCTCGTAGGAGACGTTCTGCACGAACGCATCCTTCAGCCGGTCGGCGGTGACCAGCGCATCATTCCGTTCCTTCAGCACGCGACTGTAATTGGCGCTGTCGGTGACATCGAGGAAGGTCACCAGCTTCTGCCCATCCGGCAGCCGCACCACGCCGAAATCGATCAGCTTGCCGTCGGAACGGTTGAGCCGCCCGCTGGCATCGGCGCGGGTTGGGGTAAGATCGATCACCGCGCGTTTTACGTCACGCCAGATCTCGGCCCCGTCTTCCGGTAGCACGCGCCCGGCCGCCTCGACGATCTGGTCGATGTGCGGGTTCTGCTGCAGGAAATCTAGCGACAGCTGCCAAAGCGCCGAGAGCCGCGGATTGAAGAGTTGTAGCCGGCCATTGGTACCGAACACGGCCACGGCATCCGACAGCGCGTTGAGGGTCGAACGCTGGACGCTCGCAAGCGCGCGGTTCTGGCTGACCAGCGCCAGCCGCGAGGAAATATCTTCGAAGAGGTAGATGACGCCGCCCGCCGGGCCTGCGGGCGCCGCCGCGACATTGAGGGTGCGGCCATCGGGCAGGTGCCAGATCTCGTCGGTGCGCGCGGTCTTGAGGGCGTAGGAGGAAAGGTGGTTGCTGCGCCAAGCCTGATAGTCGCGTTCGGCCGGCAGTTGGTCCTCGCGGCGCAGGCGGTCAAGGATGGCGCGCTCGTCGATGCCGGGCTTCAGCCAGTCCGTGGCCTTCCACAGCTCGGCATAGGCCCGGTTGAAGGCGATCAGCTGGCGATTGGCGTCGAATATGGCGACCGGGATCGCGAGGGCCTCGACCAGGGCGGCGGTGCGTCCCTCGGCCAAAGGCGGCACCGAGGGCTCGATGGCGGCCGGCCGCTGGCGCAGATAGCCAACTGTACTGGCGCCGAGCGGAAACTCCATGAGATCGAACTGGCCCACCGGCAAATTGAGCAGCAGCGTCTGCGGTTCGCCCGCGGGGGCGACGGCCTTCGGCCGGCGCTCGATCAGCTCGGCGGGCGCGCCGGACGAACTGCGGCGGCCGAGCTGGCGAAGCAGGCTCTCATAGGCAGCGTTCACATAAGCGAGGCGACCATCGGGGCCGCGCAGAAATGCCGGCATGGCAAGCGCCGAGAGCACGGCGAACGCATCGGGGTCGGCGATCGCGGGCCGGGTATCGCCGGTACGCTCGGCGCCCGAGCGGATGCGCAGCGCCGCGCCGCTGCCCAGCACCGCCCCGCTCACCCGAACGGGACCGCCATCGCGATCGCGGGCGTCGAGCGCAAAGCCCTCGCCATGGGCCCGGAGGTCCGAGACGGCCTGCGCCAGGCGCTCTGCGTCGGCGGGCGCCAGCCAGAGCGAAAAATCGAGGATCGCCTCGGGGTGCCTGCCCATGGGCAGCAGCATCGAAGTCGGACCGAGCACCCGCGGCTCGCCGCCATGCCCGCCCCAGAGCACGGTCACCTCGCGGGCCGAGGACAGCAGCACCTCGAACTCGTCGACCTGGGCGCGAAGCCCGGCGATCTGTTCGCCCGCCCGCAGGCGGTCGGCGCGGCTGTCATGGGCGACCCTGCGGAGGGCCAATAAGGCCAGGGCGGCAAAGCCGGCAGCACCGAGGGCGATCGCGAGCGGCGCATTGCCGACGACCATGTCGGAGCCGAAGGGGGCGGCCATAGCGGGCTTGGAGGCCAGCATCAGCGCAACCGCCGAGACCCCCACGAATCGCCAATCGTTCCGGAACCCACCCGGCCGCATCCATCGCCCCTTGATCGTGAAAACGCTACTCGCCGCGCCGCATTCTGCGGCCGCCCACGCAACTTCCCGCGCCAACAGAACTCGGCGCGCCGTGTAGATTCAGGGGACGTCCAGGAAGACACCGCTCCCCCGAATCACTTCAACATACCGGGCGAAGAATCCTCAAAAAAGAGTCAAATTCGATATGAAGAACAGGCACAAGGCACAGATGCGCTCTTGACCATGGGCACGAACCGGGAACGAAAAACAAAACCCCGGCGCGGGTGGTGGCGCCGGGGATCTGTATTGGGGGGAATTGATCCGGTTGAGATGACGCAGGTCGCGAGAGCGTGGCGCGGTGCTGCCAGTGCGGTGTCGGCCGCAGGGTCGCAGCCCTTGCCGCATCGTCATCCCCGGGCTCGACCCGGGGACCCATGCTGCCTGCCAATACTTTTGGTGGACATGGCGAGGCAACATGGGTGGCCGGGTCGAGCCCGGCCATGACGATGCTGCGCGACGAATGTTTCAACTCAGCGCCGGCGATCTGATAATCGAGCAGGGTCGGCGGGGGATTGGAGCGGGGCCCAAGGCCCGGTGAGGGGGCCTTGGCCGGAGGCGCCCGCCTGAGATCAGTACCGGTACTGCGTCGACTTGAACGGACCGTGCTGCGGCACGCCGATATAGTCGGCCTGCGGCTTGGTCAGCACGGTCAGCTTGGCGCCGAGCTTGGCGAGATGGAGGCTCGCAACCTTTTCGTCGAGATGCTTGGGCAGGACGTGCACCTTGTTCTCGAGGTTCTTGCCATTGGTCCAAAGCTCGATCTGGGCCAGCGTCTGGTTGGAGAAGGAGGCCGACATCACGAAGCTCGGATGGCCCGTGGCGTTGCCGAGATTGACCAGACGGCCCTCGGAAAGCAGTACGATGCGCTTGCCGGAAGCGAGTTCGACCAGGTCGACCTGCGGCTTGACGTTGGTCCACTTGAAGTTGCGCAGGCCCGCGACGTCGATCTCGTTGTCGAAGTGGCCGATGTTGCAGACGATGGCCATGTCCTTCATCTGCCGCATGGCGTCGACGGTGATGATGTCCTTGTTGCCGGTCGCGGAGACGACGATGTCGGCGCGGGGCGCGGCATCCTCGAGCGTCACCACCTCAAAGCCGTCCATCGCGGCCTGCAGCGCGCAGATCGGATCGACTTCCGTCACCAGCACGCGGGCGCCGGCGCCCTGGAGCGAAGCGGCAGAACCCTTGCCGACATCGCCATAGCCGCAGACGATCGCGACCTTGCCGGCCATCATCACGTCGGTGCCGCGGCGGATGGCGTCGACCAGCGATTCGCGCGTGCCGTACTTGTTGTCGAACTTCGACTTGGTGACCGAATCGTTGACGTTGATCGCCGGGAACGGCAGGTCGCCGCGCTCCTGCAGCTGGTAGAGCCGCATCACGCCCGTGGTGGTTTCCTCCGATACGCCGCGGATATTGGCGCGGATGCGGGAATAGAAATTCGGATCCTTGGCGAGGCGGGCCTTGATGGTGGCGAAGAAGATCTCTTCTTCTTCATTGCCCGGCTTGGCGAGGACGGAGGGATCCGTCTCGGCCTTGGCGCCGGTAAGGATCAGCATGGTGGCATCGCCGCCGTCGTCGAGGATCATGTTCGGGGTTTCGCCATTGCCCCAATCCATCATGCGGTCGGTGAACGCCCAATATTCCTCGAGCGTCTCGCCCTTGTGGGCGAAAACCGGGATGCCGGCGGCGGCGATGGCGGCAGCGGCATGATCCTGGGTCGAGAAAATGTTGCACGAGACCCAGCGGACGTCGGCGCCGAGCGCGGTCAGCGTCTCGATCAGCACGGCGGTCTGTATGGTCATGTGGAGCGAACCGGCAATACGGGCGCCCTTGAGCGGCTGGGCCGCGGCAAACTCCTCGCGGATCGCCATCAGGCCGGGCATCTCGATTTCGGCCATGCCCATTTCCTTGCGGCCGAAATCGGCCAGCGAAATGTCCTTGACGGCGTAGTCGTTCGGGGTGGGCATCGTCGTGGCTCCAGCATCCTAGGGGCGTTTTTCGCGACGGGTTATACGCGGCGCGCCGGCCACGATCAACGGGATATAAAGAAAACTTTATATCTTTACGTCACGCCCGTAGCCGTCGCCGGTCCCACCAGATCCGGAATGGTAGCGTCAGCAGGGAATAGAGCACAGAGGTGAGAATATAGCCGAGGACGAAGCCGGCGCCGGCGTAGAGAAAGCCTTCGGCGGTCACCGGGACGGCGGGCTTGAAGTCGTCGAGAGTGCGGCGGCCGATGTCGGTGTCGAAATAGTAGGGCATCAGCCTCAGCCGATGCATGGCGTCGGCCCCGCGCAGCGTCTCGAGCGTGGTGTTGAGCTGGGCATAGCGGGCAAAGGTTTCCGACATGCTGGTGCCGCGGCCGGCGAGGAAGGCGTCGGAGGAATGTTCGTAGCGATCGAGCGCCTGGTCGCGGGAAAGTCCGGCATTGCGGGCGGCGGCGTCGAAATCGGTGGCGATGACACGCAGTTCGTCCACGGCCCCACCGAGGCGCTGCGTGTATTGCTGGGCATATTCGGGAAACTGGCTCAACGCCACGCCCAACACCAGGCCGCCAACCACTCCGAGGCTTCGTCGCATGGCGGACCTCCCCAAAAAATTTGCTTCAACGAACCCGCGCGTCCGCTAACGCACGAAACACTGCCTCGGTTCGGTCAGGCGCCGATGGAAGGCCCCCTCATCCGGCGCTTCGCGCCACCTTCTTCCACAAGGGGAGAAGGAAGAAGAAGACAGGCCGCGCCACGGGGCCCCATCTCCCCTTGCCGGTGAGGGGGGGCCACGCCCCCCTCAGACCGGGGCGCCCTCGTTGTCTTCATCGAAGCCGGAGTTGACCAGTTCGGTGATGGCGTCGAGCGCTTCGCGGGCCTGTTTGCCGGTCGCTTGCACCAAAATCGTCGAGCCGGGGCCGGCGCCCAGCATCATCAAACCCATGATGGAATTGCCGTTGACCGTCTGGCCATCGCGCATGACGGTGATGTCGGCATCAAAACACTCGGCGGTGCGCACGAAGCGCGCCGAGGCGCGGGCGTGAAGACCCTTGCGGTTCTGGATGGTCAATTGCTGCGCCAGCGCCCGTCCGGGATTTGCCGCCGTGGTGCTCATAACGGTTCTCTCGCTCGCCGCTTTGCCGAAGGCGGAAGCCGAAAGGCCACCCCGGCCGGATGCCGGGGCATCTTAGCTGTCGAGAACGTCGTTGGCGACATTGATATACTTGCGGCCGGCCTCGGCGGCGATGCGGACAGCCTCCTTGATCGGCTGGTCGTCACGGACGCGGGCGAGCTTGACCAGCATCGGCAGGTTCACGCCGGCGATCACTTCCACGTCGCGGTTCTGCATTACCGAGATGGCGAGGTTGGAGGGCGTACCGCCGAACATGTCGGTGAGGATGATGACGCCATCGCCGGTATCGGCGGTGTCGACAGAGGCGAGGATGTCGTTCCTGCGCTGTTGCATGTCGTCCTCCGGACCGATCGACACTGTTTCGCAGTTTTCCTGAGGACCAACGATGTGTTCGAGGGCAGACTTGAATTCAATGGCGAGCGCCCCGTGCGTCACCAGAACAATACCAATCATCAAAATTCCCCAGACCCCATGCCTGTCCCGGCAAGCACACCCGGAGTCTTGCCCCGGGCGATGTGGCTTTCAAGTGGTTTTTTGGAGGAAGGCTCGTCCTCCGAGATCCTTTGAACGGATATCGGGGCTGCCCAACGCCTCGCCCACGAGCAGCAGCTGATGGGCCGAGTCGATGACGCCCCGCCGCGGCACCGGGCAGCGCGGCAGCGTCACCCCTAATAGATCGGTCTCAAGCTCTTCCGGTTCAAGCATGCGGGCGAGTGCGTCGACCAAATCGACGACGAGATCGACCGTGGCGCTTTCGATGTAAGGTCGTCCGACGATGCCCCACCCCCTCAGCTCGATGAGCCCGGCGATGGCCGGTGGAGTGTGCATCAGCAGGCGGCCATCCTCGGCGGACAAGTCTACCCGATCGTCGGCAACCAGCTGGCCAACTCCGCCGCGCAGCGCCTGTCGCTCGATGAGTTCCAGCGCCAGCAGCGACTTGCCGGCCCCTGAGGGGCCGCGCAGCAACACGCCTACCCCGTCCAGGACGAGGCCGGTCGCGTGAATGTTGAGGGGTTTGACCGGCTCGTTGACCGTCACTTCTTGGCCCGGGGCTGGGAGCGTGGATTGGCGGCCCGCGGCAGCGTGACGGTGAAGATGGCGCCCGAGCGGTCGGTGCGGTTGCGCGCGTCGATGGTGCCGCGATGGGCTTCCACGATCTGCTTGGAGATGGCGAGGCCAAGCCCCGAATGATCGCCGAAATGCTCGCCATCCGGCCGATCGGTGTAGAAGCGCTGGAAGATGCGGGAAATGTCGCCGCGAATGCCCGGTCCCTCGTCCTTGATCACCAGGGTCAGCGAATCGGTGCTTGCAGCAATGCTCGCCGTAACGGTTCCCCCTTGCGGGGAGAACGAGATGGCGTTGTCCATCAGATTGGTGAACACCTGCGCCAGCCGGCCATCATGGCCCTCGACCACGGTTGCGAATTTTCCGGTGCGCCGCTCCAGGACGACGTCGACGCCGCGACGCGACGCCACATCCTTCTGGATGGCAACGATGGTATCGGCGAGCTTGCCGACATCGACGCGCTCGGCGGTCTGGCGCGCCAGTTCGGCATCGAGCCGGCTGGCGTTGGAAATATCGGAGATCAGGCGGTCGAGGCGGCGGATATCGTGCTGGATAATGGCATTGAGCCGCTCGCGATCCTCGGGCTTCTTGGCCAGGGGGAGCGTTTCGACCGCGCTCCTCAGCGAGGTCAGCGGGTTCTTGAGCTCGTGCGCCACGTCGGCCGCGAACCGCTCGATCGCCTCGATACGGTTATAGAGCGCGGAGGTCATCGAGCGCAGGGCGCGAGAGAGATGGCCGATTTCGTCGCGGCGCTCGGTGAAATCCGGAATTTCCGCGCGGGTGCTCATCGAGGATTGGACCCGCTCGGCAGCGGCGGAAAGCCGTCGCATTGGCCCCGCGATCGTTCCCGCCAGGAGGAAGGACAAGAGAACCGTCACGCCGGCGGCGACCAGCCCGATGCGGATGATGCCCCAGCGCTCGGCCGAAATGATCGAGTCGATTTCGCCGGGGGCGGTCGAGAGCAGCAGCACGCCGATGGTTGCCCGAAGCCGCTGCACAGGCACCGCCACCGAGATCACCAGCTTGTTGTGGTCGTCGACGCGGACCACGTCGGCCGGGGCGCCGGTCAGGGCCGAATCCACCTCCGGGTAACGCTTGCCCTCATCGGCGCTATATTCCCGGTAACGCGGATAATCGTCGCCCGGGACCCAGCTCATGATGGTGTTCCACCAGTCGACCACCGGATTTTCGGCGGAGCTTCCGGGCGCCGGCGGCGGCGTCATCTGCCGCAGCACATCGCCGCGGGCATAGATGTTGGCGCTGTCGAGGATCAGCAGGCCATCCTTGTCGTAGATGCGTGCGCGGGTGCCGGTGGGGGTGACCAACTGGCGCAAGAGCGGCGCGGCCTGTTCGGGGTTGATCGGGAATTCGAGCGCCGGATCGTAAAAGCTGAGCGGGGACACGTTGTCGCCCGGCTGGAGCTGCAGCAGGCGGTCGGGATTGACCTGGATCACGTCGCTGTCGACGGTCGCTGAGGCGGCGACGGCGGCGGCGATGATCTCGCCCTGCACGCGCAACGATTGCACGCGCGCATCGATCAGGCCGGCGCGCCACTGGTTTAGATAGAGGATGCCAACCACCAGCACGGCGAGCGCCAGCAGGTTGAGAAAGATGATCCGGCGGGTGAGGTTGGCAAAGATGGTCAGCGACAGAAGTCGCTGGATCGCCGAGACCAGCCGCAGCAGCCAATGACCCAATTCGGCCAGTGGCCGCCGGCGGGGCACCGCAGCCGCTCCGGACCCGTCGGTATCGCCGGCGGGCTTTGGCAGCCCTTCCAGTTCGTGCCCGCTAACGCTCACTATTGCTCCTTGAACCGATACCCCACCCCATAGAGCGTTTCGATCATCTCGAAGTCGTCATCAACCGCCTTGAACTTCTTGCGCAGCCGCTTGATGTGGCTGTCGATGGTGCGGTCATCGACATAGACCTGATCGTCATAGGCGGCGTCCATCAAGGCGTTGCGGCTCTTGACCACGCCCGGCCGGAGCGCCAGCGCCTGCAGGATCAGGAACTCGGTGACCGTAAGCGTCACCCGCTGCCCCTTCCACGTGCAGGTATGCCGCTCTTCGTCCATGACGAGGTTGCCGCGCTCGATCAGCACCTTGCCGGGCACCGGCTCGCCGGCGGTGGGGGGCTGCGAGGGATCGCGCGGTGAGGACCGCCGCAGGATCGCCTTCACGCGCTCGACCAGCAGGCGCTGGCTGAACGGCTTGGTGATGAAATCGTCGGCGCCCATCTTGAGGCCGAACAGCTCGTCGATCTCCTCATCCTTGGAGGTGAGGAAGATCACCGGCACGTCGGATTTCTGCCTGAGGCGCCGGAGCAGTTCCATGCCATCCATGCGCGGCATCTTGATGTCGAGGATGGCAAGATCGGGGCGCTCGGCGGTCAAACCCTCGAGCCCGGACGCGCCGTCTGTGTAGGTGGAGACGGTGTAGCCCTCGGCCTCGAGCGTCAGCGACACAGAGGTGAGAATGTTGCGGTCGTCGTCCACCAGGGCGATCTTGGGCATCGAAACTCCTTTCGCTGATCCGGCCGAAAGCGGCAAAACAACTGCCGCCGCTTGGGCCTGCAGCCTGTTTGGGTGCCACAATTGCGCATAAAGTATGACGCCACAAGCGTCCGCAGCACCTCTGCCCCCCAGCGACCCATCCTGCAACTTAGGTCGTAAGACGCATTGCCAGATGGCGAGCAGGGCCTCGCTATTACTAGAATTTGGGCATGCTTGTGGCCAACCGCAAGCTTTTTCTCGTCAGGAGTTCCCAATGACCGGCTTGGATCACAGCAGCCTGCGCCAGGAAATTTTGTCTGCGGCCGAAACCCTGTCGCGCAACGCCCATCCCTCGACACTGGTCGCGATGGCGCTGCGCCAAGGTGAAGCAGAACTCAGCGCCGATGGGGCGCTCGTGGCCCGAACCGGCATTTTCACCGGCCGCTCGGTGAAAGACAAGTTCATCGTGCGCGACGAGACCACCGCCGACAAGGTGTGGTGGGACAATTCCAACGCCATGGACCCGGCGCAGTTTGCGACCCTGCTCGGCGACTTCCGCACCGCAATGGCCGGCAAGTCGCTGGTGGTGCAGGAATTGCTGGCCGGCGCCGAACCCAGCCAGCGCATGGGCGTGACCGTCATTACCGAGACCGCCTGGCATGCCCTTTTCATCCGCAATCTGCTGATCCGGCCGGAAGGCGATGACCGGACGGCCGCCGCGGGCGAGGTGACGATCCTCCACCTGCCGAGCTTCAAAGCCGACCCGGCCCGGCACGGCACGCGTAGCGAAACCGTGATCGCCCTCGACATGGAAAACCGGCTGGTGCTGATCGGCGGCACGGCCTACGCCGGCGAAATCAAGAAAAGCGTTTTTTCGTTGTTCAATTTTCATGCGCCACTCAACAAGGTGCTGCCGATGCACTGCTCGGCCAATATCGGCGAACAAGGCGACGTGGCGCTGTTCTTCGGGCTTTCGGGCACCGGCAAGACGACGCTCTCCAACGATCCGCGCCGGCAACTGATCGGCGATGACGAGCATGGCTGGGCCGAGGATGGCGTCTTCAATCTCGAGGGCGGCTGCTACGCCAAGACCATCAAGCTGAGCGCGACGGCCGAGCCGGAAATCTATGCCGCCGCGCGGCGCTTCGGCACGGTGCTCGAAAATGTCGTGCTCGCCCCTGAAACGGGCATGCCCGATTTCGACGACGCCAGCCTCACGGAAAACACCCGCGCCGCATACGAGATCGATGTGCTGCCCAATATCGCTGCCGGCGGGGTGGGCGGGGTGCCCAAGACGGTGGTCTTTCTCACCTGCGACGCCTTCGGCGTGCTGCCGCCGATCTCACGGCTGACGCAGGAACAGGCAGTCTATCATTTCCTTTCCGGCTACACGGCAAAGGTGGCGGGCACTGAGCGCGGCGTCACCGAGCCGCAGGCAACGTTCTCGGCCTGCTTTGGCGCGCCGTTCATGCCGCTGCACCCCACGGTCTATGGCAAGCTGCTGGCCGAACGGCTGGCGGCGAGCGGGGCGCGCGTCTACCTGTTGAACACCGGCTGGATCGGCGGGGCTTACGGCACCGGCAAGCGCATCGACATCGCCTCGACCCGGGCACTGCTCAACGCAGCCCTGTTGGGGGCGCTGGAGGGCGCGCCGATGCGGCAGGACCCGGCGTTCGGGCTTTCCGTACCCACGGCAGTGGAAGGGATCGACGCGCGCCTGCTCGATCCGCGCCAAAGCTGGGCGGATCCCGAGGCTTATGACCGGCAGGCGGAAAAGCTCAACGCCCTGTTCGCCAAGAATTTCGAGAAGTTCGGCAGTAACGCCGAAGGCCTCGGCCAGTTTGCGGCGCCGGTGGCCGCCGCGGCGGAATAGCCCTGACTACATCGTCCCCTCTCTCCTCAGGGGAGAGGGGCAGGGTGAGGGGTGAAGCGGCGGAATAAGCGGTGTGGCGCGGCCTGCACCCTCACCACCCGGCCCTACCGGACCACCCTCTCCCCTGAGGGGAGAGGGAACGAGGGGTGCGCGAAAACCGCCAACCTCGTCCTGAGCTTGTCAAATCTTGAGGTCGCCTGGGGCTCTTGAGCCCCCATCCCACCCTCCCCCTCGCGGGGAAGGCTGGGGTGGGTGTGTTTGGGGGAATTCAGCCGGCGATCACGCCAGCCGGACCATCACATCGGCGAATAGAAGACGTGGGCGCCGATCTGGGCGACGCGCTTGAAACCCCAATCCGGCGAAACCGAAGTGGTGTGATAGTAGAGCGCCGAGCCGGGGACCACGCCCGGCCGCTTGCCGTGCTGGAAATCGGAATAGGCGGCGGCGGCGATCTCGTTGGCCTTGACCCAGGCCCGCCGCTCGGTGGCCTTCTGGCGACGGCCGTCGCAGGCGAAGGTGAACTGGCAGCGATAGAGACCCTGATCGGCGTTCTGGTAGATGACGCCGCACATGGTGCTGGGGAAGCGCTTGCTCATGGCCCGGTTGATGATGACGTTGGCGACCGCCCACTGGCCGTCATTGCTTTCGCCGCGCGCCTCGTTATAGATCGCCTGGCTCAGGCAGCCGCGTTCGTTATTGGCCTGCGCGATGCGGCGCGCGGTCGGCTCAAAACCGTGATGCGCGTAGCTCTCGAGCATCTGCTCGGTGACGGACGACGACGCGGATTCAGAGGCCAGCTGATCGAGGTCCACCGAAGCAATGTCGAGGCCGGCTGGCCCAGGCGCTGCGGCGCCATTGATCGCATCGAGCGCGGCGTTGCTAGTGTAGTGCGCTTCCGCATAGGCCGAAACCATGGCGCTGGTCAGCTGCGGCTGCGGCGCCGCGGGAAGAATATCAAAGCCCTTGCGTGCCTGCTGGCGCGCCACATAGGCCGCGAGCACCGCCGGGGTGAGTTCGGAAGATTGCGCCTGGGCATTGGCGCTGAGCGGCTCAGACAAAACGGGCGCTGTGTTCGTCTGCGGCGCCACTTCGGCGACCTGCAGGTTCTGGGCGAAGCTTGGCGTCAGACCGCTGCCAAAGACAAAGAAGGCGGTCGCTCCCAAGGCGACGGCACGAGCTGCCGCACGTCCAGCAATGTCCAATCGCTTTCGCGTCAATACGCCCCAGCTTTCCCCGATGCCGCCACAGGCGCCACCAGCCCTCGAAGTCTGTCCCGCCGGCAACTTAGCCAAAGCCTTTGCCGGTGGGAACTAAAATTTTACGATCCCTTAACCATGATCCCCAGGGTCTTAAGACACGGTTAACGTGCAGAAACGGCAACCGCCAGAGTGATTTAGCTCTTATGAGCAGCAATCAAGGCGCGTGACTAAGCCCGCCCTAAGCGAATCGACTCAAGTCGATGCAAATAGTCGGCGAGCCGACCCCGGGCCGCCGCGGGAGGCGCAGCGCGGTAGAATCGGCCGCGCCGGCCCGCTAGTTTGGGAGACCCGTGGCGACGTCGCCTGCGGAACAGGCGCGCGTAGCCGAATACTGCGCCCCCACCCTGGAGAGGCGGTATTGCCCGAACTCAGATCCGAACGTCCCGGGCCCGTGCTGTTTGCGCCAGCGGGGGGCTGGGGGCCGCTCATGGGGCTCGAGGTCAACCTCGGGCACATCGCCTGGAACTGGCGCGACCTGCATGGGCTTCCGCACTTCCTCGACGACGGCGAGGTTGGCGAGGGCATCGTTGCGGCATCGTCCGAGGGCGGGTTGTTCGAATATGGCAGCGACGCCGAGATCATCGGCCGTCTGGAAGTTTTGCGGGACGGAACGGGGGTGGATGCGGCGGTTGCCGCCTCGGTCACCCGGGGCGATGCCGCAACGCCGCTCTTCGCAAGGCGGGGCCTCTTCCCGATCGTGCCATGCGGCGTCGAGGCATTTTCGGCGCTTGCCGCACAGGCGGGCTGGCAGTTGGCCGAAACGCGCCCCGCCGCCTTCAGCGATCAGGTGTTGCTCGTAAAAGGCTAAGCGTTGGCGGCGAGGCTCGGCAGCGCCAGGCTGCGGACGTGGCTGAGGCTTTCCAGTACGGCGACG
>DATJHO010000093.1:0-64810 GCA_035493835.1 Devosiaceae bacterium
GGCGAAATACCGTAGGAGGCCAGGGTATCGAGTCCACCAACGTCAAGCCAATCGGCCTTGAGCGATGGATCGGCAAAAAACTCAAGGAACAGGGCCTCGTGATTGCCAATTAGGCAGTACCGAGGGTGCCGGTGCCCACGCTCCAAAAGCAAATAGTCTAGCAACTGGGCCGAAGAAGGCCCCCTATCAAGGAGATCGCCAAGCACAATAGTTGCGGCCGAATCATATTGGCGTGCATCGGAATCGATCTCGGATTCGAGCTGCTCGAAAAGCGTGAGGCTGCCATGGACGTCGCCAATGGCGTAGATCGCTGTCGGCGGTGTTTGCCAAACGAGCCTAAGGCGCGGCAGTATCGCCGCTGCGCGGTTCTTGATGCCAAATAGGCCGGAAAGCAATTGCACTTTTAGGCCACCGCGGTTCATGTAGTCTGAGCAATCCCGACTACAAACACCATTCCAGCGCGCATCTCAAATGTGGATGACTACGTGAATCCCGAGAGCAACTACGATCTCCTCGGTAGCTGCATCCCTGGCTCAAGTTGACGAAATGCGCTCGATTGCGTCCGAGTAGCAGCAATGCAATGGCGATGAGGCCAGCCACGCCTCGTTGCGCAATACGCCGGTGACACGACGTCGATCACGCCGGAGTAGAGGCCTCATTCCGTAATGCGGATGCCCGGTTGGCGTATGCCGGCTCCAGGGCGATGCTGACCTGTCCGTGCCAGGCCCCTTTGGCAGGCGCAGACCATATCGGCCATGGTCCCGGCGGGCGGGCGGCCCGGATATGGCAGCGTGTCGGCGGCATTGCGGCGGAGGGGTTCCTGATCGCGCCGTGCCTTGGCCGGGCCAAGACTGCCGCATTCCCTTGATCGGGAAGTGGCCTCCGAAGGCGTCGCGCCCGCCGCCGGCGGGCGCTTGCGCTCAATATTCCTGCACGGTCGGCCGAAACAGGATCTCGTTGATGTCGACATCGTCCGGCTGGCTCATCGCGTAAGCGACGGCGCGGGCGAACGAGTCGGGGGGAATGGCCTGCTCATAGGCCTTGCGGATGCGTTCGGCGACGTCGGGCTCGGTGACGCTATCGGGCAGCTCGGTATCGACGGCGCCGGGCGAGATTACGGTGGTGCGCAGATTGTACGGCTTGACCTCCTGGCGCAGCCCTTCCGTGATCACGCGCACGGCGTGCTTGGTCGCCGAGTAGACCACGCCGCCCGGCCGCACCTTGTGGCCGGCGACGGAGGACACATTGATGATGTGCCCGCTCTTTTGGCGCTGCATGTAGGGCAGGGCGGCGGCAATGCCGTAGAGCACGCCCTTGATGTTGACGTCGATCATCCGATCCCAGTCATCGACCTTCAGCCGCTCGAGCGGCGATTGCGGCATCAGGCCGGCATTGTTGATGATGACGTCGATCCGCCCATGGAGCTCCACCGCGGTATCCACCAGGCGCTGCACCTGTTCCCGGTGCGTGACGTCGGTCTGCAGCACAGCCTTGTTGTCGAGCCCCAGCTCGCGCGCCAGCGCCTCTAGCCGATCGAGACGCCTCGCGCCGAGCACCACCTTGGCGCCGTCCGCAGCGAGGTGGCGGGCGGTTGCCTCGCCCAGCCCGCTGCTCGCGCCGGTAATAACAACTATTTTGTCCGTGATCCCTTGGGTCATGGCACTGCCTTTCCTGTTCAACGACCGACGCGGGCCTGAAGGTGGGCGGGGTATCTTGCTCCCTGCACCTCGATGCCGCCGAGGGCGCTCTCGATGTCGCGGAGATCGTCCGCAGTCAACTCAACTTCGGCGCTGCCGAGGTTTTCCTCGAGCCGGTGCAGTTTCGTGGTGCCCGGGATCGGAACGATCCACGGCTTCTGCGACAGCAGCCAGGCGATGGCGCTTTGCGCTCGGCTGGCCTGCTTCCGGTGGGCTATCTGGCCCAGCGCCTCGACGAATGCCAGATTGGCGCGGCGATTTTCAGGCGTGAAGCGGGGTACGACATTCCGAAATCGGTGCTGTCGAAGCTGGTGTTCTCATCGATGGCGCCGGTGAGAAATCCCTTGCCCAGGGGGCTGAAGGGGACAAAGCCGATGCCGAGCTCTTCGAGAGCGGGCAGAACTTCCTTTTCGGACTCACGGAACCAGAGCGAATATTCGCTCTGTAGAGCCGCCACCGGCTGCACGGCATGGGCGCGGCGAATAGACTGCACGCCGGCTTCCGAGAGCCCGAAATGCCTGACCCGCCTTCAACCTGCTCGTGGAGGCGCTCCGATATCGGGCTCCGGCGTAACCTCTCGGCTCCCCGGATCGTCAGGGCTACCTTATTTCCCGACCATCACGTCACTCGATTTGATGACCGCGGTGACCTCGTCGCCGACGGCCAGGGCAAGATCATCCACGGCCTCGTTGGTGATTGAGGATGTGATGACGATCCCGTCACCGATATCGATCCGAACATGGGCCGTCGTCTGGCCCTTGACCACGGCCAAGACCTTGCCGCGAATTTGGTTTCTGGCGCTGAGTTTCATTGCGCTTCACACCCGAATGAGTTGATCGGCTTGATGCAGTCGTCGCTTGGGGGAATCAAGGAACGCGTTGGCAGCGGGCAATCGGCGCGGTCAGGATGGTCGTGCGTTGCAATTCCATCGAAATCCCGTTATGTCCGCCAAGACAGATCGGAGCCTAGAAGGTTGAGCTGACGGCCGCAAGATGGCACTTGCAGGGGGGCAGGTGAGCACTTCGGCCATAGCCTCTTTTGCTCCAAGGCACTCATGGCATCTTCGCCAACCATCGAAAGGCCCCCCTCATGCATCGTCGCACACTCCTGCTATCCGCGGCCGCCCTGCCTTTGCTCCAAACCGGAGCCTGGGCGCAGTCGGGCGGCGCGGTCAACGTTCTCTATGCCGGCTCGCTGGTGAACCTGATGGAACACGGCATCGGACCGGCTTTCACCAAGACCGGCGATGGGGTTTTTCAGGGATTTGGCGGCGGATCGAACGGGCTCGCCAACCAGATCAAGGGCCGGCTGCGGCATGGAGATGTGTTCATCAGCGCCACGGCGAACGTGAACGACACGCTGACAGGCGAGGCCAACGGCAATTGGGTGAGCTGGTACGCCACCTTCGCGCAGTCGCCGCTGATGATCGGCTACAATCCGTCAAGCCGGTTTGCCAACGACCTCAAGACCAAGCCGTGGTACGAGGTGATGCAGGAACCGGGCATTCGTATCGCGCGCACCGACCCCAAGCTCGACCCCAAGGGGCAGCTGACGGTCAAGCTTCTCGATGAGGCATCCAAGCTCTACAATCTGCCCAACCTTTCCAAGGCTGTGCTCGGAGACCCGGAAAATCCGGCACAAGTGTTCCCTGAGGAAACGTTGATCGGACGGCTGCAGTCGGGGCAGCTCGATGCCGGGTTTTTCTACGCGACCGAAACGTCGGATCTGAAGATCCCGGCGATTGCGCTGCCACCGGAGACGCCGCTCGGCGCCAGCTATACGGTGACGGTGTTGAACAATGCGGCCAATGCGGAAGGGGCGGCGCAATTCGTGTCGTTCCTGCTTGGCGCGCAGGGCGCCGCGATCATGCGCCAGCATGGGCTCCAGGTGGTGAAGCCTACGGTGACGGGCAATGCCGCACTGGTGCCGGCCTCGCTTCGCTCGGTGCTTGAAGCCGCGAAATGAAACGGCGGACGCCAGCCCCACTACCCTGGCTTGCGGGGCTGCTGGGCCTTTATCTAGTGGCCCCGTTCATCGCCGGGCTGGGCCAGGTGGCCCAGTCCGACTGGCGCGGGGCGGATTGGACCACCCTGGGGTGGGCCTGCGCGGTCTCGGCGATGAGCGCGACGGTGGCGACGGTGCTTGTCACGCTCACCGGCGTCCCGCTCGGGTTCCTGCTCGCGCGCATGCCGGGGCGGATGTTCGGCCTGGTCGGCTTTGTGGTGCAGCTGCCGCTGGCGCTGCCGCCGCTGGCCAGTGGGATCCTGCTGCTGTTCCTGCTGGGATATTCGAGCCCGATCGGGGCGCTGACCAATGGGGCGCTGACGGATTCGTTTGCTGGCATCGTGCTGGCCGAGGCGTTCGTGGCCGCGCCCTTCCTGGTTATCGCCGCGAAATCGGCTTTTGCGCGGCAGGACCCCGTGCTCGAGGACGTCGCCGCGACACTCGGCCACCGGCCCTGGGGAGTATTCCGGCTGGTAAGCCTGCCGCTGGCGTGGCGCGCGATCCTGGCGGGAATGCTGCTCGCCTGGCTGCGGGCATTCGGCGAGTTCGGGGCTACGGTGATGGTCGCCTACCACCCCTATTCGCTGCCGGTTTATACCTATGTGGCGTTTTCCGGCGAGGGGTTGCCGGCAATGCTCCCGGTGCTGCTGCCGACCTTGCTGGCGGCGCTTGCCGTCATGGGGGTTGCGAGCGTCGTTGGCGAAGCTGGCATGGGACGAAGGCGGTCGCCCGCGGCCGAGCCCGATCGGGCGCGCAAGGCAGCGGCCCCCATTCCCTATCGAACACCGCCGGCCGGCCCGCTTGATTTCGCCTTCTGCCGCGAACTTCAGGGTTTCAGCCTGGATGTGGCATGGCAGACCGGCGCGCGGCGGCTGGCGATTCTGGGTGCCTCGGGGTCCGGCAAGTCGATGACGCTGCGGTCACTCGCCGGCATCGATCGCGCCAGCGAGGGACGATTTGTGCTGGGCGGGCGAGATGTGTTCGCGCTGTCGCCGGAGCGGCGCGGCGTCTCCTATGTGCCGCAAAACTATGGGCTGTTTCCACATCTGAGCGTGACCGAACAACTGCGTTTTGCTCTGGATGCGGATGCCGGCCTCGCCGACGACTGGATCGAGCGGCTGGGTCTTTCACAATTGCGGCACCGCCTGCCGGCGGAATTGTCGCTCGGCCAACAGCAGCGCGTGGCGCTGGCCAGGGCATTCAGCCGGCCGACCTCGCTGCTGCTGCTCGATGAGCCGTTCTCGGCGCTTGATGCGCCCCTCCGGGCGCAATTGCGGCGCGAGCTGCGGGCGCTGCAGGACGAGATCGATGCGACGACGATCCTCGTGACACATGATCAGGAGGAGGCCTTTCTCCTCGCCGACGAGATCATGGTGCTGGACAAGGGCAGGGTGCTGCGGCGGGGCAGCGTCGCCGAGGTTTATGCACGGCCGGGCGGCGAAACGGCGGCGCGGCTGCTGGGCGTGGACAACGCGGCCCGGGGGATCGCGGTGGATTCGAACCGCATCGAGCTCGGCGAGGGGATCCGGCTCGAGGTTGCGGGACCAGAGCTGCCGGCCGGGCCGGTTGGCTGGTCGGTGCGACCGGAAAATGTGCGGCTCGGGCCCGGCGGGCGCTACGCCGGCACGGTTCTGGCTGTCGCGGCGCGACCGGGCCAGTGCATCGTCGAGCTGGAGCTCGGGCAATGCCGCCTGCGGGCTGCGATGAGCCCGGGAGCCGGGGTTGGCCCAGGGCCCTGCCACATCGACATTGATCCGGAGGCCATCCAGGCCTGGCCGGCCCCCTGAGACGGCCGCTACCTCCCGCTGGTCACGCCGCATTCCCAGCCCAGGATCGCCCGCTTGCGCGGCACGCCCCAGTGATAGCCGGTCAGGGCGCCGTTAGAACCCACCACCCGGTGGCAGGGGACGACGAAGGAGATGGGATTTTTCCCGACCGCCGCCCCGACGGCGCGCGAGGCCGAGGGCTTGCCGATGCGCGCCGCGATGTCGCCATAGGTGGTCGCCTTGCCACACGGAATGCCGAGCAGGGTCTCCCAGACTTTTACCTCGAAATCGGTGCCTATCAGCACGATCCGCACCGGCTGGTCGGCGGACCAGCGCCCGGCATCGAAAATCCGGGCGACGAGCGGCGCGATGGCCGTATCATCGCGGACGAATTTCGCATTCGGCCAGCGGCCGGCGAGGTCGTCAAAAGCCTGCTCGACCGTCGTCTCGCCATCGGCAAAGCCGAGCCCCGAAACCCCGTATTCGGTGGTGGTGACCACCGCCGTGCCGAAGGGCGAGGGCGCCGCCCCCCAGCGCATGGCCAGGCCATCGCCGCGGGCGCGAAAGGCCCCGGGCGGCATCGCTTCATGGGTGACGAAGAGATCGTGCAGGCGCGAGGTCGAGGAGAGCCCGACCTCATAGGTGGTGTCGAGCACGCTCTGCTCGGCCGCGAGCAGCGTCTTGGCATGATCGAGCGCTACCGCCTGCGCAAACGATTTGGGGCTGAGCCCGCACCACCGGCGAAACAGCTCAACCAATTGCCGCTCGGTCCGGCCAAGCGCGCGGGCAAAGCGCGCGAGGTCCAGCTCATCGGGGCCGGTCTCGCTGAGATAGCCGATCGCCGCCTTGACGGCTTCGTAGTCGGTTTCTGGCTGGATGATCTGATGCTGTGTCATGATGGGGCAAGAATAGGCCCCCGCGCGACGTCATGCGACCCGGTTTTGACGCCTTTTCGTTTTCCGGAAAGGGGGAGGGGCAAAGTCTGGGGCCCACCCCCTCACCCGCCCTTCGGGCGCCCTCTCCCAAGGGAAAAAAACCTATCCTCGCGCCTTGCGCAGAGCCGAGCCGAAGGCGCGGGAGAAACTGGCCTTGTCGTCCGGGTTGAGGAATGCGCCAACGAGGACTTCCTGCTCGCCGCTGCGCAGCCGGATGGCGGTGGTGCGCTCGTCAAAATCGCGATCGATCACCAGCCGCACATACTGTGGATTAAAAGTCTTGGTCTGTTCGTCGCCATCAGCCGAGACCTGCCGCACCTCGAGCCGATCGGCCCAGAGGGTCACCTGCTCATAGCGCCGGCCGTCGCGGAAGGAATAGGTGAGGGCCCAGTAGAGGCCCAGCACGTCGAGCCCCATGAAGCCCACGACAGGCCAGGCGCCGACCAGGTAAAAGATCAGGCCGGGCAGAAGTGCAAGGCAGCACAACAGCCCAATGACGATCTTGATGCCGCGGGGGCTCATGGAGCGGTTGGGTGTGAGCCGGGCGGCGAACAGTGGACGCGCTTGCGTTTCGGTGTTCATCTCGAAACCAGTAATGGAGGCAGATTCGGATGCCCGCAGCGACCGCAACGAAGAAACCGAAACGCCTCAGTCGGGTAGATGTGGAGGCGATTTTTGGCGCCTTTGCGGCAGCCAATCCCGAGCCGAAGGGCGAACTGGATTATGTCAACGCTTTCACCCTCCTGGTGGCGGTGGTGCTGTCGGCTCAGGCGACCGATGCCGGGGTCAACAAGGCGACCGCAAAGCTTTTCGCCATCTCCGACAGCCCGGAAAAGATGGTCGCTCTCGGTGTCGACGGCATCGAAAACTTAATCAAGACAATCGGGCTCTATCGCGGCAAGGCGAAGAATGTCTTTGCGCTTAGCCAACGGCTGATCGATGATTTTGGTTCAAAGGTGCCGGAAAATCGCGAAGCGCTGGAGAGCCTGCCGGGGGTGGGGCGCAAGACGGCAAACGTGGTGCTGAACACCGCCTTCCGGCAACCCACCATCGCCGTCGACACCCATCTTTTCCGGGTCGGCAACCGCACAGGGCTCGCGCCGGGCAAGACGCCGCTCGAGGTGGAGCTCAATCTGCTCAAGGTCGTGCCCGAAAAATACCTGCTGCACGCCCATCACTGGCTGATCCTGCACGGCCGCTATGTGTGCAAGGCGCGCGTGCCGGAATGCTATCGCTGCATTATCGCCCAGTGGTGCCGGTACGAACCCAAGACGTTAATGCCGGCGCCGAAGGGCGGCGCGAAGACCAAGCCTTCGGCTTGAACATTGCCTCGCTGGCCACAATCCGGTATCCCGCCTTCATCCAGCCGCCTCATGCACTGCTGCCTTCCGGAGAATTCTATTGGCCGACGCCCGTTTCGACGTTCTGACCATCGGTAATGCCATTGTCGACGTCATTGCGCCCATTACGCCGGATTTCCTCGAGCGTGAGGGAATGGCGGAGGGGATCATGCATTTGATCGATGCAGACCGCTCGGCCCATCTCTACGATTTGATGCCTGCCGACAAGCGACAGATCTCGGGCGGTAGCGCCGCCAACACCGCGGCCGGGGTTGCTTCGCTCGGCGGACGGGCGGCCTTCGTCGGCAAGGTCGCCGCCGACGATCTCGGCGACATCTTTGCCGACGATTTTCACCGGATCGGGGTGCACTATGGGGTCAACCGGCTCGTTGACGGGCCGGCGACGGCGCGCTCGATGATCCTGATCTCGCCCGGCGGCGAGCGGACCATGAACACCTATCTCGGCGCCTGCCACCAGCTCACCGTCGACGACATCAAGGAAGACGAGATCGGGGCCGCGACCATCACCTATATGGAGGGGTTCTTGTGGGACCCGGCGGAGGCCAAGAAGGCTTTTGTCCTCGCCGCCCATTACGCCCACAAGCATGAGCGGGCGACCGCTTTCACCCTCTCGGACCCCTTCTGTGTCGGCCGCTACCGCGAGGAATTCCTCGATCTGATGCGGTCCAAGACCATCGATTACGTGCTGGGCAATGTCGAAGAACTGAAATCGCTTTACCAGACCGATAACCTCGCCACGGCCGTGCAGGCGGTCGCCCAGGACGCCGAACTCGCCGCGATCACGATGGGAGCCGAGGGCGCGATGGTGATCCACAATGGCGAGGTGGTAACGGTTCCCGCATTTCCGATCGAGCAGGTGGTGGATGCGACGGGCGCCGGCGATCTTTTTGCTGCGGGATTCTTGTTGTCGGCAGGCCGGGGACAGGATCTCGAGGCCGCCTTGAAACTGGGCTGCCTCGCCGCCTCCGAGGTCATCTCGCACATCGGCGCGCGGCCACTGCTCGTCCTCGAAGATCTGGCGCGTGAGCACGGGCTGGTCGGGGAAGTGGCGTAGAGTCCTTGAAACGGTGAACGACTCTGGTCCGTTGCCACGTCGTCATCCCCGGGCTTGACCCGGGGCCCATGCTGCTTTTCCAGCAGCTTGGGTGGAGGCATAATGGATGGCCGGGGCAAGCCCGGCCATCACAACTCGACGCGGTAAAGCCGCTTTAGCCCCTGCGGCGCAGGGCCGTGACGACGACGCCGATCATGAACACCGCGACCGCCAGCATGGTGAGGTAGATGATCCAGTACCAAGCCGGGTAGAGCGGTTGGTTCACGGAGGCGAGTGTCAGGGTGACGGTCTGAGACCCCGGCGCTGCGGATTGGGCGAAGGCTGGCGCGGAGATCAGCAGCGGCAAAAGAGCGAGGAAAAGGCGTTTCATGCTGCAGCCCTCTTCGCGCCAAAGCGGGTTGCGGGATGGCGCCCGTCCCACGGCAGACCCGGCAGCGGGATCGCGTAGCGCCCGTCGCCGATCAGGGCCAGCACCCACATGACCAGCAGCCACAGTGCCGGCAGTTCCCAGCCCCCGAAGGTGAAGTTGAAGCCGCGCGGCCAGAACACGCCGACCGCCCCGAGCATCAGCGGCGTCAGGATCAGCATAGTGAAGCGTGAATAGATGCCGAGAACGAGAAACGGGATTACGACGATCTCGATCAGCATGTCGGCATAGCCGAAGATGCCGGGCAGGCCGCGGGCCTCGAAAGCGGCGGCGTTGGCGGGAAAGCCGGCCACCCATTTGTAGTAGAAATGATAGCCAAACCAGACCGCAACGATCAAGCGAAGTGCCAGCGCTGCGAAATTGGCCTGACGTTCGAACTGCGTCACGATGCAGCCTCCTGTTAGGTAATATGTGCGCTTTTATACGGGTTCAGCAGACGAACAAGGGCCGCCGCCCTCTTTGTGGCAGCCTCACCAATTTGTGTATGCATGGCAGCAGCTTATGGCCGAGCCGGACCGCGTTGAAACCCGTTCCTTGTGGGCGAGGGTGCCGCAGTCTCCCTCCCCCTGCAGGGGGAGGGAGACTTGCGGGACAGCTCACTTCTATGCACCACACCGCGCCGCGCCCTGGTGCACGGCGTCATTCCCGCGAAAGCCCAGGTTTCTAAGCCACTTAGGATTCCCAAAAACGGAGATCCCCGCCCGCGCGGGGATGGGTCACCAACGCGCCTCCTAGCCCTCAAACTTTCCTCAATGCCACCGACTCGACCACATGGCTCGAGCCCTTGCGCAGGATGAGATCGGCGCGGCTGCGGGTCGGCAGGATGTTCTGCAGCAGGTTGGGGCGGTTTATGGTGTCCCAGACCCAACGGCCAAAGGTCTTTGCCTCCTCCTCGCTCATCATCGAGAAGCGGTGGAAGAACGATTTCGGGTCGGCGAACGCCGTTTCGCGCAGCCTGAAGAAGCGTTCGAGAAACCACTGGGCGAGGTCGGCCTCGGAGGCATCGATATAGATGGAGAAATCGAGGAAGTCGGAGGCAAAGAGGATCGGCTTGCCGTCGCGCGGCAGCTGGCCGGGCTGCAGGATGTTGAGGCCCTCGACGATGAGGATGTCAGGCCGGTCGATGACCAGCTGCTCGCCCGGAACGATGTCGTAGACGAGGTGCGAATAGACCGGCGCCGAAACATTCGTCTTGCCCGATTTGATGTCGGCAAGAAAACCGAGAAAGCGCGTCCGGTCATAGCTCTCGGGAAAGCCCTTGCGGTTCATGATACCGCGCTTTTCGAGCTCGGCGTTGGGATAGAGGAAGCCGTCGGTCGTCACCAGATCGACCTTGGGCGAGGTTTTCCAGCGCTGCAGCAGGGCGGTGAGGATGCGCGCCGTAGTGGATTTGCCCACAGCGACCGAGCCGGCGACGCCGATGATATAGGGCACCTTGCGGTCCTCGGTGCCGAGGAACCGGGTCGAGGCCGAGTGAAGCGTCTGCGCCGCCTCCACATAGAGCGACAAGAGCCGGGTAAGCGGCAGGTAGATTTCCTCCGCCTCCTCGAACGAAATCGGATCGTTGAGGGTTTTCAGCCGCGCCACATCCTCGGCGGTGAGCGTCATCTGCTCGCCGTCCCGGTAATGCGACCACTCGGCCTTGGTGAAGTGGTGATACGGGGCGAGATCGAATTGGGAGTCGGCCAAGATTCAGTCCTTCGGGCGGCTGGCTTTTTCGGCGAGGCCGGATTGTGCGGTACGGCTCTCGAGTTCGGCCATCACCTGATCCAGCTCGACGCCCGAGGCGCGGAGCAGCACGAGCAGGTGGTAGAGCACGTCCCCCGCCTCCTTGGCGAGTTCGTCCTGCTTGCCGGCAACGGCGGCGATGGCGGCTTCCACCGCCTCCTCGCCAAGTTTTTGGGCGCATTTCTCGACGCCGCGGGAGAGGAGCTTTGCGGTGTAGCTCTCCTCGGGCGAGGCGCTGGCACGGATCGCGACACGCGCGGCGAGGTCCTCAAGGGAAAAGCTCACGGGGCTCTCTCCAGTTTCTTACAGCGTAAGCGGGATAGCGGTCGTTCCCGCGCGAAGATCGCTGTCGTGGCGCATCGGAATGCCGTGCGCCTCGAGATACGCCTTCGCTTCGGGGATAGTATAGGTGCCGAAATGGAAGATCGAGGCGGCGAGCACGGCGCTCGCATGCCCCTCTTTGACGCCTGCCACCAGATCGTCGAGATTGCCGACGCCGCCCGAGGCGATCACCGGCACGTGCACGCTGTCGGCAATGGTGCGGGTGAGTTCGAGGTCGAAGCCGGATTTGGTGCCGTCGCGATCCATCGAGGTCACCAGCAATTCCCCCGCGCCGCGCTCGACCGAACGCACCGCGAACTCGATGGCATCGATCCCGGTCGCGGTACGGCCACCATGGGTGAAAATCTCCCAGGCGCTGACATTGGCGCCGCCGGGCGCACGGGTCTGCCGGCGCCGCGCATCGACGGAAACCACGATGCACTGGTCGCCGAATTTGTCCGCCGCGCGCGACACGAAGTCCGGATCGTTCACCGCCGCGGTATTGATCGAAACCTTGTCGGCGCCCGCGAGCAGGAGTTTTCGGATATCTTCGACGGTGCGAATGCCGCCGCCGACGGTCACCGGCATGAAGCAATGCTCAGCGGTGCGCGCCACCACGTCGAAAATGGTTTCCCGGTCTTCGCTGCTCGCGGTGATGTCGAGGAAGCAGAGTTCGTCGGCGCCGGCCGCGTCATAGGCAATCGCCGCCTCGACGGGATCGCCGGCATCGCGCAGGTCGACGAATTGCACGCCCTTGACCACGCGGCCGTCCTTCACGTCGAGGCAGGGGATGAGTCTGGTCTTCAGCGTCACGGGCGAGATTCCTTCGCGTTCACCAGGGCCGTTCATCGTTTCAAGGAAACGCCGAACGATCTTCACATCTTCATAGTGTCGCGCTTCCGAGCCGGAAAAGCGGTAGCCACTTTTCCTGGAAGCGCTTTCAGTCTGGCTTAGCCCGCTCGGAAACTACCGGCAAGCCACAGGCAGCTCATGGCGTCGTCCGCTGGGCCCGCCACCAGATCGACCGGTGGATGAAAACCGCTACGGCCAAGATCACTAGCGCGATGCCGCCCAGGGGCAGGCTCACCAGCGACAGCCAGCCCATGACGCCCATCGTATAGAGCAAATCGCCCCAATCCTTGCCCGCCACGACGCAGGGATGAACGCCGCCCTCATCGAGGGCGCAGCCATTGGCATCCGCGATCAGGCCGGCGCCAAGCACCGAGACGACCGGCAGCAGGGCGACAACGGCGATGGCAATGAACGCCACCAGGTAGGGCAACCAGGGGAAGCGGGCGCGCCCGTTCACGCCGTCCTGCCTTTGAGCAGCGCCAATGCTTCACGTGAATCAATTCGGCCGTCATAGAGGGCGCGGCCGGAGATAGCGCCTTCGAGCACCCGCGCATCCGGCTCGGTCATCCGGCGGATGTCGGCCATCGAGGCGAGCCCGCCGGAGGCGATGACGGGGATGGAGACGGCACGGGCGAGCGTCAGCGTCGATTCCCAATTGATGCCCGTCAGGATCCCGTCGCGGTCGATATCGGTATAGATGATCGCCGCGACCCCTGCGCCTTCGAAGCGCCTGGCGAGATCAATCACGTCAAGTTCGGAGGTCTCGGCCCAGCCTTCGACGGCAACCTTGCCGCCGCGCGCATCGATCCCGACCGCGACCCGCCCGGGAAACTTCTTCGCCGCCTCCTTGACCAGCGCCGGATCACGCACGGCGATGGTACCGAGGATAACCCGGGCGAGGCCCTTTTCCAGCCAGCCCTCGACATGGGCGATCGAGCGGATGCCGCCGCCGAGCTGCACCGGGAAGTTTACCGTTTTGAGAATGGCTTCGACGGCCGCGCCATTGACGCTCTCACCGGCAAAAGCGCCGTTGAGATCGACGACGTGCAGGTACTCAAAACCCTGTTCCTCAAAGCTTTTCGCCTGCGCGGCGGGGGAATCGTTGAAGACCGTCGCCTGCGCCATGTCGCCGAGTTTCAGGCGCACGCACTGGCCGTCCTTGAGGTCGATGGCAGGGAAAAGGATCATTGCAGTGCCCCCTCATCCGGCGCTTCGCGCCACCTTCTCCCGCGAGGGGAGAAGGAAGAAAGGGAGCCACGAACTTCCCTCTCCCCTTGTGGGAGAGGGTGCCGGCAGGCGGGTGAGGGGGGCATCACGGCTTCCACCGCAAGAAATTCCGGATCAGCCCAAGGCCCAGGGCCTGGCTCTTTTCGGGATGGAACTGGGTGCCGAACAGATTGTCGCGGCCAACCGCTGCCGTGACCGGGCCGCCGTAATCAGCGGTCGCGACCAGCGTTTCGGGCTCGGCAGCGGCGAGGTGATAGGAGTGGACGAAATAGGCGTGCAGCCCTTCCGGCCCGTCCGAAAGGCTTTCCAGTAGCTTGTGCGGCTGGCGGAAGGTCAGCGTGTTCCAGCCCATGTGCGGCACTTTCAGCGCCGGATCGGCGGGCTCCAGCAGTTTTACGTCGCCGGCGATCCAGCCAAGGCCTTCGTGCACGCCCTTTTCGAGGCCGCGCGCCGCCATCAGCTGCATGCCGACGCAGATGCCGAGAAACGGCACACCGCCCCGGATTACCCGCTCCTCTAGCGCCTCGCGCATGCCGGTGACGGCGAGCAACCCCGCCCGGCAATCGGCGAAGGCGCCGACGCCCGGCAGCACCACGCGGTCGGCGCGGCGGACGAGGTCCGCGTCGGAAGTAACGGCGATCGTCGTCGGCAGGGCCAGTTCGGCCACTTCGCGCTCAAATGCCTTGGCGGCGGAGCGCAGATTGCCGGAGCCGTAATCGATGATGGCGACAGTTTCGCTCATGGGGTCGGCCGGCTCCTGATACCCTCGAGTTCGGCAAGATCCGCGCCAGGCGCGATCACTTCGGTGCGGTAGTTCCAGCCCCGGCGGCGCAACCCGGCGCGACGGAAGGCGGGCGCCTCAAAGCCGATCCAGATCGCGAGGAGCGCGTAGACGAGCACCCCGGCCTCCCCGCCAAACGTCCTGCTCAAGGCAAACAGCGCCATCAGCAGCAGGATATAGGCGATCAGCTCCAGCCACAGCCCGTGCACGACGGCAAAGACCGGCGGCAGCAGCGCGGCCAGCCACGAAAACCGGTCGGGCACAACTCGCGGCCCATCGGTCACCTGTTTGTCGAAGACGGCATAGATTGTCATCGGGTTTTCCGGGCGTTCGTCCCATCGCCATAAAACAAAACGTTGGTACTGGGAAGCCAGCCGCTTCACGGCGACTCAACGCGCACAGCGCCCGGAAAGGGTCCAACCCCCTCCACCTCGTCATCCCCGGGCTTGACCCCGGGGACCCACGAAGCCCCGCGCCATACTGTTGCGGCACTGGCCGATCATCATGGGTGGCCGGGTCAAGCCCGGCCATGACGGGGGAGAGGGGAGTGGCTAAGGAACGTCTGCGGAGATGAGAGATGAGGCCTACCCTTAAGACGTTTTCAGAGCGTCCCCTTGGTCGACGGGATCCTGTCCGCTGCGCGAGGATCAATTTCGACGGCATCACGCAGGGCCCGCGCAAGCGCCTTGAAGGCGCTTTCGGCGATATGGTGGTTGTTGTCGCCATAAAAGGTCTCGACGTGGAGCGTGACGCCCGCGTTCATGGCGAAGGCCTGAAACCACTCCTGGAAGAGTTCGGTGTCCATCTCGCCCACCTTGTCGCGGGTGAATTCCACCTTCCAGACCAGGAACGGCCGGCCGGAGACATCGATGGCGGCGCGGGTGAGAGTGCCGTCCATGGGCAGGTCGGCGGAGGCGTACCGGCGAATGCCCTTCTTGTCGCCGAGCGCTTCCTTTATGGCCTGGCCGATGGCGATGCCAACATCCTCGGCGGTGTGGTGGAAGTCTATGTGGAGGTCGCCCTTGGCCCTCACCGTCATGTCGATCAGCGAATGCCGCGACAATTGGTCCAGCATGTGGTCGAGAAAGCCAATGCCGGTCGCCATGTCGTGCTTGCCGGTGCCATCGAGGTCTAGTTCGATCACGATATCGGTCTCGTTCGTCTTGCGGGCGATCCTGGCCTTGCGCATGCTCTATTGCTCCGAATTCTTGATGGGCTGGCGTTAGCTGGGCGACTCCTTCCAGCTTGCCGTGCCGGCTCCCCGGGTGGCTAGGTGCTGATAACAGGCATTGCATTTGGGCAACAGCACCCTAGATACGGCTGAATTCTTTTGGAGTGTTGAATGTCGAAGGACAATGAGTTCCCCGGATGGCATGGCACGACCATCGTAGCCGTGCGCAAGGGCGACAAGGTGGTGATCGCCGGCGACGGGCAGGTCTCGGTCGGCAATACCGTAATGAAGCATAATGCCAAGAAGGTGCGGCGCCTGTCCAACGGCAAGGTGATCGGCGGCTTTGCCGGCGCCACGGCCGATGCCTTCACCCTGTTCGAGCGGCTCGAAACCAAGCTCGAGCAATACCCCGAGCAGTTGATGCGGGCCGCGGTGGAACTGGCCAAGGACTGGCGCACCGATCGTTATCTCCGCCGGCTGGAGGCGATGATGATCGTCGCCGACAAGACCGATACGCTGGTTTTGACCGGCACCGGCGATGTGCTAACGCCCGATCATGGTGTGATCGCCATCGGCTCGGGCGGCAATTACGCGCAATCGGCGGCGCTGGCGCTGGCTGAAAATACCGAGCTCGACGCCGAGACCATTGCCCGCAAGGCAATGAAGATCGCCGCGGAGATCTGCATCTACACCAACGAGAACGTAACGCTCGAAGCGCTCGAGTCCGACAAGTGAACTTTTCCGTACGGCGCCTCGGCGCGGACGATGCGGCGCTCTACCGCGATATCCGCCTGACGGCGCTCAGCGAAGAGCCCACAGCCTTCGGCAGCGATGTTGCGACCGAATCCGGGCAATCTCTGCGAGACTGGAGCGCCCGACTGGACCGGGTCTTCACCTTCGGCGCCTTTGACCGTGATGGCCTTCAAGGCACTGCCACGTACTTCCCGGAAGAACGCATGAAGCTCGCCCACCGCGGGATGGTGGTGGGGGTCTATGTTCGGCCACAGGTTCGCGGCCGTGGCGCCGCCCAGGCACTGTTCGCAACGCTGATCGCGGACGCGCAAACCAGGGTAAAGCAGCTCCACTTGTCGGTGACGGCCGGCAATGAAACCGCGAGACTGCTCTACGAGCGGATCGGGTTTCAGATCTACGGAACCGAACCGCGAGCCCTATATGTCGATGGACGTTACTATGACGAACATCTCATGATGCTGCCGCTCGATGGAGGGCAGCGGAAAGTGACAACTGATGAGTGAGACCAATTTTTCACCGCGCGAGATCGTTGCCGAACTCGACCGGTTCATCGTGGGCCAGGCCGATGCCAAGCGCGCCGTTGCCGTGGCGCTACGCAATCGCTGGCGGCGCCAGCAGCTCGACGCGGATTTGCGCCGCGAGGTGACGCCCAAGAACATTTTGATGATCGGGCCAACGGGCGTCGGCAAGACCGAGATTTCGCGCCGCCTCGCCCGGCTCGCGCAGGCGCCGTTCCTCAAGGTCGAGGCGACCAAATTTACCGAGGTCGGCTATGTCGGGCGCGATGTCGAGCAGATCATCCGCGATTTGGTTGAGGTCGGCATCGGCGTGCTCAAGGACAAGCAGCGGGTCGAGGTCGAGGCCAAGGCCCGGCAGAACGCCGAAGAGCGCATCCTCGACGCGCTGGTCGGCTCCTCGGCCTCCCCCTCCACCCGAGAGAGTTTTCGGCAAAAACTGCACGATCACGAGCTGGACGACCGCGAGGTCGAAATCGAGGTTTCACCCACCGCCGGCAGCGGCCAGCCCCTGTTCGAGATCCCGGGCGTGCCGGGCGCGAACATGGGGATGATCAACCTTTCCGAAATGCTCGGCAAGGCGATGGGCGGGCGCGGCGTCAAGCGCAAGGTCAAGGTGTCCGAGAGCTTTGAGCTGCTGCTCGCCGACGAAACCGACAAGCTGCTCGACCAGGAAGCGCTCCGGACCGATGCGGTCGAACTGGTGGAAAACCACGGCATCGTCTTCATCGACGAGATCGACAAGATCACCAACTCCGGCTTCCGCGGTGGCGCCGACGTTTCCCGCGAGGGCGTGCAGCGCGATCTGCTGCCGCTGATCGAGGGGACGACAGTTTCGACCAAATACGGGCCGATTAAGACCGACCACATCCTCTTCATTGCCTCGGGCGCGTTCGCCGTGAGCAAGCCCTCGGACCTCCTCCCCGAACTGCAGGGCCGGTTGCCTATCCGGGTCGAACTCAAGGCGCTCAAGCGCGAGGATCTGATCCGTATCCTCAACGACACCGATGTCAGCCTTATCAAGCAATATGTGGCGCTGATGGCGACCGAGGGCGTTACGCTGGAATTCACCCAGGATGCGATCGAGGCGATCGCCGATGCGGCGGTGAAGGTCAACGACACGGTCGAAAACATCGGCGCCCGCCGGCTCTCGACGGTGATGGAGCGGCTGGTCGAGGAACTGTCGTTCGAGGCCCCGGACAAGGGCGGCCAGACGATCACCATCGACAAGGCCTATGTCGAAGGCAAGGTGGGGACCCTTGCCGGTGACGCGGACCTCAGCAAGTTCGTGCTGTAGCAGCCAATCACAGCACCTGCACCGAATCGCATCCCTCTCCACATCGTCATCCTCGGGCTAGACCCGGGGACCCATGCGGCCTTGCCAGTGCCAAAGTTGGACGTGGCGAGGCATCATGGGTGGCCGGGTCAAGCCCGGCCATGACGAGGGGGAGCGCGGTTAATGTCCGGCCCTGCCCTCGTGGTTCGACAAAGCTCGCCGTGAGGGCTCCGCTGCCTTGTAAAAGCCCTCAGCCTTTCCCGGTGCGCCGGATCAGTTCGTTACGCAAAAAGCCGAGGTCCTCGACCTTGAGCTTGCCGATGTCGCGGGCGAGCCGGTTGGCGAATTCGGTCGCCTCCGGCGAAAGGCCGCCGGTATCGACCACCACGCGGGGATCCGAGAGCTCGGCAAGCCGCTGCAGTTCCTCCGCTTCGTCCCAGATGACGTTGAAATAGGTGATGATGCGCTGCAGCAGGACCCACGTCGGGGTGCCGCGCTTGCCGTGCTCCAGGGCCGAAAGATAGGCGCTCGAGACATTCAGCGCCTTGGCCATGTCCTTGAGCGACGCCCCGCGCTCCTCGCGCAGGGCTCGCAACTTCGCGCCGAGCGGGGTCATCGGGTCATCATCCGCCGCAGTCGCACATAGTACGCCCCCTCGCCACCGTGGCCCTGCGCCGCGACGTCCCAGCCGGCGATCATCGGCGCCAAAGCCGGCTCGGACAGCCAGATCGGCAGCATCGTGCGTAAAATGCCGCGGTCGATAAGTTGCATCTCGTCCGTCTTCTTGAGGCCCTTGCCGGTGATGACCAGCAGCGTTCGGTCGCCGCGTGCGAGCCGGGAGGCCACAAAGCGCTGCAGCGCGGCGCGGGCTTCATCCTGCCGCATGCCATGGAGGTCGATGGTGCCGTCGATCTCGATCTGGCCCCGCACCAGGCGCCGGCGCATGCGCGGCTCGATCTGGCGCCCGGCCTCGGTCGGCGGTTTTGGCGAGGTCCTGGGCTCATAGGAGGGCAGGGTCGGCCCGCGCCACTTGGCGCCCTTGTTAAAGACCGGCGGCTGCTTGGGTTCGGGAACCGGTAGCGGCGGTGGGGGCGGGGGCGGCTCCTCCGGCTCGGGCCGTAGGGGGGTAACCGTCTTCTTCACTTCCGCCCAAAGATACCAGTCCCGCAACGGCGGGCCCTTTTTCACGACGCGTTTCGACATAGGGCTCGCCGGAAAAGGGGGCTATTCGAGCTGGTTGGTCGCCACCAGCTTCCAATTGGGGTCGCGCGACTTGGGATTGCGGGCGAACGTCCATTCGTCGGCAATTGTCTTGACCTGGTCAGGCGTTCCCTCGGCCACCGCACCATCCTTGTCGCGGGTCACCGTCACCACCTCGGCATGGAATTGCACCGAGACCAGTGCGTTGCGCTTGTCGACCTGGGCGTGGGAGATTTCGACCTTGGGCAGGCCGACAAAGGTGAAATCGACCTTCTCCCCAGCCGCCTCGCGCGTCGCCATCGCCTGCTCGAAACCGTCATAGACGTCCTTTTCGAGCAGGTTTTTCAGTGTCTTGCGGTCGCCCGCCGCAAACGCGGTCAACACCATCTCGTAGGCCTGCTTGGCGCCTTCGAGGAACGATTTCGGGCTGAAGGTGGGATCAGCGGCGACAACGGCGTTGAAACCCTCGGCAATTGCGGCATCGCCATGCGAGAACTGCTCGATCTCCGCCTCCAGCTTGCGGCGCCGCAGCCCCTCGTCATTGGATTCGGGGACCGGGGACCGGGGCCGCAGCGTGAGCACATTCTCCTCCGCCTTGCGCTCGGGCGCCGCCTCCGGCTTGCTCGGATCCACGGGCGGCCGTTCATGGCCGATGCGGGTACCCAGCACCTGGCGCAGACGGAACAGCACCACGATGGCCACGCCGATGACGATGAGGGTCGGGATGTCGAAAAACTCGTCCATGAAACTCACTGGGGCCGTTACGGGAGAGCAGGCGGTGGGGCATCGCATAAGCCCCGAACGTGCTTATATATAGGCAAAGCTAACCCCAAAACCAGTTCACCATTGGCAAACGTTTACTGAAGGTGAATTGGCGGCACGCCCGCCGGCCGTCGATGCCGGAAATGGCCGGCGGCGGGCTGATCTTGTTGGAAGGAATGCGGTGCCCGCTCGCATGGTTTTTCTGGTCTTCCTGGCGCTGCCCCTGATTGAGATCGCCTTGTTCATTTTGATCGGCGGCGCCATCGGGGTTGGGCCGACGCTGCTGGGGGTTGTGCTGAGCACTGTCTTCGGCTCGCTGATCATTCGCCAACAGGGTCTGAAACTTCTTGCCGAAGTGCGCGAGACCATGGGCCGCGGGGTGCTGCCGGCCCGTTCGCTCGCTGACGCCATGCTGGTGAGCGTGGCGGGCGCGTTGCTGGTCGTGCCCGGCTATTTTACCGACATCCTCGGCCTTTTGCTGCTGGTCCCGCCGTTCAGGACGCTGCTCTATCGCTTCCTCGGCGGGCGGATGCGGGCAATGAGCCCGACCCCGCGGCCGGGGTGGCCCGGCGGCCCTCAGGGCCCGCGCACGATCGAGCTGGACGATGACGATTTCCGGCAGCGCTAGCGCCCGGGACATGGGCGCACCTGCTTGTTCGACCTGCGCAAAAATGCTAGCGAGCCGTCATCCATTGACACCCTGAGGACAAGCAACGTGGCCGACGAACCCAGCGCAGACAACGCGCCCTCCATGAACCTGATCGGCCAGTATATTCGCGACCTCTCCTTTGAGAGCCCGGGCGCTCCGGGCAGCATCATGCTTGGCTCCGGCAATCCGGAGTTCAATGTCGGCATCAGCGTGGGCGTCAAGAAGCAGGCCGACGAGATTTTTGCCGTCGAGGTCAACATCAATGCCAGGGCCGTCCGCGACAATTCTGTGCTGTTTGCGGTGGAGCTGGTTTATGGCGGCGTCTTCCGCATTCGCAACATCGCCGAGCCGCAGTTGAGCCAGCTATTGCTGATCGAATGCCCGCGCCTGATTTTCCCGTTCGCCCGGCAAGTGCTCGCCAGCGTCACCCAGCAGGGCGGCTTCCCGCCGCTGCTGATGGAGCCGGTCGACTTCGGGCAGCTTTATCTCCAGAACCTGCAGCAGGCGCAGGCGGCCCCGGCGCCCTCGAACACCAACTGAGGTTGCTCCACCTACGGTGAAGCAACAGAGATTCCCGCGAAGGCGGGAATCTCTGTTTTTGCTCGTGCTCGGCAAAGACTGGCGGAGGCAAGGCGAAGCGTCATTCAGGGCGACGGGCGGAAGGTCAGGCGACCGCCGCTTCGGGCTCGTCGTAATAGGCCCAGAGCGGTTCGGGACCCAGCGTCTTGAGCAGCGCCTGGTGCGCTTCAAGCGTCGCCACATCGAGCCGCGGCGGCAGCGGACTTGGTCGCGGCGCCACGGGCAGGCGCGGCCGCTCCAATTCGCCCGGCAGCACGACCGCCTCGGGGGTAAGGGCGAGACCGACCTGCCGGCCGCCGATCAGCTCGAGATAGACCTCGGCCAGGATCTCGCTGTCGAGCAACGCCCCGTGCAGCGTCCGCCTGGAATTGTCGATGCCATAGTGCTTGCAGAGCGAATCGAGGCTGACGCGCGCGCCCGGGTGAACTTTCCGCGCCAGCAGGACGGTATCGATCACCTCGTTGGTGAGTTCGGCCAGCTTCAGCCGCGAGCGCTCGGCATTGATGAAACCGATATCGAAGGCGGCGTTGTGAATGATGAGCGTCGCATCGCCGACGAACTCGGCGAAGTCGTTGACCACCGCAGCGAATTTCGGCTTGTCGCTGAGAAACGCCTCCGAGAGCCCGTGCACCTTGAACGCCTCTTCCGGCATGCCGCGCTCGGGATTGATGTAGACGTGAAAGTGCCGGCCGGACGGGATGTGGTTGATCAGCTCGATGCAGCCGATCTCGACGATGCGGTCGCCCGTCAGCGGGTTAAGGCCGGTGGTTTCGGTGTCGAGGACAATTTCGCGCTTCATGCAATTCCCGCCAGAGCGTTTCCAGGAAAAGTGGCTCCCACTTTTCCGGTCCGGAAACGCGACATAACAAAGACTTGGAGCTCGGTCAGCGTTTCCGTGGAACGATGAACGGCTCCGGGTGCACGCCGAGGTTTTTGACCAGCGCTTCCACCTGCGCCTCGACTTCCAGCATGGGTGCGGAGGTATCGAAGACATAGGTCGCCTGCCGCTTCTTTTCGGCCTGTGGCATCTGGCGGGCAAGAATGGCGTCGAGTTTTTCAACCGTCATTCCGGGGCGCGCCAGTGCCCGCTGCCGCTGCGTCGCCTCGTCGACAATAGTAACGGCGACGGCATCGAGGCCATAGTCATGGCCGCTCTCGAAAAGCAGCGGGATATCGACGACGGCAAGCGGGGCGCCGGACGCCTCGGCCTCCGCGAGAAAATCGGCCACCCTGCGCCGCACCAGTGGATGGACGATGCTTTCGAGCAGGGCGATACGGCCGGGGTCGGCAATCAGCAGCGCACTGAGCGCCTGCCGGTCGATCTGGTCATCGCTGACCACCCCAGGAAACGCCTCGCTCACCGGAGCGACGGCTTCGCCGGCATAAAGCTCATGCACCGCCGCATCGGACGAAAAGGTCGGCACGCCGAGCCGTTCAAAACTTTTCAGCACCGTCGACTTGCCGGTCGCGATCGAGCCGGTGAGGCCGAGTTTCAGCATCAGAGCGTTGCCTCCACCGCCGCCCGCAAGGCCGGGGTGACATCGGGCCTGATGCCAAACCACGCCTCAAAACCCGGCACGGCCTGATGCAGCAGCATGCCAAGGCCGTCGACGGTGTTGAGGCCCAGGCGGGCGGCATCAGCCAGCAGCGGCGTTTCGAGCGGGACGTAGACGAGATCGGTGACCAGCGCGCCTTTTGGCAGGCGGTCGAGCGGCAGGTCGGAAAACCGGCTGCCATGCATGCCGACCGATGTGGCGTTGACCAGCAATTTCGCCTTTGGGGCGAGTTCGGCAAAAGCTCCCCATGGCGCCGCTCGAACCGGGCTGCCGATGGCCCGGGCGACCGCCTCGGCCTTTTCCGGCGAGCGGTTGAGCAAGTGGATTGTGCCGACGCCGCGCTCTTTAAGCGCCACCAGCACGGCGCGGCAGGCGCCGCCCGCGCCCAGGACGATCGACTCCTCGAGGTCATCGCTCCAGCCGGGCGCCTGCTGGTCGAGGTTGCCCAGAAAACCCATGAAATCAGTATTGAAGCCATGGATTTTTTGGCCCTTGGCCACGAGCGTATTGACCGCCCCGATGGTCTCAGCCAGCGGATCGACGCTGTCGCAAAGCGCGAAAACCGGCTCCTTGAGCGGGATCGTCACGTTGCCACCCACAAATTCGCCGGCGCGCAGCCTTGCGAACAGGGCCGGGAGTGCCGCCGGCTCCACGTCGATCGCTTCATAGCTGCCATCGATGCCATGAGCCTTGAGCCAGCTGCCATGGATCAGCGGCGAGCGCGAATGCACGATCGGGTGCCCGATGACGAACGCCTTCCTGGTCAATCGCTGCCCCGGCCGGTAAGCGCTTCTGGCGCATGATGGCGCAGCGCCTCGAGCAGGGGCAGCAGCGGCAGGCCCAAAATGGTGAAATAGTCGCCCTTGACGCTTTCGAACAGGCGGATGGAAGGACCTTCCAAACGGTAGCCGCCGACCGATGGGAGCAATTCCTCGCCTTCGAGCGCCAAAACCTCTTCGAGTTCGTCCTCGGAAAACTCGCGCAGGGTCAACTCGGCCGTCTCGACCGCCGACCAAACGAGTTCACCCTTGAGCGCCAGCGCCACCCCGGCATGGAGACGATGGGTCTTGCCGCGAAGGTTGAGCAATTGCCGCCGGGCATCGTCAATGGTTGCCGGCTTGTGGAGCAGCTCATAGCCGAGCGCCAGCGTCTGGTCCGCCCCGATCACGACCGCATCGGGCGCTGTGCTCGCCACGGCGCGGGCCTTGGCCTCGGCCAAAATGGACGCAACCGTGCGGCCATCGGCACCGGCCGCCATCGCATCGCTTTCCACAGCCCTCTCATCGATCGCGGCGGGCGTGGTCGTAAAGCTCAGACCGGCCCCGGCGAGCAGGGTTTTTCGCGTGCGGCTCTGGCTGGCAAGGATGAGCATGCTTTGATTTTCCACACTGTCCTCCCCAGCTCAAGGCGCATTTTGGCACATCGGCGGGCCAAATGCGCCCTCGGCCGAGTTGTGCCCGCTAGCTCGGAATTCATCCACAGTCTGGCCCCCCGGGAGAGAGAGTTCAGCCAGAGGAATGCCTACGTGGATAACCGAATTGCCCAGTCGGAAGATTTCCCCAATTTGGTTAACCTTCCGTTAACATCGATGGGGTCATTAACCCCTTGTTAAAGCTTGAGGCTTTTCTCAGCCTTTGACTCTTCGCCGGGCGATGTCCACAAGCGTTCTTATGACGTTAACGGCCCCCTCGGAATAGCCCTGCGGCATTGTGGATGGGGAAAAATTCAGGCAAAACACCGCCATGATAATGATCATTAAGAATCTAGATTCTTTTCTAGAGATTCAGCCGTGACCACCGCCGTGCCCAAACCGCTTCTCGAAACGATCCGCGGCAAGCGACAAGAGCGCCCCCCGATCTGGATCATGCGGCAGGCCGGTCGCTACCTGCCGGAGTACCGCGAGGTCAGGGCGAGGGCGAAGGATTTTCTCGAGCTGTGCTACACGCCGGCCCTGGCCCGCGAAGTGACGCTGCAACCGCTCCGTCGTTTCGACCTCGATGCGGCTATCCTCTTTTCCGACATTCTCGTCATTCCCGACGCCCTTGGCCAGAACGTGCGTTTCGAGCCGGGCGAGGGACCGGTGCTGGAACCGGTAAGCGCGAGGAGCATCGCTAATCTCCGCCCGGAGCGCGTGCTGGAAGCACTGGCGCCAGTCCTCGAGACGGTGGAAGGGGTGAGGAGCGATCTGCCCCCCGACAAGACGCTGATCGGCTTCTGCGGCGCCCCCTGGACCGTTGCGACCTACATGATCGGCGGCCGCGGCTCCTCCGACCAGGCGGCGGCGCGGCTGTTTGCCCTGCGCGAGCCCGAGGCATTTTCCGCCCTTCTGGATATCCTCATCGAAGCGAGCACGAACTATCTTGTCGCCCAGCTGCGCGCCGGCGCCGACGCGGTGCAGATTTTCGAGAGTTGGGCCCAGAACCTCGATGAGGAGGCGCTTGCCGCCTATGTGATCGAGCCGAACCGCCGGATCGTTGCCGGCGTGCGCGCCGCAATCCCCGATGCACCGATCATCGGCTTTCCCCGCGGGGCGGCGAGGATGCTGGGAACCTACGCCACGACAACCGGGGTCGACATGGTCGGTCTCGACCAGATGCTGCCGCTCGGTTTCATCAAAGAGATCTTGCCAGAGGGTTTTGCCGTCCAGGGCAATCTCGACCCCTTGCGACTCACTGTCGGCGGTGACCAGATGGCGCGCCGCGCGGAGGCGATCATTGCCGCCTTCGCCGACCGGCCGCATGTGTTCAATCTCGGGCATGGCGTCATCCCGGAAACCCCGATAGAGCATGTCGCCGAATTGGTCAGGATCGTGAAGGGGCAGCGGTGATGTGGATTGAATGGGTCAAGGCGCTGCACGTCATAGCCGTGATCGCCTGGATGGCGGGGCTGCTCTACCTGCCGCGGCTGTTCGTTTATCACGCCGATGCGGAAAAGGGCTCGATCCAGTCCGAGACCTTCAAGATCATGGAGCGTCGGCTCTATAGGGGCATCACCACGCCCGCCATGATCGCCTCCTATGTTTTTGGCCTGATCATGATTTTTGCCGGGCTCGTGGACTGGCACGAGGGCTGGCCCTGGGTGAAGGCGGTGTTCGTGCTCGCCCTCAGCGGTTTCCACGGCATGCTCGGCGGGCATCTGCGCCGCTTCGCCCAGGACCGCAACGAGAAGCCGGCCAAATTCTTCCGCATGATCAATGAGCTGCCCACGCTGTTCATGATCATCATCGTCATCATGGTCATCGTGCAGCCCTTCTGAGATTGTTTCACGTGAATCGAGCCCTTGTTGCGGCTCGATTCAGCTCACGCTCTTTCTCCGCCTCCCGGGCGGCATGATGCCGCTTGAATATTTCCACAATTCGCGCTATCTAGCTTGCTCCTTCACCGCTCGGAACGACAGCCTTGGTGCGTCGCGGCGGCCATTCCCATCATTCCCCGTTTTTTCTCGACACGTCCAAAGGGTAACTCCACCCATGCAGAACATGAAGCTCAGCGAGCTCAAGGCGAAGTCTCCTGCCGAGTTGCTGGAATTCGCTGAGGAACATCAGGTCGAGAACGCCTCGACCATGCGCAAACAGGAACTCATGTTCGCAATCCTGAAGGAGCTCGCCTCCCAGGAAGTGGACATCACCGGCGAGGGCGTCGTTGAAGTCCTGCCCGACGGGTTCGGGTTTCTGCGCTCGCCCGATGCCAATTATCTGCCTGGTCCGGACGATATCTATGTGTCGCCGAGCCAGATCCGGCGGTTTTCGCTGAGGACCGGCGATACCGTCGAAGGCCAGATTCGCTCGCCCAAGGAAGGCGAACGCTATTTCGCGCTGCTCAAGGTCAACACGATCAATTTCGAAGACCCCGAGAATGTGCGCCACAAGATCAATTTCGACAATCTGACGCCGCTCTATCCGGACACGCGCCTGCGGCTCGAACTGCCGGATCCGACGCTGAAGGACAAGAGCGCCCGGGTCATGGACCTGGTGGCGCCGATCGGCAAGGGGCAGCGCGCGCTGATCGTCGCGCCCCCGCGCACCGGCAAGACCGTGCTGCTGCAGAACATCGCGCAGTCGCTCGCGGTCAATCATCCCGAATGCTACCTCATCGTGCTCTTGATCGACGAGCGGCCGGAGGAAGTCACCGACATGCAGCGCTCGGTCAAGGGCGAGGTGATTTCCTCGACCTTCGATGAGCCGGCGAGCCGCCACGTCCAGGTCGCCGAAATGGTGATCGAAAAGGCCAAGCGCCTCGTCGAGCACAAGCGCGACGTGGTGATCCTGCTCGATTCGATCACCCGCCTCGGGCGCGCCTACAACACCGTGGTGCCGTCCTCCGGCAAGGTCCTGACCGGCGGTGTCGACGCCAACGCCCTGCAGCGCCCCAAGCGCTTTTTTGGCGCCGCGAGAAATATCGAGGACGGCGGTTCGCTGACCATTATTTCGACCGCCCTGATCGATACCGGGAGCCGCATGGACGAAGTGATCTTTGAAGAATTCAAGGGCACCGGTAACAGCGAAATCGTGCTCGACCGCAAGGTTTCGGACAAGCGCATCTTCCCGGCCATGGACGTCACCAAGTCCGGCACCCGCAAGGAAGAGCTGCTGGTCGAACCGGATATCCTCAGGAAGATGTACGTGCTGCGCCGCATCCTCAACCCGATGGGCACCGTCGATGCGATGGAGTTCCTGATGGACAAGTTGCGCCAGACGAAGACCAATTCGGACTTCTTCGATTCGATGAATACCTAAGGCTAGGGGATCGGGCGGCGCGCTCGCGTCGCCGCCCTCCCTGGCGGCCCTATACGAGGCTCGAACTGCAATGCGCGATGGCGATACGATCGTCGCCCTCTCGTCCGGCGCCCTGCCTTCGGGCGTCGCGATCATTCGCCTTTCCGGTCCCAAGGCGGGGACGCTCCTGACCGACCTGACCGGCAAGGCGCTGCCCGTCCCCCGGCAACTCACCCTCGCTTCCATCCGAACCGGCGGCGAAATCCTCGACCGTGGGTTGGTCGCATGGTTTCCCGGGCCCCATAGCTTTACCGGCGAAGATTGCGCCGAACTGCAGCTGCATGGTTCCCGCGCGGTTGTCCGCCTGCTGCTGCGGCAAGTCGCTGCGCAATCAGGCGTCCGCCTGGCTGAAGCGGGGGAGTTCACCCGGCGGGCCTTTGAAAACGGGCGGCTGGATCTCACCGAGGTCGAAGGCCTGGGGGACCTGATCGAGGCGGAGACGGAGAATCAGCGGCGGCTGGCCGTGTCCCGTCTCGATGGGGCGCTGTCGCGGCAGATCTCGGCCTGGCGAATGACGCTGCTGGACCTCCGCGCCGAAATCGAGGCCCGTCTCGATTTTTCTGACGAGAGCGACGTCGATATCGTCCTCCCCGAGCGGGTGAGGTGCGATCTCTCGGCCCTGCGCGCGGACCTGGAAAGCGCGCGCGATTCGCTCGACCGTGGCCGGATCGCCCGGGAGGGCTTGCGAGTGGCACTCGCGGGACCCGCAAATGCAGGAAAATCCAGCCTTCTCAACGCGTTGATCCGCTCGGACGTGGCCATCGTCAGCGATGAGCCAGGAACCACAAGGGATGTCCGCGAGGTCGCGCTCGACCTCGGCGGGCAGCTGGTGTTGCTGATCGACATGGCGGGGCTCCGGGAAACCGACAGCCGGGCCGAGGCCGAGGGCATCGCCCGGGCGCGCCGCGAAATCGCGCAGGCCGACCTCGTACTGTGGTTGGTGGCACCGGACGTGCCAGCGACGGAACTGCCCGACCTCGATGATGGCGCCGAGGTGTGGCGGCTGGACACGAAGGCGGATCTCGGCGCGTCGGTGAGTGCCAATGCCTTGCCGGTCTCTGCGCTGACCGGCGAGGGCCTTGACGGGCTGCTGGCGAAGCTGACCGAGTTCGTGACTGAGCGTCGGCTCGGCGAGCCACTCCTCCTCAGCCGCGAGCGGGACCGGCAAGCGATCGAGGCGGCTATGCGGGCACTGGTTGAGGCGGAAGCCGACATCGAGCGGTTGGAGCTGGCCGCCGATTCCCTGCGTCAGGCGGGCGATGCGCTGGCGCGCCTTACCGGCGAACTCGATGCCGAAATGGTGCTGGATCGACTGTTTTCCGCCTTCTGCATCGGCAAATGATTCACGTGATCCGCGCTCGCACGGCGGCAACATTGATTCGCTCGCGGCAATTTCGTAGAGCGCTGGCGAACAGGAGCAAGTCATGACGGATTTTGGCGTCATCGTGGTGGGCGGCGGGCATGCCGGGTGCGAAGCTGCGGCGGCTGCCGCCCGGTTGGGCGTGCCGACGGCGCTGGTGACGCACAAGCGGGCAACCATCGGCGAGATGAGCTGTAATCCCGCGATTGGCGGGCTCGGCAAGGGCCATTTGGTCCGCGAAATCGACGCGCTGGATGGCCTGATGGGGCGCGTTGCCGATGCCGCCGGCATCCAGTTCCGCGTGCTCAATCGGCGCAAGGGTCCAGCCGTGCGCGGTCCGCGCGCCCAGGCCGACCGCAAGCTCTATAAGCAGGCCATGCAGGCGGCGATTGCGGCCCAACCCATCCTTGAGGTGATCGAGGGCGAGGTCGATGATCTGGTGGTGACGTCCGAGGGCATTGCAGGCGTGGTGATGCTCGACGGCCGTCGCATCGGGGGCAGGGCCCTGGTGCTGACGACGGGAACTTTTCTGCGCGGCGTGATCCATCGGGGCGAGGAAACCGTGCCGGCGGGCCGGATCGGCGAAAAGCCGGTGCTGGGCCTTTCGACCCGCCTTGAGGGTTTGGGGCTGCAGCTGGGCAGATTGAAGACCGGAACCCCGGCCAGGCTCGACGGCCGGACCATCGATTTCTCCGGGCTCGAGGAGCAACTCGGCGATGATCCGGCAGAGCCGTTCTCGGCGCTGACGACGGAAATCACAACGCCGCAGGTCAGCTGCTTCATCACCCGCACCACGGCGGAAACACACCGGATTATCGCCGACAACATTCACCGCTCGGCGATGTATTCGGGCAAGATCCAGAGCCGGGGCCCGCGCTATTGCCCCTCCATCGAGGACAAGATCGTCCGCTTCGCGGACCGCGATAGCCATCAGATTTTTCTTGAGCCGGAAGGGCTTGACGACAGCACGATCTATCCCAACGGGCTCTCGACCTCGCTGCCGGCCGAAGTGCAGGAGCAGTTTTTGCGGACGCTCCCGGGCCTTGAGAATGTCGCCATCCTTAGGCCCGGCTATGCCATCGAATATGATCACGTGGACGCGCGGGAACTGCGCCCGACGCTCGAAATGAAGCGCCTGCCGGGGCTCTTTTTGGCCGGTCAGATCAACGGCACGACCGGGTATGAAGAGGCGGCGGCGCAGGGCCTATTGGCTGGCGCCAATGCAGCTTTGTCGGTGGCCGGCGCGGCGCCTTTGGTGCTGTCGCGCACCGAAAGCTATCTCGGCGTGATGGTGGATGATCTCACGAGCCGCGGCATTTCCGAACCCTATCGGATGTTCACTTCGCGCGCCGAATTCCGCCTGCACCTGAGGTCGGATAATGCTGACCAGCGGCTCACCCGGCTGGGCGCCGAAGTCGGTCTCGTTGGCCCCAGCCGCATGGACGCCTTCGCGCGCCGGGACGCGGCTTTGCGAGACGGTCGCAACACATTGCAGCAGCTCACGATTTCGCCCAGCGAGGCACGAAAGGGCGGCGTCGCCGTGAATGCTGATGGCAAGGCGCGATCGGCCTTTGCGCTGCTTTCTTACCCCGACATTGAGCTGGACGATGTGCTGCGCCTCTGGCCGGAACTGAGCAGGCTGTCGCGCCCGATTTTGGAGCAGCTGGCGATCGACGCGCAATATGCCGTGTATGTGGATCGGCAGCGCGCCGACGTCGAGGCGGTGCGCCGAGACGAGAGCCGGGAGATTCCGGGTTGGGTGGATTTTGCGCAGATCCCGGGCCTTTCCAACGAGGCGCGGCAAAAGCTCCTGGCCAACCGACCGGCGACCATTGCCCAGGCGCAGAAGGTGGAGGGCATCACGCCGGCCGCGATCACCTTGTTGCTGTCGATCATCCGGCGGGGCTATCTCGCCAAGGCAAGCTAGATGCCGTCCGATGCTGCGCTGCGGGCGGTCGGGCGCTATCGAGAGCATCTCGCGGGTGACCTGAACGAAATCGCGAGCGGCTTGGATGCGCTCCAGGACCTGCTCTCGCGCTGGCAGCGGGTGCAGAATCTTGTTTCACGTGAAACTTTGCCGACTTTCTGGGACCGGCATGTCGGCGACAGCTTGCAACTATTGCGGCACCTACGACCCGACGATGTCCGATTCATGGATCTCGGCAGCGGCGGCGGTTTTCCGGCCCTGCCATTGGCGATCGTCTTGCGGGGATCGTCCGCGACGTTTCTGCTGATCGAGCCGAATCAGCGGAAGGCAAGTTTCCTTCGCACCGTGGCCCGGGAGCTTGCTCTCGCGGTTGAAGTGCGCACCAGCCGCGCGGAGGAGATTGATCCACGTGAAACATTGCCGCCAAACGTGATTACTTCGCGGGCATTGGCGTCGCTGCCGGAGCTGACACGCATGATCGCGCCGTTTTTTGGCGCCGAAACACGGGCGTTACTTCACAAAGGCCGGGAATATGTTGAAGAGGTCGCAGAAACGCGTTCGCTTTGGTACTTTGACATGCTAATACTGGCAAGCGACACCAGCGCCGACGGCGCGATCCTCGAAATGCGAAATTTGCGTTCGAGAACAAGATCTTAGATGTAACATCTTGGAGACTGGCGTGAATCCCCGCATTCTGACACTCGCCAATCAGAAGGGCGGTGTGGGCAAGACCACCACCGCTATCAACCTTGCCACCGCTCTCGCCGCCGTGGGTGAGCGCGTCCTGATCATCGATCTCGACCCGCAGGGGAACGCCTCGACCGGCATCGGCATCGCGCGCGACCAGCGGGGCATATCGAGCTACGAATTGATGGTCGGCGAGGCGACAATCGCCGACGCGGCTATCATGACCAGCGTTCCCAATGTCGCTATCGTGCCCTCGACAATGGACCTGCTCGGGGTCGAACTCGCGATCTCGCAGCAGGCCGACCGGGCGTACCGCCTGCGCAATAGCCTCAAAGGCCTCGCCGATTTGACCATCGACGGCGACCCGGTGACCTATGTGCTGGTCGATTGCCCGCCTTCGCTCAATCTCCTGACCATCAACGCGCTCGTCGCGGCCGATGCAGTGGTCGTGCCGCTGCAATGCGAATTCTTTGCGCTCGAAGGTCTCAGCCAATTGCTCCAGACGATCGAGCAGATCCGCTCGACGCTCAATCCGCGCCTTTCGATCCAGGGCGTCGTCATGACCATGTTCGATCGCCGGAATAGCCTCTCAGAACAAGTGCTTAATGACGTGCGGTCGGAAATGGGCGATCTCGTCTACGAGACGGTGATTCCCCGCAATGTGCGGTTGTCGGAAGCGCCGTCCTATGGCAAGCCGGCACTGCTCTACGATCTGAAATGTGCCGGCAGCCAGGCTTATCTTCGCCTCGCTACCGAGGTTATCCGGCGCGAACGGCGGCTCGCGGCGGCCTGAGAGGTGAATGCATGAATGAGAAACCCTCGCGCCTCGGGCGCGGCCTTGCTGCTTTGATCGGCGACATGGCGCCCATGGAGGGCGGCAAGCCCGCCGATCCGGCAGCGGTCCGCCGGTTGGCGGTCGACGCCATCATCGCCAACAGGCGCAATCCCCGCCGCGACTTCGATCCCGACCAGCTCGAGGATTTGACCAATTCGGTGCGCGAAAAGGGCGTGATGCAGCCGCTGCTCGTCCGTCCGAGCCCGGAAAATCCGGCGATCTACGAAATCATCGCGGGCGAACGCCGATGGCGGGCGGCGCAGCGGGCGGGCCTGCACGAAGTGCCGGTGATCGTCCGCGAGGTCGATGACAAGGAATCGCTCGAACTCGCCATCATTGAGAATGTCCAGCGGGCCGATCTCAATCCGCTGGAAGAGGCGCTTGGCTATGGCCAGCTGATGGAGCAGTTTGACTATACGCAGCAGGATCTGGCGCAGGTGATCGGCAAGAGCCGCTCGCATGTCGCCAACACCCTGCGGCTGCTGAAGCTGCCGCACGACGTCCGCGACATGCTGGCCCGGGGCGAACTCACCGCCGGGCACGCCCGAGCGCTGATCACGGCGGATGATCCCTTGGCCTTGGCCCGGCGGATTGTCGGCGGCGGCCTCTCGGTGCGCGCCGCCGAGGCACTGGGGCAGAAGGAAGCCGCGCCCAAGCGTCGCGGTGGCACCTCTCCCGCGCCGGAAAAAGACGCCGATACCGCCGCGCTCGAAAAGCGCCTGTCGGACGCGCTCGGGCTCGGGGTCGTCGTTGACCACAAGGATGAGGGCGGCAAGCTTGAGATCCGCTATAAGACCTTGGAACAGCTCGACGAAATCTGCCTGCGCTTGATTGGGCAGTAGGCGGGCCGTCCCGCCATTTCACGTGAAACGCTGAGCGCTAAGAGCGCTCGCTGCGCGTTTGCATTCCTAATGCTCGGCCGCCATCCGGCAGAGGGCGAGCAGCGTGCGCTGCAAGAGGGCCTCGGCCAGGGCAGGGCGGCGGCGGCTCTCGGCGGTGGTGGCGTGGAGCCGGGCGGTTGCGGTGGCGAGGGCGGCATCGCTCCACAGCCGCAATTGCTGCTCGAGCAGGGCGCGACGCGAAAAATGCGGCTTTGGGCGGGCACCGTCGAGGACGTCCCGGACACTGCGGCCGGCATCCACCTCGGTGCGCCACCGCCTGAGGCCGGTAAAGTGGATGAGCGACGTCGCGAGGATTTGTTGCGGGTTCACCGGCACCGCCAGGGCCCGCCGCAGCGCGTCATCGAGCGCCTCCGCGCGGCCGCTGCCGGTCGAATCGGCGATGTCATCGAGCACCAGTGCGGCGTTGTCGGCGCAAAGGGTTAGAACGTCGGTCTCAGTGAGGCGACCGCTCTCCGAGGCAAAGAGAGAGAGCTTTTCGAGCTCGCGGCGAGTGATTTCGCGATCATTGCCGAGGAGATCGCGCAGCAGCGTCACCACGTCCGGGGCCACGGCGATTCCGCCCTTGGAAAAGGTCTCGGCGATGAGGGCGGACCGGGTCTCGTCGCTGTCGGGAAAGCAGGGCAGGGCACGGCCGAAGCGACCGGCCTCGACCAGCGCCCGCAGCGCATCGCGCGGCGTCAGGTTACCCGCTTCCAGCACGATCGCGGCGCCATCCGGGGTGCTCGTGAATTCAGTAAGGATCGTGGTGAGCGCCTTGGTAGCGCCCCTGACGCGGATGACGTGGCGGCCGCCAAATAGGGAATCGGTCTTGGCCTCGACGGCCAGCCGGCCCGGCTCCGCCTCGAGCTCCCCACCGTCCAGAACGACGATTTCGGCGCCGTCTTTGCCGGCGAGATGAGCGAGCAGGCGCTGGCCGATCTCGCGGACAAGACCGGCATCAGGGCCATAAGCGAGAAAAACCCCTTCCGTCAGGTCGGGACGGGCCAGGTAGCGTGCAACCTCATGCGCCTTGAGCGCGGTCATTGGCTCGCGGCGGCAGTGGGCGCGAGGGCAGAGATAATCGTCAGCTCCAGGGTGTCCGCCAGCGCATGGGCCGCCTGGTCGGCGGCATTGCTCGATGCCGACGTGTCGGCGAGAACCTGGTTGTCATTGGTATAGGTCGACGTCGCCTGCCGGGTTGCGGTCAGGATGTTGTCGCCGTCCTTGGTGATCTTGATGATGCCGGTTGCCGTCATCAGCTGGCTGCTTGTCGGATCGGTTGTTGTCGATTGGGCGAGGGTGCGCGAGGCGGTGGTGACCGCAACACTTACCTGAGGCGCGTGGGGATCGCTGGAGGTGCCGAAGCGCCGGGTGAGATCCTGATAGACGATCTGTTCCTGCGGGTTGGTTGGCGCCGCAAAGCCCAACGCCATGGCGGATACCGCGGCATTGTCGTTGAAGGCCGGCGTCATGGTGCAGCCCGAAAGGGCCGCACCGCCAGCGATCGAGAAGGCGACGAGCCCGGCGCGGAAGAGCAGATTAAACGACGACATTGACAATCCTGTCCGGCACAATGATGAGCTTTCTGGGGGGCTTACCCTCCAGCATGCGGGCAACTGGCTCAAGAGACAAGACCAATTGCTCAATATGTTCGCGCGGCGCACCCAAGGGCAGCTCGATGGTCGCGCGCAGCTTGCCGTTGACCTGCACGGCAACGGTCACCGTGTCCTCGACCAGCAGGGCAGGGTCGACCTCGGGCCAGAGCGCGTCGGCAACCAGCCCCTCCTTGCCGAGGGCCACCCAGCAGGTCTCTGCCAAATGCGGCATCATCGGGGCGGTGACCTGGATCAGGCGCTGAATGCCTTCCCGCAGCGCGGAAAGCCCCTCGGCGGTGGGCGCGGCGGCAACACTCGGCAGGAACCTGGTGAGCGCGTTGGTCAGCTCATAGATCTGGGCGACGGCACGGTTGAAGCGCAACCCCTCGATCTCCTCGGCCACGTTCCCGGTGGTCCGATGCGCGATCTTGCGGATGGCGAGGATTTCGGCCGCGTCCGCGGTTGCAGCGGGGTCGGGTAGGCCGAGCTCAAGTGATTCGGCCACAAGCTTCCAGACGCGCTGCAGGAAGCGGCTGGCGCCCTCGACGCCGGCCTCGGTCCATTGCACGTCGCGCTCCGGCGGCGAATCGGAGAGCATGAACCAGCGCGCCGTATCGGCGCCGTAGGTGGCGACGATCTCGTCGGGGTCGACGACGTTTTTCTTCGACTTGCTCATCTTTTCGATGGAGCCGATTTCAACCGCGGCGCCAGTGGAGATGTGCCGAGCGGTGCGGGCGGTGCCGTTGGTTTCGAACGCTACTTCGGTTGGCGCCAGCCATTCCCCGGCCACGCTCTTATAGGTCTCGTGCGTCACCATCCCCTGGGTGAAGAGGCCGCGGAACGGCTCCTCCAGCCCGATATGCCCGGTCTTTTTCATGGCGCGGGCAAAGAAGCGCGAATAGAGCAGGTGCAAGATCGCGTGCTCGACGCCGCCGATATACTGGTCGACCGGCAGCCATTTGGCGGCGATCGCCGGGTCGGTCGGATTGGCCGCGTTCGGCGCGGTGAAGCGCGCAAAATACCAGGACGAGTCGACGAACGTATCCATGGTGTCGGTTTCGCGCGCGGCCGCGCCGCCGCAATTGGGGCAGGCGACGTGCTTCCAGCTCGGATGATGATCGAGCGCGTTGCCCGGCTTGTCGAGGGGAATGTCGTCCGGCAGTTTTACTGGCAGGTCCTCGACGGGCACGGGGACGGTGCCGCATTCCTCGCAATGGATCACCGGAATGGGACAGCCCCAATAGCGCTGGCGGGAAATGCCCCAGTCGCGCAGGCGGTAATTGACTTCCACCTTGCCCTGCGGCCGGCCATCGACCTGTTTGGCGCCAAAATACTCGGCGATCTTTTTCTTTGCCGCCTCGACCGAAAGGCCGTCGAGGAATTGCGAGTGATAGATCTTGCCCGGGCCGACATAGGCTTCGGTGCCGACAACGAAATGGTCGGGCTCGGCCCCCTCGGGCAGCACGACCGGGATGACGGGCAGGGCATATTTCACCGCGAAATCCAGGTCGCGCTGGTCATGGGCAGGGCAGCCGAAGATGGCGCCGGTGCCGTAGTCCATCAGCACGAAATTGGCGACATAGACCGGCAGTACCTCGCCGTCCTTCACCGGATGTTTCACGTGAATCCCGGTGAAGTGGCCAAGCTTTTCGGCCTTTTCCAGCGTCTCGGTGGCGGTGCCCTGGCGGTGGCACTCGGCGATAAACTCGGCGAGCACCGGATCGCTTGCGGCAAGCTCGCCCGCCAGCGGATGATCCGGCGACAGGGCGATGAAGGACGCGCCGAAGATGGTGTCCGGCCGGGTGGTGAAGACCTCCACCGCCGCCCCGGTGACCTTCGGCGACGGCACGATTTCGAACAGCAGCCGCATGCCCTCGGACCGGCCGATCCAGTTGCGCTGCATGGTGCGCACCTTTTCCGGCCACTGGTCGAGTCCATCGAGGGCGTCGAGCAAATCCTCGGCAAAATCCGAAATCTTCAGGAACCATTGCGTCAGTTCGCGCTGCTCGACCACCGCGCCCGAACGCCAGGCACGCCCATCGATCACCTGCTCGTTGGCGAGCACGGTCATGTCGACCGGGTCCCAATTGACCTTCGACTTCTTGCGGGTCACGAGGCCGGCGGCGAGGAAATCGAGGAACAGCTTTTGCTGCTGGTTGTAGTAGGCGACATCGCAGGTGGCGAATTCGCGCGTCCAGTCGAAGGAGAGGCCGATCGCCTTCAACTGCTTCTTCATGTTGGCGATATTGGCGTAGGTCCAGTCGCGGGCCGGCACCTTGTTCTGCATCGCCGCGTTTTCCGCCGGCAAGCCGAACGCGTCCCAGCCCATCGGGTGGAGCACATTCTTGCCCCTGGCGCGCATATAGCGGGCCAACACGTCGCCCATGGTGTAATTGCGCACGTGGCCCATATGGATGCGCCCCGAGGGGTAGGGGAACATCTCAAGCACATAATAAGGGTCGCGCGCATCGTCATCGCGGACGACGAAGGTCTGGCGATCTTCCCAGACCTTTTGCCAATGGGGTTCTTTTTCGCGCGAGTTATATCGTTCCACGGTCACGGGGCTCGTTCCTGCTGCGCAATAGATTGCGTTCTTGGGGGTTTTTGGCTACCGGACCATCAGCAGAAAAGACTTCCGCGGTCAACAGGAACGAGCCCCATGCCAGCCGAGCCGAGCCTGGAAGGCGAACGCCTCGAGATCATCCGTAGCCGAATCGAGAAGGCTCGCGGACGGTTTGGCGCGCCCCCCGATGCGGTCCAACTGGTCGCCGTATCGAAAACCTTTCCGGCCGAGGCGATCGAACCGTTCCTTGCCGCCGGGCAGCGCGTGTTCGGCGAGAACCGCGTGCAGGAGGCCAAGGCCAAGTGGCCGGCGCTGAAGGCGCAATTTCCCGGCGTCGAGTTGCACCTGATCGGACCGCTGCAGACCAACAAGGTCAAGGAAGCGGTGGAATTGTTCGATGTGATCGAGACCGTCGACCGGGAAAAGCTCGCTGCGGCGCTGGGTGCCGAAATGGCGCGGAGCGGCCGGCGGCTCCCGTGCTACGTCGAGGTCAATATCGGGGAGGAGCCGCAGAAAGCCGGCATCCCGCCAGCCGAAGCGGTCGCATTTTCGCATAGCTGCCGTGAACGGCACGGGCTCGAGATCGTTGGGCTGATGTGTATCCCGCCGGATGGGGTTCCTGCGGGGCCTTATTTTGCGCATTTGGCCACCCTTGCGCGTGAAGCTGGATTGCCTTTTCTTTCCATGGGCATGAGTGCCGATTTCGAGACCGCGATCGAGATAGGCGCAACCCATGTTCGCGTCGGCTCCGCCTTGTTTGGCAGTCGTCCTGCCGCAACATTGCCGCAGATCTGAAACTAATGGCGAGACGGTGCCGTTGCTAGGCACACGGTTTAGTGATTGGCCGGGCATGATACCGGGCCGTAACTCACAACCGGATAAGCATGGGCTGAGGTCAAACATGAATAAGCGACGCCTGTTTCTTGTCGATGACGACGAGGATCTGCGCAAGACGCTCGTAGAGCAGCTCGCACATTATCGCGAGTTCGAGATCATCGAGGCGGCAACCGGGACCGAGGCGCTCGCCCTCGTCAACGATGGGCACGTCGACTTGATGCTCCTCGATGTCGGGCTGCCCGACATGGATGGGCGCGAGGCGGTGAAAATCCTCCGCCGCGGGGGCTTCAAGAGCCCCATCCTCATGCTCACCGGGCACGACACCGATTCGGATGAGATCCTTGGCCTGGAATCGGGCGCCAACGACTATGTGACAAAACCCTTCCGCTTTTCGGTGCTGCTTGCCCGCATCCGTTCGGCGCTGCGCCAGCACGACCAGAGCGAGGACGTGGTCTTCACCATCGGCCAGTACAGCTTCCAGCCGGCGGCAAAATTGCTGGAAGGGCCGGAGGGCGGCAAGGTGCGGCTCACCGACAAGGAAACCTCGATCCTCAAATATCTTTATCGGCAGGGACCCAAGACCATCACCCGGGACGTGCTGCTCAAGGAGGTCTGGGGCTACAACAACCGCGTCACCACCCACACGCTCGAGACCCACATCTATCGGCTTAGGCAAAAAATCGAGCGGGACCCATCCAATGCGCGGTTGCTCGTTACCGAAGAAGGCGGGTATCGTCTGGTTCCATAAGTTGCGCAGGGCCGGGGTGATTTGCTAGGGCCGCCCGACGCGACTATTTCTAGGAACGGGGCGGGATGCAGATCGACGATGCGGCAGCCATCCTTGCCGGTGCGGATTTCTTTGAAATCTGCACCGAGGAAGAACGGCGCCTGCTCGCGTTTGCCAGCGAGCGGAAGCGCTTTGCCGACGGCAGCGTGCTTGTGACCGGCGACGACATTCCGGCCGGCGCCCATGTGCTGATCTCCGGCCATGTTTCGGTTGCGCGCGATGGCGAGGCCAAACCCTATATGCTCTCGCAGCCCGGGTCGATGATCAGCACCATGGCGCTGCTCACCGAGCGGCCGCGAGGGGTCACTGTACGGGCGGTCGGCGCCGTGGAGACGCTGTTCGTGCCGCGCAATTCGTTCCTCAAGCTGCTCAACGAATCGCCCGAACTGGCGGCCAGGGCGGCCGAGCGCATCCGGGCCGACCTGGTGGGGTTTGTGTCGGCGCTCTCGCCGATCAAGGGCAGGATCCGCAAGGACTGAGGCGGCCGCCCCCCTGCAACATGGCAGCCGGGATTGGCTGCTTTTTCCCGAGCTTCCCGGCACATGTGCTGAGCACGCGTAAAACGGAGATTCCCGCCTTCGCGGGAATGACGCCGTGGATGTGGTACTGCATTGCCCGCAAAGCCCCGGTCATTCCCGCGAAGGCGGGAATCTCCGTTGGGTCAGCATAGCCTCGATCAAGCCCTAAGCGTCGGCGAAGCGGACGATCACAGGCACGTGGTCGGAGGGCTTTTCGCTCCAGCCGCGCGCTGGCCTGATGATCTCGGCGGCGCTGGAATGAGCGGCAATATCCGTGGTCGACCAGATGTGATCGAGCCGGCGGCCGCGATCGGAAGCCTGCCAGTCCTGCGCCCGATAGCTCCACCACGAATAGAGTTTCTGATCGTGCGGGATGTGCTTGCGCACCAGATCCACCCAGCCGCACCCGCCGGCGAGCAAGCCGTCCAGCGCCTCGGTTTCGACCGGGGTGTGGCTGACGACGTCGAGCAGCTGCTTGTGGCTCCAGACGTCGTTGGCGTGCGGGGCGATGTTGAAATCGCCGGCAATGAGGTGGCTCTCCTTGAAGTGCGGTTCCGCGAACCAGGCCTTCAGCTCATCGAGGAAGCCGAGCTTGTGCTTGAATTTGGGGTTGAGCTCGGGGTCGGGGATGTCGCCGCCCGCAGGGACATAGAAATTGTGCACCGTCAGCGGGCCGCGGCCGAAATCGAGCCGGGCCGAAACGTGCCGGGATTCGGCGATTTCGACGAACATTCGGCTCGAAACGTCGGTCAGCGGGAAGCGGGAGACGATGGCGACTCCGTGATAGCCCTTCTGGCCGTGCACTGCCTGGTGCGGGTAGCCGGCCTCGGCGAAGGCTTTGGCCGGGAACTGGTCATTGGTGCATTTGATTTCCTGCAGCATCAGCACATCGGGCGCATACTGCTTGAGGAAATCGAGCACGAGGCCGAGCCTCAGGCGCACCGAATTGATGTTCCAGGTGGCAAAACTGACGGGCATGGTAAGGGCTTCCGGGTGACGAGCGGGCCCGTTATGGCGGAGCCCGTTCTCCGGAGCAATGCCTCTCAGTCCGGCGCCTTCGACTTCAGGTTGGCGTCGATGTAGAAGAACGATTTCGGAATATCGACGCCCTTCTGCACGTCATAGAGCGAGAAGGTCAGCTCTTGCCCGCTCGGCTCGGTCAGAACCCATTGGGCGAGATCCATGGTCGATTTGTCGAAGACCAGCGCCACCTGTACGGTGCCTTCGATCGAGCTGTCCGAGAGCGTGATGGTGACGTAGCTGTCGGACTGGGTCAGGTCGATGATGTTGGATCGCAGCAGATCGATCTTGTCCGACAGGAACTGGCGCAGCGGCACCTGGTTCTGCGGATAGGCGTATTGCGTCTGCGCCTTGCGGTCGATGACGTAAAAGCCGTTGCCGATCGAAATGATCTCCTGGCGGGAAGGCGGATTGTAGCGGAAGCGGATCTTGTCCGGGCGCTGCAGGAAGAAGGTGCCTTCGATAGTCTGGCCGCTGGTATCGATCTGGATGAAGCGGCCGACCATGGTCTGGATCGAGGAATTGTAAGCGCTGATGGCATTGACCAGCGTCTTCTCGTCATCGGTCAGCGGCCGGCTGGCCGCCAGGGCGGGCATTGTACCAGCCAGCGCCAGGCCGAGCCCGAGCAGCAGGATGTCGCGACGAATCATGAAATGGCGTCCGGGGTCGGATGATTGAATTCAGCCTAACCTATTGAGCAATTGCGGCAAGAGGTGGAAGGCGAGCTGAACGGATGAGGGTGGTGTGTGGGCCCACCCCCACCCTGCTGCCGCTCCCGTCCCCACAAGGGGGAGGGAGATTCGTGGCACGGCTTGCGAATCCATCGCTCCCTCCCCCTTGTGGGGAGGGTGAGCGCGGCAGCGCCAGGGTGGGGGTGGGCCAAAGGCTCAGCCTAATACTGCTCGCCGCCCACGAGGATTTCGCGCTTGCCGGAATGGTTGGCGGGCGAAATGACGCCTTCCCGCTCCATCCGCTCGATGAGGGACGCCGCCTTGTTGTAGCCGATGGCGAGGCGTCGCTGGATGTAGGACGTGGACGCCTTCTTGTCGGAGAGGACGATGTTGACGGCCTTGTCGTAGAGTTCGTCGCCCGAGCCGCTGTAGTCGTCGCCCTGCGGCATCTCGGCCTCGTCGTCCTCGTCGGCGGTGATCGAATCGAGGTAGTCCGGCGCGCCCTGCGATTTCAGGTGCGTGACGATGGCTTCCACTTCGTTGTCGGAGACGAACGGGCCATGCAGGCGCCGGATGCGACCGCCGCCGGCCATGTAGAGCATGTCGCCATTGCCCAGCAATTGCTCGGCGCCCTGCTCGCCCAGAATGGTGCGGCTGTCGATCTTGCTGGTCACCTGGAAGGAAATGCGGGTCGGGAAGTTGGCCTTGATCGTGCCGGTGATGACGTCGACGGAGGGGCGCTGCGTTGCCATGATCAGGTGGATGCCGGCTGCGCGGGCCATCTGGGCGAGGCGCTGGATGGCGCCTTCGATGTCCTTGCCGGCGACCATCATCAGGTCGGCCATTTCGTCGACAATGATGACGATGAAGGGCAGCGGCTCGAGGTTGAACTCCTCGCTCTCGAAGATCGCTTCCCCGGTTTCGCGATCAAAACCGGTCTGCACCGTGCGGGTGATGACCTCGCCCTTCTTGGCGGCCTCGCTCACGCGCTGGTTAAAACCGTCGATGTTGCGGACGCCGATCTTGCTCATCTTGCGATAGCGGTCCTCCATCTCGCGGACCGCCCATTTGAGCGCGACCACGGCTTTGGAGGGATCGGTCACCACCGGCGTCAACAAATGCGGGATGCCGTCATAGATCGACAGTTCCAGCATTTTGGGATCAATCATGATCAGCCGGCAATCCTCCGGCGTCATCCGGTAGAGGATGGAGAGGATCATGGTGTTGATGCCCACCGACTTGCCCGAGCCGGTGGTGCCGGCGATGAGCAGGTGTGGCATGCGGGCGAGATCGGCGATGATCGGCTCGCCGCCGATGGTCTTGCCGAGGCAGATGGGGAGCTTGCCCTTCATCTTCTCGAAATCGGCCGAGGCCAGCATTTCGCGGAGATAAACCGTCTCGCGGCTCTCATTGGGGAGCTCGATGCCAATGGCGTTACGGCCCGGAACCACGGCCACGCGGGCCGAAATGGCGCTCAGCGAGCGGGCGATGTCGTCGGCCAGCGAAATCACCCGGCTCGATTTGATGCCGGGCGCCGGCTCAAGTTCGTAGAGCGTGACGACGGGGCCGGGGCGGACATTGATGATGTCGCCCTTGACGCCAAAATCCTCGAGCACGCCCTCGAGCCTGCGGGCCATCGCCTCGAGCCGCTCGGGGCGGTGCTCGTCGGCAAGGCCCTTGGCCCGGGGTTCGGCAAGAAGGCCGAGGGCGGGCAGCTCGAAGCCGAAATTGTCGTGGAGCAGCGAAGCCTGCGCTTCGCGGGTTTCCCGCGCGCCGGGGGCCGGGCGCGGGGCCGGGGCCATGACACGCGGTGCCTGCTGGGCCGGAACGGGCACGATGCGTGGCTCCGGCCGGGGGCTCGGCACGCTTACGCGTGGCGCGGCGGCGGGCGGCGGGGCAGCCTCGAACGCTTCCTCGTCGACAAAATCTCTTTCGTCGACGAAATTTTGCGGCTCGTCGTCGTCGAAGGGCGGCTCGTCAAAGTCGGCATCGTCGGCCGAGGGGCCAGTCTGGATGTTGATCGGCCGGCGCTCGACCGCAACTGGCGCCGGCGCGCGGCGAAGTTCCACATGGTCGCGCTCGAGGCTGGGCTCGACCGCATTGTCGCGCCAGGCGGCTTCCTGAGCGAGGTGTTTTTCGCGCGCCTGGGCCTTGGCCCGGCGGAATGCCGTTTTCGCCGAGAAGGCCATGTGCACCAGCCCGCCGATCGCCACGTCGAAGAAGGCGGAACCGCGCGGTTCCGGCTCGTCATCGGCGAGCGGCTTCTGTCGGCCGCGGGCGGTCACCGCCGATGGGCCGCGCTTGGCGGCGGCGGCAAGGCTCGCCGATTTGAGCCCGAAGGCGACCCAAAGCATCGCAAGGGTGGGGGAAAGAAGAACGAGGGCGAACAGCGCCGAGGTGACGCCCTTGGGCTCCTGCCCGCCGCTCACCATGGTCGCAAGGTTCTCAAATCCCTGGCCGATAAGGCCGCCGAGCCCGGTGGGCAGCGGCCAGGTCTCGGGGACGGCAACGAAGGCGAGGACCCCGGCCGACAGCACACTGGCGACGAGCCAGGCGAGGAAGCGCAGCGGCATCCGTTTCGGCACGCGCCGCCGAATCAGGTGCCAGGCCCAGACCGCCATCGGGGCGATGGCGACGAAGATCGAGAGCCCGAAGAACTGAAAGCCAAGATCGGCGATCACCGCACCGGGAAAGCCCAGCCAGTTCTGCGGGTGTTTTGGCGTGGCATAGGAAAGGCTCGGGTCGGTCACCGACCAGGACGACAGCGCCAGCAGCAGCGCGGCGATGAAGACCGCCAGCAGCAGGCCGATGAGCCGCAGCGGGATCTGTATATGGATCGCCGACGCCTGCGCATGCGAATGGTCTTCGATGAGCGGCGAGGAGCGTGTCGGCATTGGCGTCTCGGGCTTTGTTGGAAGGTGCGGGCGAGGGGGCCCTTCAGAGCATGCTACGGGGGCGTGGTTAACCTCGTGCTAATCGGGGCGAGGGGGCGTCATACCGGTGGAGGCGGCAACGCTGGGGCAGGTGGTGGAGGATCAAGATGGACCCCGGCGTTCGCCTGGGTGACGCCGTTGACGGGGCGGCCCGCATCCAATTCGGGCGACATCCTCAAAGGGTTCGCTTTTTCACTCAAGGCCTCATCCTGAACTTGTCGAAGGACGCGGCCGGCAATGTGCCAAGGCACTCGTGGTTCGACAGGCTCACGGTGAGCGCCGGGGTGTCACGCGGTTGTGGCCGATGTTGCGGAACTGGCGGAGGCCGTCATTCTTGGCCCGCCAAAACGCCTCGTGATTCACGTGAAACGCTGGATCCGCGGTCGCAGCGAAATTGGTCCGGGTGTGCAGCCCATGCAGTTTTGCGAGTGGGAAGCCTCTGTGGCGGGCCAAGAGGACATGAGCTGCACGCCGCGACCAATAAGATGGCGGGTGGAGATGGGTGGCCCGGCCCAGCTCCCTGTCGCCGGGCCACCCAGTGGACGATCGGGTCGGGGGAGGAGGATCCGCCCGGCCGTCCCTGCTCCCGAAGCGCCCCCCGGCGCTCCGGATGTGGTTGCCCGGCCGGAATGGTCTCCCGGCCGGGCTCCCGGATTACTCGGCGACGCTTTCGCCGTGTTGGGTGATGTCGAGGCCTTCCTCTTCCTCGGCCTCGCTCGCCCGCAGGCCCACCAGCATCTTGGTAACCATCAGGATCACCCACGTAACAACGGCGGTCCAGACGATGGTGACGACGACACCCTCGAGCTGCGTGATTATCGAGTGGTTGGCGCCCAGCGGGTTGATGGCCGCGTCGGCGAAGACGCCGGTGAGCAGGGCGCCGATGATGCCGCCGATGCCGTGCACGCCGAAGGCGTCAAGCGAGTCGTCGTAGCCGAACATCTTCTTCAAATGCGCGGCCGCGTAGTAGCAGACGACGCCTGCCACGATGCCGATGATGAAGGCGCCGGTCGGGTTGACGAAGCCGGAGGCCGGGGTGACGGCCACGAGGCCGGCGACGGCGCCGGAGATGATGCCGAGAACGCTCGGCTTCTTGACCACCAGCCATTCGGCAAACATCCAGGCCAGGGCCGCGGCGGCGGTCGCGACCTGCGTGTTCATCATGGCGGCGCCGGCGAGCGCGTTGGAAGCAACGGCGGAACCGGCGTTGAAGCCGAACCAGCCGACCCACAGCAGCGAGGCGCCGATAAAGGACAGCACGAGGTTATGCGGCGCCATGTTGACGGTGCCGAAACCCTTGCGCCGGCCGAGGACGAGCGCGCAGACCAAGCCTGCCACACCGGCGTTGATATGCACCACGGTGCCGCCGGCGAAATCGAGCACGCCCAGGCCGCCGAGGAAGCCGCCACCCCACACCCAATGGGCGATGGGCGCGTAGACGAAGAGCAGCCAGAGCGACATGAAGATGATCATCGCCGAGAACTTCATGCGTTCGGCGAAGGCGCCACAGATCAATGCCGGGGTAATGATGGCAAAGGTCATCTGGAACATGGAGAACACATATTCCGGGATGGTCGGCGCCAGGCCGTTGATGGAGTTGACGTTGATGCCGTTGAGGAGGAAGTGCGCGAACGAGCCGATGAACTTGCCGGGATTGGCCGGGTCGTCATTGGTGAAGGCGATGGAATAGCCGATGATGAACCAGAGCAGCGTCACCACGCAGGTGATGGCAAAGCTCTGCATCACGGTTGCGAGCACGTTCTTCTTGCGCACCATGCCGGCATAGAAGAGGCCGAGGCCGGGGATGGTCATCATCAGGACCAGGGCGACCGAGGTCAGCATCCAGGCGGTGTCGCCCGAATTGATGGCCGGCGCGGCTGGCGCCGCGGCGGCGGGTGCCGCAGCGGTTGCGGCGCTGGTGGCACTCTGAGCCAGGGCCGGCAGAGCGTAGAGCAGGGTCGTGAGCGACGCCAGCGAGGCCCCGACGACCTTTGTCGTTCTTGCTATTATCATTATCGTTTCTCCGAGAGGAAGCGCGGGGGTCAGAGCGCCGCCGCGCCGGTTTCACCGGTGCGGATGCGGGTAACGTGTTCGAGGTCGAACACGAAGATCTTGCCGTCGCCGATGCGGCCGGTCTGGGCTGCCTCTCGGATCGCGGTAATCACGCGATCGGACAGCGCGTCTTCGACGGCGATCTCGATCTTCAGCTTGGGCAGGAAGTGGACGGCATACTCGGTGCCGCGGTAAATTTCGGAATGGCCCTTCTGGCGGCCATATCCCTTGACCTCAGTCACGGTCATGCCGTGCACGTCGAGCGAATTGAGCGCCTGGCGAACTTCTTCCAGGCGAGATGGCTTGATGATAGCGACCACCAGTTTCATTTCGGCCCCTTTCGTTACGGGTTTTCGATGTCCGACTGCCGAAAGAGACTCAAACCGCGTGCCAAACTAGCGCCACATTCCTCAAGATGATGATTCCCTTACGTAATCTTCATGCGGGGATCGGCACTGCGCCCATGTGCAGGGCAGCCGAACGCCTGTCTGTGCATAAAAAAAGGGCAAAATCCGCAGTTTTGCTTTTCATTTGGGCAGGGGCTGTGAAGGTGCCCTCTTGCCCACGCGGGCGAACCGCCTGAAATAGGGGCGAGAGGTGATCCCCCATGAACGCTAGCCAGCAGACAACCCAATATGACGTCATCGTCGTCGGCGGCGGCCCGGTCGGGCTGACCATGGCACTCAGCCTCACGCGCTTCATCGAGGGGGTGAAGGTGGCGCTCGTCGACCGGCGGGATTTCGCCGTGCCGCCCGATCAGCGGGCCTCGGCGCTGTCGGCCGGGGCGCGGCGCCTGTTCGAGGCGTTGTCGATATGGCCGACCGTGGAAGGCGAGGCGCAGCCAGTGGTCGAGATGAAGATCACCGATTCGGGCCGCGACGACATTGCCCGGCCGTTGTTCCTGAGCTTTGCCGGCGAGGTTGCCCCGGGTGAGCCCTTCGCGCACATGGTCCCGAACCGGGCGTTGCTCACCGCGTTGCTCGACGCCGTTGCGGGAAAGGTCGATCTCGTCGCCCCGGCTGAGATCGCCGGCTTTGCCGTCGAGCCCGGTGGCGCGGCGCTGGCGCTGAAGGATGGCCGCGTGCTCAAGGCGCCGCTGGTGATCGGCGCCGACGGCGCGCAATCGGTGCTGCGCGGGCTGGCCGGCATCGGGGTAGTGGCCCATGACTATCGGCAGGCGGGGATCGTGACGACGATTTCGCACACGCTCGAGCACGCGGGCGCCGCTTATGAGCATTTCCGGCCGGCGGGGCCCTTCGCGAGCCTGCCACTCAAGGGCAAGCGCTCATCGCTGGTCTGGACCGAAACGCCCGACCAGGCGCAGCGCTACAAGGCGATGCCGCTCGAGGAGGTCTCCCTGATCATCGAGGGGGTGATGGGCTCGAGCCTCGGGACGGTCACGGTCGAGGAAAAGCTGCAGGTTTTTCCGCTGAAGCTGCAGATGGCGCGCGATTTCGCCGGCCCGCGGCTGGCATTGATCGGGGACGCCGCGCATGTGGTGCATCCGGTCGCCGGGCAGGGGCTCAATCTGGGGCTGAAGGATGTGGCGGCGCTGGCCGAGGTGGTGATCGATGCCATGCGGCTCGGGCTCGACCACGGGGCCGAGGACGCGCTCCTCCGCTATCAACGCTGGCGGCGCTTCGATGCCACGCTGATGGCGATGGTGACCGACGGGATGAACCGGCTTTTTTCCAACGACGTCGCGCCGGTGCGGGCGGCGCGCGATTTCGGGCTTGGTGTGGTCGACCGGCTGCCGCTGGTCAAATCGGCGATGATCCGCCAGGCCGCCGCCGCGACCGGCGGACCAAAATTGCTGAGCGGGCAGCCGTTGTAGGCGATGCGGCTGGGCACGGTCCTGCCAGTGCGGTGTCCGCATTAGATCGCACCCTTGCCCCATCGTCATCCCGGGCTTGACCCGGGGACCCATGCTGACTTTCCAGTAACGTCGGGCGACTTGGCGAGGCATCATGGGTGGCCGGGTCAAGCCCGGCCATGACGAGTGGAGGGGCGAGCGTTCAACTCAACGGAATCGCGCACTACCCGCTCTCGTCGCCAAAATGCGGCAGTTTGGCCAGTTCGCGGGGGTCGATCTCGCGGGCCTCGTCGAGGGCCAGCATGGGGACGCCGTCGCGGATTGGGAAGGCGAGGCGGGCGGCGATGGAGATCAGCTCCGTGCCATCGGCCGACAGCGTGAGGCGGGTCTTGGTCAGGGGGCAGACCAGGATTTCGAGCACCCGCCGATCGAGTTCCAGCGGCCGTGGCATCAGTTGAGCGGGCTGGCGTCGGTGCGCCCGCGGGCCATTTCGTATTCGGCCATGGCGATCAGCGTTTCGGCGCGGGTGCCGAGTGAATTGGCCTCCAGCAGCTGTTGCTTTTCCGCCGCGCCATAGGGGCTGACCATGCAGCAGAAATTGACCAGATCCGCGATCGGCGTCTTGTTGATCTCGTCCCAGTTCATGTCGATGTCGGCGAAATCGGCGTAGTCGTGCATCATCTTGACGAAGCGGCTGCGATCGACCTCGTCGGCGCCGAAACCGTGCTCGAAATCGGAGGCGAAGGGCGAGGCATCGATCGTCGCCTGGCGATAGGGCGAAATCACCGTCAGCTCGGTCCTGAGCTCGAAGCGGCAGACGCCTTCGAGGATGATGAAATAGCGGTCATCGCCATTCTCCTCGAAATGCGTCAGCCGGCCGAGGCAGCCGATCGATTGCAGCGGGGCACGGCCGCGGGGACTTTCCTCGGACGTGTCCTGCGGCTGGATGAGCCCGATCAGCCGGTCGGTCCTAAGCGCCGCATCCACCATCTCTCTGTAGCGCGGCTCGAAAATGTTGAGCGGGCGATGGGCAAACGGCAGCAGCAGCGCCCCGCTCAGCGGGAAGATCGGGACGCTTTGCGGCAGGTCGGCTGGGGAAGACGGGCGCTTGGGCATAAGGGGCTCAGGAAAACAGCAGGGCCGACAGAAGGCGCCGGCCGCGCAGCGTCGCCGGATCCTTGGCGCCCCAGGCTTCGAACAATTCGAGCAGTTTTTTGCGCGCGCCGTCTTCGTTCCAGCTGCGGTCGCGGCGCATCAGCTCGACGAGCGCCTCGGCCGCCGGCTCGCGCTTGCCCTCGGCATTGAGGACGACCGCGAGATCGAAGCGCGCCTGGTGGTCGTCGGGGTTGGCCTTGAGCTGTTCCTCGAGCGCGGCCGCCTCGGACAGCTCGGCGGCTTCAGTCTGCAGTTTTATGGAGGCGGCAAGTGAATTGTAGTCGTCGCCCTTGCGCTCAGCTTCTGGCACCATGCCGAGCGTCGCCTCGGCCTGCGCGACGTCGCCGGTGGCAAGATAGAGGCGCGCCATGCCGATCAGCGCCTTGGCGTTCTCGGGCTGGTGCTGCAGCACCATGCCGTAGATCTGCGCGGCGCGGCCGACGTCGCCGGCGCTGGCCGCCTCGTCGGCAGCGGCAATGGCGTTGCTGATCTGCTCCTCCAGCTCGGCTTCGGGCGTGATCGGCGCTGCGGGCGCCTGGGCAATCACCTTGTCGGCGAAGCGCCGGACCTCGCTTTCGGGCATGGCGCCGAGAAAGGCGTCGATCGGCCGGCCGCCGGCAAAGGCGAAGACGGCGGGAATGGACTGGATGCCGAGCTGGCCGGCAACGCTGGGGTTCTCATCAATATTGATCTTGATCAGCCGGATTTTGCCGGCCTTTTCGTTGACCACCTTTTCGAGGGTGGGGGTCAACTGGCGGCACGGGCCGCACCAGGGTGCCCAGAAATCGACCAGCACCGGCGCCTCGCGCGAAGCGTCGAGCACGTCGGCCTTGAAGGAGCGGTCGGAGGACTCCTTGATCAGGTCTGCCGGGGGAGTAGCGGTGGGGGCGCTGGCAGCGCCGCTGACATCAATGTTCACTTTTCTGCCCTCTGGCGAATGGACGCTCGCCTATTGTGCCGGACTGCCGGGCCCTTGCAAAGCCCGCCTTTGACGGGGTTGTGGGGTCAGCAAAATAAGGCTGAGTTTTGGGTTGCAATCGGTCTATCGATTGGGCATATAAGCGCGCGTTGCGGCGCTGCCAAGGCGTTGCGCGAATGGAGTGCGGGTGTAGCTCAGGGGTAGAGCATAACCTTGCCAAGGTTAGGGTCGAGGGTTCGAATCCCTTCGCCCGCTCCAAAATTCTCAAAGCTCGGCAAAGCTTTGATGACAAAGGGCCGTGAGGCCCTTTTGTTTTTCCGGCGGCATGCTGCTGCCTTTTCCTCTTTTTTGTACTTTCGGATAGGTTCAGCCCAAGCTCGGGCGATTGCGGGAAGACTGCGGCTTGTGCCAGCGGGCGAAATGCGCAGCTTCAAATGAACTGCCCCAATTTTCCGCCCATAGCAGAAATGTTCGGCATCGCACCAAGTCAATATCTTGCATCGCCGAATTGATCTGCGTTGCCAATCAGAAATATCGAGCATCGGGCTTCCATGTCGAAATCGGATTACACGCAGGGCCATTTGGAGATATTGCCAGTGCAGGTTTGACTTGCTGTAGTCCGCGCCTCAATTCAGCGAGGAGGCTGGACGATGGCGATTTTGCAAATGACGCGGGCGGCGGTATTTACTGCGGGGATGTTGTCGATCGCGGGTACGGCAATGGCCCAGGATGAGGGCAGCAAGCCCCATGTGCCGCTGCAGAAGTCGATCGGCGAGGTGACGCCGACCGGGCCGGTGCCCTCGCTCGCCGTCATCAATTCCGATGGGGCCACGCTCACTGGGAACAGGCTGACGCTGACCGGGGTCTCGAAGAATTCGATCGTTTTCGCGGATCGCCCGGTGCGGGCGGCCGGACACGTGGCGACCGAGCAGTTCCTTCAGCAGTGGGAGCCGGGCAAGAACAGTTTTGATCTCGATCCGCCGAACGCCACCGTTTCGGTGCTGGGCGGGGACGGATCGGATGTGAACGATGCCGTAGTGCAGCTCAAATCGCCGAAGATGGAAGGTGATGATCTGACGTTCGAGGTTTCGGTGCTGGAAGGCAGCCTGCATGGCGCCAAGGGACCCGCAGCCGTGTTCATCGACCCCTTCCGGGCAAGTTTTGGCGGCGGTGGGTTCCATGGCGGCGTCGGCCGGGTCGGCGACGTTGATTTCGCCCATGCCGGGGGCGTCTATCACGGCGGCAGCTACTGGCATGCTCCGGCATATCATGGTGCGTGGTACGGTGCCGGTGCAGCAGCAACGGGCGCCGTGGTCGGCGCTGCCGCTGTGGGTGCGGCCGCCGCGCCGTATTATGGTGGTTACCCGACCTGCGGATATTATCCCTATGGGCCCTGCTACTAAAGCATGGTCCGGTTGAGTGGTCGCGAGACCTTGGGCGGTGTGCTGCAAGCCCGAGGCATCATGGGTCCCCGGGTCAAGCTTGGCCACGACGACGAAATCAACGGGATCGCGCTCATCTGTTGGGTAGGGTATCAGCGAGGCTGCTCCGCTTTGTCGGCAGCTCTTGTCGCGGCCGCGCTGGCCTTCACCAGGTCGGCGCCCTTTTCGGCAAGGCAGTAGGTGGCGGCAACCGTGTTGGCGGAAACGATCGCCGGCATGATCGAGGCGTCGATCACCCTGAGGCCTTCGACGCCGTTAACGCGCAGGGTGGCCGGATCGACCACCGCCTCGGGGCCAACGCCCATGCTGCAGGTGCCTACGGGGTGAAACAGCGTTCCCACCTTTTCGCGAATGAAGGCGTCGATGGCGCCGTCGCTCTCCACCTCGGGGCCAGGGTCGACCTCGCGCTCCAGATGGCGGGCGAATGGCGCCTGCGCGACGATTTTCCGGATGATACGGACGCCTTCGCGCAAGGTCGCCATCGTGCTCTGGTCGCGAAAAACGTTGAAGAGGATCGAGGGTTTTGTCGCCGGATCCGCCGAGCGCAATTGCAACTGGCCGATGCTGCCGGGCCTCAAATCGGTGGCGTGGACCAGGAAGCCGTGGCCCGTGAAGCCCGCGGCGTTCTGCGTGTTGGCGACGGCGGCGCAGAAGAAGAGCTGAATATCCGGCCGCCCACCATCGGGGCGCCCGACGTCTGTCCGGCTCGAAACGAAGCCGCCTGCTTCCGCCGTGGTCGAGGCGAACAGCCCGCGCCGGCGAAAAATCCAGTCCAGCACGTGGAGGACATTGCGGGGCAGGGCGCGCCAGGAGATGCCGTAGCCCGCCGTCGTCCGGATGCGGTATTCGAGCGTGATGTCGTAATGGTCCTGGAGGTTCTTGCCGACCCCCGGCAGGTCGGCAACGACCGGGATGCCGAAGCGGGAAAGTTCCTGTGCGTCGCCGATCCCGGAGAGCATCAGGAGGTGCGGTGAAACGAACGCGCCGGCCGAGAGGATGATCTCGCCGCCGCGGATCTCGCCTTTTTCCTCCCCGTTCTGCCATTCGATGCCGACGGCCCTTGTGCCCTCCATCAGCACCCGCGTCACCTGCCTCTCGGGAATGACGGTGAGGTTGGGGCGGTGACGAACGGGATCCAGATAGGCTCGCTCGGCGGTGAGCCGCTCTCCATTGCGCTGGGTAAAAGTATAAAATCCGACGCCGTCCTGCCGCTCGCCGTTGAAATCGGGGTTGAGCGGATAGCCGGCGAGGCGGGCTGCTTCGAGATAGGTGTTGGTCAACGGGTTGACGATGCGCGGCGGAGCGATGTTCAGCGGCCCCTCGGTGCCATGGAATTTTTTATCCACCTGGGCGGCCAGCGGTTGTCCGCCGAGACGGACATGGCGGCCGGATTTTGGATCGGCCAGCAGTTCGAAGCGCTCGAGCTTTTTGAAATAGGGCAACAGGTCGTCATAACCCCAGCCCTTGCACCCCAGGTCCCGCCAGTGATCGAAATCTTCGCGCTGGCCGCGAACAAAGATCTGGCCGTTGACGTTGGTGCTGCCGCCGACGCCCTTGCCGCGGGGCAGCGCGATGCGCCGGCCCTGCAGGCCCGGCTCCGGCTCGCTCTCGAACCACGACATGAATTTCGGCCCGCCCAAAAAGGCCAACGCCGGGGCCATGAAGGTGACCATGGCCAGCGGCATCTTTACCAGCATCTTTTTGGCATTGCGGTCGGGGCCGGCTTCGATGAGCGCGACCCGGGCCTTGGGATCTTCGCTCAGCCGGCTGGCGAGGACGCACCCGGCCGCGCCGGCACCGACAATGACGTAATCGAACTCGGGCATGGCTCAGATGTCCTGGTGCTGGGGCAGGATGACGAGGTCGCGAATGGTGACGTGCCGGGGCCGGGTGAGCATGAACAAGACGGCCTCCGCCACGTCCTCCGAGCGGAGGCCGTCGCGACTGGCGACCTTTTCGGCAATCGCCGCTTCGTCGGTAAAACCCCAGAGTTCGTTGAGCACGACGCCCGGCGCCACCGCACCGACGCGGATATTGTGGTCGAGCACCTGCCGGCGCAGGCCGTGGACAAAGGCCTGGATCGCGTGCTTGGAGGCGGAATAGACCGGCTCCCAGGGGATAGCCACGTGGCCGGAAATCGAGCTGGTGACGATGATGTCGCCTGCTCGCTGCTCGATCATGCGCGGCAACACGAGGCGGACGAGACGGAAAACGCTGGCGACGTTGATGGCCAGCAACTCGTCCCAGCGGTCGGCGTCACCTTCGGCCACGTCGCCGGGGATGTAGAGCCCGGCGTTGGCGAGCAGGATATCGATCTTGCCGAAGCGGCTGCTTGCCTCCGCTACCACGCGCTCGACCTCGACGGGCCGGGCGAGGTCGGCCGGCAAAACCAGCGTCTCGACACCGGCGCAGCGATCGGCCACCGCGGCCAGGCGCTCCGCGGAACGGCCGGTCAGGGCCAGGTTTACTCCCGCCGCCGCCAGCCCCAGTGCCATTGCCCGGCCGATGCCGGAACTCGCGCCGGTCACCAAGGCGACCTGGCCGGAAAGATTCTCCCGCATCTTTTCCTCCCGCCGGTTTTTTGTTTTTCCGGCGCGAAGAGCTTAGGCCAAGCCGAAGGCGGGCGGAATAGGGTCAAGGAGCGTCGGTAAGGCGGAGAACCTCTTCCCTCGTCATCTCCGGGCCGACCCGGGACCCATCCGGCGAGGCAATGAACGCAGTCGTCGTGGCGCGTCACCATGGGGGGGCTGGGTCAAGCCCGGCCATGACGATCGGGGGCGACCTGTATGGCGCCTTACGGCATTACCCCTCCAGTGGTGGAAGAATCAGGCTGTTGACGATTTCGTCGTGCGCGTGTGCAAGGGTTCAACGAAGCTGACGGTCAGAGCCAGGGAGTTGCGACATGAGCCAGAATCCCGACCCGGATTATGCGGGCGACGAATCCGGGCGCGACGAAGCGGAGATCGGTCCGGAAGTGCCGGTCATCGACAGCGGCGAGATTTCTTCCGCCGAACCCGGAACACCCGAGGAGATCGGCCGGCCGCCCTCAAAGCGCATCGCCTCGGCCATCAGCGGCAAGCGCTATCGCAAGCGCGATCTGGTCAAGGTCGATGAGCTCAGGCCGACGCTGGCTGAGTTCATCCGCCGGGATTTTCCGGACCTGTCACCCAAGGCCATGATCAGCGTCCGCGAGTTGGCTCGCTACCGTATGCGCTACACCGAAGAACTGCTGCAGCAAGAGCACGGCGAGTTCTCCGAACTCGACCGCGAGGTGGCTGAAAGCATCGCCCGGCAGGACACGATCGCGGAAAACACCGAGGAAGAGTTCGAGGAGCACCGGACATTTGGCGACAAGCTCTCCGACCAGATCGCCAGTTTCGGCGGCAGCTGGGCGTTCCTCATCAGCTTTGGCGTGTTCCTGTTCGTCTGGATGGCGATCAATGTCGTGCTCGGCATCACGCGCGCTTTCGATCCCTATCCCTTCATCCTGCTCAACCTGATGCTCTCCTGCATCGCGGCGGTGCAGGCGCCCGTCATCATGATGAGCCAGCGGCGGCAGGAGACGAAGGATCGCCTGAGGGCGGACAACGACTACCGGGTGAACCTCAAGGCCGAACTCGAAATCCGGCATCTACATGAAAAACTCGATTACCTGATCTCCCGGCAGTGGCAGCGACTGGCGGAAATCCAGCAGATCCAGATGGACATGATGCACGATGCCCCGGCGCTGACCAAGAAGCGGCGCGTCGCCAGCACCAGAGTCCGCCGGAAGCCCACGCCCCCCGCAAACTCTTGAGCCGGACCGGACTTGCACGACGTTCGTGAACTTGCACAAGATTTAACCACACCAATATAGAGGAAGGTTCGCTGAACCAGAAAAACATCGCCAACGGGGGAGTAGGCGTGGACGATGATGGGCGGCTGCAATCGGCGCAGCCCAAGGTGGGGCCGCTGATCCGCGCCAGGCGACGGCAGCTGCACCTGACATTGCAGGAGCTGGCCGATGGGGCAGGAATTTCCATCGGCTATGTGAGCCTGGTCGAGCGCGACCTCGCCACGCCGACTTTAGGCACGCTCGCCCAGATCGCGCGCAGCCTAAATGTCGGGGTCGACTATTTCATTTCCACGCCCGATGTTGAAAGCGCGCTGTCGCGGGCGAGCGAGCGGCAGCCTTTTTCCATCAATGGCTCCTCGATCATCTATGAGCGGATCGGCACGGATTTTGCCGGCAACGTGCTCTCCTCGTTCATCCTGACGATCCCGTCCGGCTACCGCTCCGAGACGGTGAGCCATGAGGGCGAGGAGATCATCTTCATGCTGGCGGGCGAATTGACGGTTCGGGTCGAGCCGGACAGCATGGTTCTGGGCGAGGGCGACGCCTTCCATTTCCGCGGCAACCGGCCGCATTCCTGGTGTAATACCGGCTCGGCGGCTGCCCGGCTGCTGTGGAGCGGAACGGTGCCGCTGTTCCGACCGCTCCACAGCCCGCCCCAGGTCGCGGAGAAATCACCCGCGGTCCACCCCAGCACCTAGCCGCTGGAGGCATAGCGCCGGGCGGGATTTTGAGCGGCTCGGGGGGCGCGCCCAACCCCCTCCCCACGCCTCCCCGCAAGAGGGAGGGTGCCCGCTGTGGCAAGGCGGTGCCCCCTGGTCCACCTCCCCCCTTGCGGGGGAGGATGGGGGGCCAGGCGCGAGACGGCGGGTAGGGCAAAAGTGTCACATATCCGCAATGCTAGTGTGGCTCCTCAATTGGAGCCAATGGACGGAGGAGATGTTTCGATGGATGACCTGAACCAGCAGTCCCAGTTCGAGCGCATCCGCGATGAAATCACCGACAGCTTCGACGAGGAGCTGGAACTGGAGATGGAGGACGACCGGCTTGATGCCCTGCTGAAAGACAGCGGGTATGAGCCCAAGAGCCCCTCGCTCGATCGAAAAGTCTATTTCCGCGAGTTGTTTCGGCTGCAGCACGAACTGGTGCGGCTGCAGGATTGGGTGCAGTACCATAAGCTCAAGGTCGCGGTGATCTTCGAGGGGCGCGATTCCGCCGGAAAGGGCGGGGCCATCAAGCGCATCACCCAGCGGCTGAACCCGCGCGTCTGCCGGGTGGTGGCGCTGCCGGCGCCGACCGAGCGCGAACGTTCGCAATGGTATTTCCAGCGTTTCGTGCCGCATCTGCCGGCGGCTGGCGAATTCGTGCTATTCGACCGCTCCTGGTACAACCGGGCAGGTGTCGAGCGGGTGATGGGGTTTTGCACGCCCGACGAACTGGAGGAGTTCTTCCGCTCGGTGCCCGAGTTCGAGCGGATGCTGGTCCGCTCCGGCATCATCGTGCTCAAATATTGGTTCTCGATCTCGGACGAAGAGCAGGAATTCCGCTTCTCGATGCGTATCCAGGATCCGCTGAAGCGATGGAAGCTCTCGCCGATGGATCTCGAGTCCCGAGTCCACTGGGAAGACTACACCAAGGCCAAGGAAGAGATGTTCGACCGCACGCATACGGCGGAAGCGCCTTGGTGGGTTGTGCATGCCGACGACAAGAAGCGGGCGCGGCTCAACTGCATCCAGCATCTCCTCAACCAGATCCCTTATGGCGATCTGCCGCGGCAGGACATTGCGCTGCCCGAGCGCGTGCACCACGCCGACTACAAGCGCCTGCCGGTGCCGCCCGAGCTTTACGTGCCGGAAGCGTATTGAGGGGCCTTGGCAGCACACTCAGTCCTCGCTCATTCGCCGTTCACCGCCCGCATGCTAGCTCTTTTGGCACCAACCCCGAGCCAAGAGCGTAAAATGCCCAACGACCTTCCTTCCCTGCTGCCGACCGAGGCGCATGGCGAGACCTTTGGCGGCGTCACCTATCATCTCGACGGCGAATTGGTGCCGGTCCTGACGGTCGATCTCAGCCGCATGCCGGTGTTTTTCGAGCACCACATCCTGCTCTGGAAGCACCCTCAGGTCAGGATCGGCCTCAAGCCGATGAAGGGCGCGCTGAAGCGCATGATGGCGGGGATGCAGATTTTCGTCACCGAGGCCTCGGGCCCAGGCCATATTGCGTTTTCCCGCGATGGGGCGGGGCATATCGCGCCGATCCATCTCAGCGCCGGGCAGGAACTCGACGTGCGCGAGCATCAGTTTTTGGCCGCCACCGGCAACATCGAATACACCTTTGCCCGCGTTCGCGGTGTCGCGAACATGCTGTTCGGCTCGTCAGGCTTTTTCATCGACAAGTTTCGGGCGCAGGGCGACGGCATCCTGTGGGTGCACGGCTACGGCAACGTGTTCGAGAAGGTCTTGGCCCCGGGCGAGCAGATCGACATCGAGCCGGGCGGCTGGCTTTACAAGGATCCCAGCGTCAGGATGGACACGGTGGTCGACCGGCTGACCTCCGGCTTTTTCGGCGCCGCCGCCAATTTCGTCGTCAACCGTTTTACCGGCCCCGGCCGCGTCGGGCTGCAGTCGATGTATCTGCACATGCCGACGGAGGAGTGAGGCACGCCCTTGCCAAGGTCCAGTGGACCTTCGCGCGTGCCAAACGGGCCGGGGACCTCGCCCTTCTATAGGCTCAGGGTGAGGTTGTGTATGCGGCACCCCCCACCCCCCGCAAGGGGGGAGGGTGCTGGTCAGTGCCTGCTTCGAGCCACCGACCTTCCTTCCAACTCAGCCGAACACCCTCCCTCTTGGGGGAGGGAGGGGAGGGGTGAGCCCATCCCCACCGTGGGGAATTGCCCCCTACTTCCCGGCGTAAATATCCATCACCTGGCTGAGCAGCTTCAGGGCATCGGCCTTGCTGCGCTGGAAGGAGTTGCGACCGATGATCGAGCCAAAGCCGCCGGCGGTCTCGATGGCGCGGATTTCGTCGAATATCTTGTCGTCGCTGGAGGCGGCGCCGCCGGAGAAGATGACGATGCGGCGGCCACCAAAACTGCTCTGAACGACGTGGCGGACGCGGTCGGCGAGCGTCGCGATCGGGATCTGTTTTTCGAGATAGACCTTCTTGGCCTCGGCCTGCTCGATATAATCGGTCGGCAGCTTCACCTTGATGATGTGCGCGCCGAGTTGCGCGGCGATGTGGGCGGCATAGCTCACCACGTCAATGGCGGTTTCGCCTTCCTTGCTCAGCGCCGAACCGCGCGGATAGCTCCAGATCACCACGGCGAGGCCGGCGCGCTTGGCTTCCTCGGCGAGGGCGCTGATCTGGTCGAACATTTCGTACTGGCGGGCCGAGCCCGGATAGATCGTGAAGCCGATGGCGGCGCAGCCGAGGCGGAGCGCGTCGGCGACGCTGCCGGTCACCGCCTGGATCGGGTCGCGATCGGTGCCGAGCGAGTCCGAATTGTTGAGCTTCAGGATCAGCGGAATGTCGCCGGCGTAGTCGCGGGCGGCGGCTTCGAGGAAGCCGAGCGGGGCGGCATAGGCGTTGCAGCCGGCTTCAATTGCGAGCTCGAAATGATAGCGCGGGTCGTAGCCCGCCGGGTTGGGCGCAAAGGAGCGTGCCGGGCCGTGCTCAAAACCCTGGTCGACCGGCAGGATCACCAGCTTGCCGGTGCCGGCGAGCCGGCCATGGTTCATCAGCCGAGCCAGATTGGCGAGTGTGCCCGGATTGTCGGCTCCGTACCAGCCGAGGATTTCCTTTACGCGCGGCGTCATCGCTGAACTACTCCTTAGTGCATTGCGGATTGGGATTGTGGCTATCAGCCGCTGCGGCGCCGGTCGAGCCCGACCATCCGCCAATAGCGCTGGCTGCCGCGGCCGATGAGGTCGTCGGCCTCCCTGGGGCCGTCCGAACCGGATTGATAACCCGGAGGGCTTGCGTCCTGCTCGCGCCAGGCCTTAAGCACCGGCTCGACGATGCGCCAGGATTCCTCGACCATGTCAGCTCGCATGAACAGCGTCTGGTCGCCGGTCATGATGTCGTAGATCAGCGTTTCGTAGCCGACATTGGCGCTTTTCGGAAAATAGTCATCATAGCGGAAATCCATCCGCACCGGCGCCAGCTCCATTTCGGTGCCGCCGCGGCGCTTCACTTCGAACTGCAGCGAAATGCCCTCGTCGGGCGCGATCCTCAGTACCAGCCAATTGGGCGGCAGGGTTTCGACGCGGGTGTTTTCGAAGGCGGCGTAGGGCGCCGGCTTGAAGCGGATGGCGATCTCGGTCTCGCGCCGCGACAGGTGCTTGCCGGTTCGCAGGTAGAACGGCACGCCGGCCCAGCGCCAATTGTCGATATAGAGTTCGAGGGCGACGTAGGTTTCCATGTTGGAATCGGGGGCCACATTGGGCTCCTGCCGATAGGCGACGGCTGGGATGTCAAGCACTTCGCCGGCGCTATATTGCCCGCGCACCGCCCGCTCGGGGCTGATTTCACGGATGGCGCGGTAGAGCTCGGCCTTCTTGTTGCGGATGGCCTCTGCATCGAAGCCGACGGGTGGCTCGATCGCAACCATCGACAGCAGCGTAAACAGGTGATTGGGCACCATGTCGCGAAGGGCGCCGGTCATCTCGTAGAATTTGCCCCGCCGCTCGACGCCCACGGTTTCGGCGGCGGTGATCTGCACGTGGTCGATGCGATCGCGATTCCAGATCGGCTCGAACAGGCCATTGGCAAAGCGGAAGGCCATGATCGACTGCACCGCTTCCTTGCCGAGGAAATGGTCGATCCGGTAGATCTGGTCCTCGCCAAGGACACGCAGGATTTGCCTGTTGAGTACCATCGCCGAGGCGAGGTCGTGCCCGAACGGCTTTTCGATCACCACCCGACGCCAGTAGCGCGGCTTGCCGCTCTGGTCCTCGGGCTGCTCGACGAGGCCCGATTTACCGAGATGGTCAATCACCGGGCCGAAGAAGCGGTCCGCGACGGCGAGGTAGAATATGGCATTGCCGTGCGTGTGCTGGCGTGCCTCCATGTCGTGTAGCGTTGTTTCCAGCATCGCGTAGAGGTCGGGGCTGGTGAGGTCGCCCCGCACGTAAATCATGCGGCTCGCGAGCCACTCCCAAGCCTTCTCGTCGATTTCTCCGATCGCCAGTTCCGCCGACTGGCTGTGGACGAAGCCCTGCAGCATGGCGCGCAGGTTCTCCCGCCAGCTCTCGGTCGTCCCCTCGGCCATGTCCACGCCGATCAGGGCAAAATTGTCGGGCAGCTTCCCGGTGCGGGAGAGGTTATAGAGCGCCGGCACCACTAACCTCCTAGTCAGATCGCCGCCGGCGCCGAAGATCACCATGGCGCACGGGTCGGGTCTGGCAGGCGCCTCGGTCGCGGCCGGCGCCGCGGTCGGGTTGAGCTCTATGCTGGTTATGCCGGCCATCGGCTCACAGTCCCTTGTCCGGCGTCGCCAAATGTCCTTCCGGGCTGGTGGCGCGCAAGTCGGCATCCTTGGGCTGGGGGGCTTCGATATGCCCGCCAAAGCCGAAGCGCATGGCCGAGAGCATCTTTTCCGCGAAATTGTGGTCCTGCCGCGAGCGGAAGCGGGCAAAGAGGGCGGCGGTCAGGACCTCCGCCGGCACTGCCTCCTCGATCGCGGCCTCGACCGTCCAGCGACCCTCGCCCGAATCCTGGACGAAACCCGAGAAATTGCCGAGCTGCGGATCCTTGGCCAGTTCGATCGCCGCCAGGTCGAGCAGCCAGGAGGAGACGACGCTGCCGCGCCGCCAGACCTCGGCGATGTCGGCGACGTTGAGCACGAAGCGCTCGTCCGGCGGCAAGTCAGTGGAAGCCTTGTTCTTGAGAACGTCAAAGCCCTCGGCATAGGCCTGCATCAGGCCATATTCGATGCCGTTGTGGACCATCTTGACGAAGTGGCCGGCGCCGGATGGGCCGGCATGGATGTAGCCGAGTTCGGCGCGTGGATCGTGGCCGTCGCGGTTGGGCGTGCGGGGGACGTCGCCATTGCCCGGGGCAAGCGTCGCGAAGATCGGGTCGAGATGGTCGACGGCTGCCTTGGGGCCGCCGATCATCATGCAATAGCCGCGCTCGAGCCCCCAGACGCCGCCTGATGTGCCGACATCGACATAGTGGATGCCGGTTGCCTCCAGCGCCCGGGCCCGGCGGATGTCGTCCTTGTAGTAGGTGTTGCCGCCGTCGATGATGGTATCGCCGGGGGCAAGATAGGTCGCGAGCTGGTGGATGGTCGATTCGGTGATCGGCCCGGCCGGCAGCATCACCCAGATGGCGCGCGGCGCGGTCAGGGTTTTTGCCATTTCCTCGAGCGAGCCCACGGGAATTGCCCCTTCGTGCCCAAGCGATTCACGTTGCGCGGCGTTGATGTCGTAGACGACGCAATTGTGTCCCGCGCGCATGAGGCGCCGGGAGATGTTGGCTCCCATGCGGCCAAGGCCGACAATGCCGATCTGCATGTGCTTACCTCGAAAAAATTGTCCGGGGCCCTCGGGCCGGCTCCAGTCTAGCATCGGATATGGGCAACGCATCGCCGGAAAGCACGAGGCGGCGTTCAATCCTTGCGAGACGCGCGGCGTTCCAAGATCCTACTGGGACGGCGTGACGGAGTGGTGAAGGGAACGGGATGGCTCTTCAGCTCGAGCATGGTTGAAGCAATAACCGCTTCAGTATCGGGCAATGCCGTCGCCCCACGTACCGTCATTGCCGGGGCATCATGGGCCCGTTGGAAAGTCGCTGCCCGCACGAAAGGGTGTTTCCGTCTCGACCCCGACCAAGCTTGGTCATCTTCGATCCCCGCGGGAAACGGATCACGCTTGTGTCAAAAATCCCCCGACCAGCCAGGGGTGCAGGTCGGGGCCGGCGCCGAGGATTGCGCCCGATTCGGGTACCGGACCGCCATCGAACCCGGTGACGACGCCGCCGGCCTCGCGCAGGATCAGCATCGAGGCGCCGTAGTCGAGCGGCGAGAGGCCGTCTTCGAAAAAGCCGTTGAGCCTGCCGGCGGCCACATAGGCCAGCGACAGCGCGGCCGAACCCAGGCAGCGAACGCCCGTGGCGGTATCCATCACCCGCCGCAAGGCCGCATGGTATTGCTCGACCGGCACGGACTTCACCTGACCCGGCACAGGCAGCCCGACGCCGATCAGCGCAGCCTCGGGCGAGGGCACTTTTGGCACGCGCAGTTCGCCGCCATTCAGGAAGGCGCCGCCGCCGCGCTCGGCCGAAAACAATTCCTGCTGCATCGCGTCATAGACGACGCCGGCAGTTATTTCGCCCGCTTCCTCGATGGCGATGACGACGCCGAAATAGGGAATGCCCCAGGCGAAATTGGTGGTGCCGTCGATGGGGTCGATGAGCACGCGCGGCGCACCGGCCGCGGCGGCGCGGTTGCCGACCTGCTCCTCGCCCCACACGGCATAGTCGGGGAACGCTTCGTTGATCGCCGCGACGATCTGCCGCTCCACCGCCAGATCCGCCGCTGTCTGGTAGTCGAGCGGGCCCTTCAGCGTCATGCCCTTGAGCGTCATGCCCTTGAGCGGATAATGGTGCAGCATGCATGCCGCCGTTGCCCCGGCGCCTCGGGCGATTTCCGCAATGGTTTTGAGGCGCGCCGAGGCATTCGGGCCGCAATCAGTCGCGTGGGGCAATCGATGCTCCTCTTCGAAGGGCAGCGCCGGGCCAAGGCTTGCTGCCAAAGGCGGGATCGGGCAAACCATAACCACCACTTATGACGGAGAGAAAAATGCAGCACCGGCGCCTCGGCAAGACGGGTTATCAAGTTTCCGAGATCGGGCTCGGCTGCTGGCAGTTGGGGGGCGATTTCGGCGCCATCGGCGACGACCTCGCCAATGAGATCCTCGACAAGGCGCTCGCCGCCGGCGTCGATTTCTGGGACACGGCCGACGTTTATGGCGCCGGCCAGAGCGAAAGCCGCATCGCGCCCAAGCTCAGCCAGCACAAGAACATCAAGGTCGCGACCAAGGTCGGCCGCAGCGGCACGATGTTTCCCGACAAGTACACGCGGGAGAAGGTGAAGGAGAGCCTTGCGGGCTCGGCCAAGCGGCTCGGGGTCGAGACCATCGATCTTGCCCAGCTGCATTGCGTGCCCTCGGCCGTGCTCGAGGACGGTGAGATCTTCACCTGGTTGGACGATCTGGTGAAGGACGGGCTGATCCGGTTCTACGGCGCCAGCATCGAGACCATCGAGCAGGGCCTGCTCTGCCTCAAGAACCCGAACCTTGCCAGCCTGCAGATCATCTTCAACCTGTTCCGCCAGGACGCGGCGACCAAGCTGCTGCCGCAGGCCCAGGCGGCCGATGTCGGCATCATCGTGCGGCTGCCGCTGGCGAGCGGGCTGCTTTCCGGCAAGTTCGGCAAGACCCAGAAATTCGCCGCCGAGGACCATCGCAATTTCAATCGCGATGGCGCGGCGTTCTCGGTGGCCGAGACGTTCTCGGGCATTCCGTTCGAGACCGGCGTCGACCTGGTCAAGGAACTCGAGGGGCTGAACAACACCGGCTGGCCGCTGTCCCAGCTGTCGCTACGCTGGCTGCTCGATCATCCGGCCGTTTCGAGCATCATTGCAGGCGTCAGCAAGCCCGCGCAGCTCGACGACAACGTGGCGGCGGCCGCGCTTCCGGCGGTGCCGGCCGAGCTGAACGCCCGGCTGGCGGCGTTCTATTCGGAAAGGGTCAGGCCGACGGTCCGCGGCGCCATCTGAGGCAAGGGCTGGGCGGCGGCGGTGACACTGGGCGCTGCCGTCCCTCGCCCGGAAACCCGGTTGAACTGCATGGTTCGGCACATGCCGAGCTGGCAGCCGCTGACGCTGATCTGCCGGGCGCTCACCAAGGTGATGTGCCCGGTGGCGGTGGTGCCGTTGAAGCGCACCATGCCTTCCCACACATTGTCGTCGGCCCGCTGCGCGCCCTGGACGACATAGGAATTCAGTAATCGCAAATTCTTGGGCGTGCGGGCTCCGCCGCTCAGTCCGACAAGCTGGGCGCAGAGCTGGGTGCCGTCGCCGCACATCGTGACGCGGACCCGCGCCTGCCCGTCATCCGACTGCCACGAGCCGACCGGCGACAATTTCGGCCCGGCTGCCAGGGCAGGGGCCAGGGGCAAGGCACAAAAAACCGCTGCGACGGCCAGTCGCGCAAAGGTTGACATTGATGATGGTCTCCTAATTTCCTGCCCTGCCGCCAGTATTGTGCGAAAAGGGCCCAAATATGATCCGGAGTACCGCTACAGAAGGCGACATTTTGACCGGATAACGGCAACAAACGTGAATAGTTCCGCAGCATCTGGCCATGAGGACCAGAGAATCTGGTCCAAATGGCTGCAATCAACGGCAAACGTCAGTTGTCTAGCGAAATCATCAGGAACAATATTGTGGTTACTTGTAGGCCGCCTGCATCTCGGCGATTTCGGCCAGCGCGGCATTGAACGCCCGCCAATCGTCTTCGGCCGCGATGGGGGCCCATAGCTCCTCCATTTCCTCGATCAGCATCGTCCGGGGTTTTTGCCGCACGAAGTAGGG